>JALHPV010000052.1 GCA_022842285.1 Kofleriaceae bacterium
CGGTCCAGCGCCACACGTCGGTCAGCCAGCCGTCGGGCGAGAACCCGCCGATCATGAACAGGGCCTGCACCACGGGGTCGTCGATCAGGGCGGCCCGCTCGCGTGCCCGCGGACCGCTGGGATCCGGCGGCACGTTCGTCCACGTGGTCCCGTCCCAGATCCAGGTCTCTCCGGACACACCGCCTGTCGCCCTGCCGCCGAACAGGACAACGTATCCGTGGGCGGGGTCGTACGCCATCGAGTGGCCGGCGCGCGGCGACGGCGCGGTGGCCGGCGCGCGCACCGCCCAGCTGTCGCCGGCGAGCGTCCACGTGTCGCCGACGTGCGTGCCCGCGCCGGAGGCGCTCGTGTCGCCGCCGAACAGCACGAGCTCGCGACGCGCCTCGTCGTAGGCGAGCCCATGGTCGCGTCGCGCCGGAGAGGGCTCGGCAGCCGCCCGCGGGACGTACGACTGGCCGTCGAAGACGTAGAGGTCTGAGTAGATCGTTCCGTTCGCCACGCCGCCGAAGTGCAGCAGCTCGCGCCGATCGCGGTCGAACACGAACGCGCCGCCGACCCGCGAGACGTCGCCCGGGACCGCGCCGCTCGGGTGCCAGCTCCGCCCGTCCCACTGCCAGGTGCCGCGCGTCCGGGCATCGTCGCTGGTGACGACCAGGACATTGCGGATGGGGTCGAAGGCCACGGCCTTCGGCGCCACGGGCACGAGCGGCGCGGAGACCCACTCCCCTTGGTCTTCGGAGAACGGATACAGGAGGGCTCTGGAATCGACGATGTACGTGGAGCCGGCCGCGGGATCGCGGGCCAGCTCGAGCCCCGCCGCGTCGATGGGCGCGGCGGGACACGCGCTCCACGCAAGATCGTTCCGCACCGCACACGCCCCGGACGACGCGATCGCGACGACGCCACCGTCTGCGACCGGCGCCGCCACCATGCCGGGCGCCACCAGGGTGAGTGGGGTGTCCTGCCCGGACCATCTCGGACCTGTCGGGGCGCCCCCCGGATCCAGCTGCCATACGCGGTCGAACGGACCGCCCCCGCTCGGAGAGAAGCGGCCCGCGAACATCAAGGTCCGCTGCTCCGCGCCCAGATACGCGAGTGCTGCGTTCGCGCGTGCACATGGGGCGACGCCCGAATCGTTTGCCGAGCACTCAGCCGCGCTGCCGCTGGCGCTCTGGGTCCAGCGCTTGCCATCCCAGAGCCAGGTGTCTCTCAGGGCGGTGGCCGCCGAGCCCGTGCTGGGGGCGCCGCCGAACAGGACGATCTTCTCGAGCCCCGGGTCGTAGCTCAGCCGCACATCACCGCGCGCGGACGGCGCCGGTTCCGTGGTGACCTGCGTCCAGGCGCCGTTGGCGTAGACCCACGTGTCCTGCAGCGCGCTTCCGCCGACGCCGAACCCGCCGAAAACCACGACCTCCTGACGCTTCTCGTCGAAGGCCATCCCGAACCGGTTACGTGCGGGCAGCGGCGTCGCCGGCGCGTGCTTGACCCACGTGGCGCCCTCGCGGTGCCACTGGTCATCGAGGACGACCGCGCTGCCGACGGGCGAGCCCCCGATCAGCATGAGGGACGTGCCGTTCCACGCGACGCGAAAGCCGGTGCGCCTCGCAGGCAGCGGCGGCGCGCCGTCCCGCCACAGCAGCAGCTCCACCTGACATCGCGACGAACAGCCGTCGCCCGATAGCCCCGTCGGGCCGGTGTCGCACTGCTCGCCGACGGGCATGTCGACGATCCCGTTGCCGCACACCTCCGTGGACCGGCAGTCCGCGGCACACTGATCGCCGAACGTCGTGTTGCCGTCGTCGCAGGCTTCACCTTGATCGAGGCGGTTGTTGCCGCACCCGGCCGGCAAGCAACCAGCCCCGAAACACGTGCCGGCGATCCCGTCCGCCATGCACGCGTCCCCATCGACCTTCCCGTTGCAGGCCGTGGCCTGCTCCGGCGTCACGCACGCGTCGCCGGCACAGACCATCGTCACCGGGCAGATGACCGACGCCGAGCAGAACTGCACGTCAGGCTCGAGGCACGCGACATGCCCACCGGCCATCGCGCCGCCCACGACCAGCAAGGCAGCGAGCGTCCGCGCAACCGTCATCCGGACCAGTGTATCGCGGCCCGTGCCAGCGGAGAGCCTCCGCGTAGGTCTAGGCGTCGGTTCAGCTCGAAGGGCGGGGGCACCTCGCGAGGGCCGCGCGGAGTAGCGCGGCAGCCCCTAGCTCTGCGTGTTCTCTGACTGCATCGACAGCCGCGCGTGCGATCGTCTTCGAGAAGCCCAGTCCGACGATCGCCGCCACGGCGTCGGCGACGATCGGGTTGGGCGTGACCGCTGGCGCCGGCTCGTGGCGCACGAACGTCAGGTGGTCAGGCGCAATGCCGCCGATCGTCACGAGTCCGTCGTGGTGGGCCTGGTGACACGCGCTACACCGCACGGTCAGGTTGCTCGGATCGTGCGACCCGCCGTCCGCGCGGCGCACGATGTGATGGAGCTCGAGACCGCGCTTGGATCGGCAGCCGGGCGTCTGACAGCGCCCCAGGTCGCGATGCCAGACGAGACGTGCGGTCGCCGGCGGAATCGACTGGGAAGCGCGCTCGGGTGTCGCTACATCGAGGTCGCCGATCGTGACTGCGTCGCAGCGGGCGCGCTCGAGCATCTCGGCGGTGACGGGCGCAGCGTAGCCGTGGACGTGCTGCTCGGCCTGGTCGCATCGTCGACAGACGTTGAAGGCGATCTGGTACTTCGCACGTCCCGACTCGGGCGATGCCGTATCGTCAGCGAGCACAGCCTGCGCGAGCGCCTCGGCGATCGCATCGTCGTCGAGATCATGGTCGGCGTCGCTGCGAATCCGGGCCACGGCGGCCAGCATCAGCGTGCGCACACGTGGGGTGAGGTCGAGCACGAAGGGCGCCGTCCGCAGGTTTGGGTCGGGCTCGTCGGTCGGCAGGTCGCCGCGGCGGTGACCTGCGACGAGCTCCTCGACCTCGCGAAGCGACTTGCCCCGAACATGGTCGATCCATGCGCGCTCCGTACTCGATGTCGCGACGCGCGCGAGCTCGCGGACGATGGAGTACTTCAGCTGCCCCGCGCGGAGCTCGTCCTCGATCGCCGGCAGCAACGCGAGAGCGCGGGCCACGCGCAGTCGCTCCTTCGCCGTCCGGGGCGCGAGCCCCAGCACTCGTTCGCAGTAGTCGAGTGCCGAGACCATGCCGAGCTGCCTCCAGATCCGCACGCGCTCGGCGTGGCGCAGCCAGCGTGCCTCATCGGCGTCGAGACCATCGCGTACACGCTGGATCGCGCGAAGAGCCAGGTCGACCGTTTACCACGATGCGCCCGGCGTCCACGCGGGCACATCGCTCGTGGTGGCCGCGTTCGGCGACTCGCGCGCCCCCCATCGAGACGCTGTCCGCGACGCCATCGCGACCGCAGCCACTACGTCGTACGTCCTCGTCAACGTCGCACCGTCGAGCATTCGATCCTCCGTTGTGCTTGGCGTGAGAACTACCACGCGAGTTTCGGAGCTTAGGGGGTGAGTCTGACGGACGACATCGCGGTGCGGATGAGGATTTTACTGCCCATTCTAGTTGGTGCGACGCGGGGGGCATTCGCCCAGGTACGCCCGGAGCTGCGTGCCAGCGCGTTTCGCAGGCTCATGCCTTCGGCGACCAGAGGAGGCGCAGGGCGCGGCCTGACCGGAAGAAGCAGGCCCGCGGTCCCTGCGCAGGGTCTCGGCCGCCGCTCCAAACCGGTCCCTGCGCAGGGTCTCGGCCGCCGTCGGACTGCTACTTGGAGCCCGAGCCCGAGCCCGAGCCCGAGCCCGAGCCCGAACTACCCGAAGCCGCGTTGGCCTTGGCCTTCGCCTCTGCCTTGGCGCGGGCGCGCTTCATCGCGGCCTGCACTTCCTCGGGCGTCATGTCGCTCGTGATCGACTCGTAATCCTCGGGCCGCAGCTCCGGCGTCTCGACGATCGGCGCGCCGGACCCGGCCGCGGAGCCAGAGCCCGAACCATCACCAAAGCCGGTCACGAAGCGCGACACGCCCTCGGCGCACGGCCTCTGGATCATGATGATCATCACCAGGAGCGTGAGCGTCAGGAGGATGCGCACGACCATCGGGACCGACAGCTTGATCATCCGGCCGCGTGGCAGGCGGGGAACCGGAGCATCGTCGTCGGTAGCGGCCACCTCCGAGTCCTACCGCCCCCAGGCCGGCGCGGCCAGATCTATCCGCGGGATACGGCGAGGTCCGCCAGCTCGAGCTCGGCCGAGCGACGGCCCTGCCAGGTGCTGATCGTGGGGAGGAACGCGACGTCGATGTGACTGCCGACCTCGACCTCGCGAGGCCCCAGGCCAAAGCCGATGGCGGTGCGCGAGGTGAAGCCATCCTCGAGCGTGAGCTTCAGGTGCGAGCCGTCGCCGACCCGGCGCAACGCCGTGACCTTCGTATGACGCGCGACCAGGACAGGGGGCGGATTCTCCTGGCCGAAGGGACCGAGACCGGCCAGCTCCTCGGCGAGACGCTCGTCGACTTCGGCGAGGCGAACCTCGGCGTCGATATCGCGCGTGCCGATGCGGCCCGAACCCTCGGCGAGGCGGATGCTGGCCGTGCCGTCAGCAGCGCACGCGGCGCGCAGCTCGGCGTCGAGGGCCGCCACCCGCTCGCGGGTGAGCGTGAAGCCGGCGGCGGCGGCGTGCCCGCCAAAGCGGTCGAGGCAGCCGGACGCCTTGGCGAGAGCATCGTAGAGGTTGACGCCGTTGCAGCTGCGAGCGCTGCCGCGGCCGATACCGGTGTCGGCATCGATGGCCACCACGAAGGCGGGGCGCTGAAACTTGTCGACGAGCTTCGCGGCGACGATTCCGACGACGCCCGGGGGCCAGCCCTCCCCGGCCACGACGATCGCCGAGGCCGCATCGGTGTCGACCGATTCGAGCATCGCCATCGCCTCCGTCATCACGCGATCCTGAACCTCGCGGCGTTCGGCATTGGCGGCTTCGAGAACCTGGGCCCGCTCGGCGGCCGTGGACTCGTCGGCGAGGAGCAGCATGAGGGCGGGCTCGGCAGCGCCGAGACGACCGGGGGCGTTGATGCGCGGCGCGAGCTTCCACGAGACCGTGCGTGCATCGACCTCGCGGTCGACCCCGGCGACCTGGAGGAGCGCCGCGACGCCGGGCCGGAGCGTCGCGTTCATCCGCTTGAGCCCCAGCGACGTGAGGATCCGGTTCTCGGCGGCGAGCGGCACGAGGTCGGCGATGGTGCCGAGGGCCACGAAGTCGAGGAGCTCGCGTACATCGGGTTCGGGCCCAGGCCCGTGCGTCCGGAAGAACCCGCGGTCCCGGAGCTCGGTGCGGACCGCCGCTGCGACATAGAAGCCGAGACCGACGCTCGCCATCCCGCGGAACGGGAACGTCGAGTCCGCACGGTGCGGGTTCACGAGCGCGCACGATGGATGCGAGTCCCCGGCCGGCACCGTGTGGTGGTCAACCACGATGACCTCGATGCCACGCTGCGCAGCCCGCGAGATCGCGACCAGGTCGCTGGTGCCGCAGTCGCCGGTGATCACGAGGGTGCAGCCCCGGTCGGCGAAGTCATCGGCCGCAGCGGCCGTGAAGCCGTAACCAGCGTGGCGGCTCGCGACCGCGACCTCCACGTGGACACCGCAGGCGCGGAGGAACGTGGTGAGGAGTGCGGCCGTGGTGATGCCGTCGACGTCGTAGTCGCCGAACACCCCGATACGCTCCCCCCGCTCCACCGCGGTGGCCAGACGGCCCACGGCGGTGGACAGGCCCGCGAGACCGGCGGGTGGGCGTAGCGCGGCGAGGCGCGGGTCGATGAAGCCCTGCGCGGCCGACGGCTCGGTCACCCCGCGCACGGCGAGGCAGCGCGCCGTGGGCAGCCTCAACTTCAGGGTCGAAGCGAGGCGTGCGACGATCGTCTCGTCGACACTGCGCAGCCGGGTGAGCACGCGCGCAAACTAGCCGCGCCCTCTGACATCGAAGTGACGTAGATCCCGGAGATCCCGGGATCTTTTCGCACCGAGAGCTCGCTACTCGTCGGACGCCGAGGCCGACGCGGTCGCGACCGACTGCACCGGCGCCACGCGACGATGCTTCGGCGGACCCGAGTAGTACTTCTTCGAGATCCACAGGAAGATCGGAGCCGCGAGGAAGATCGAGGAGTACGTGGCGACGATGACACCGACGTTCATCGCGAACGCGAAGTTCCGCACGTGGCCCGTGCCGAAGATGTTCATGATGAGCGTCGTCGCGAACACCGTCGACGCCGTCATGATCGTGCGCGCGAGGCGCTCGTTGATCGAGATGTCGATGATGCGCTCGATCGACTTGTCCTTCAGCTTCGCCTCGTTCTCGCGAATTCGATCGAAGCTGATGACGGTCTCGTTCACCGAGTACCCCATGACGGTCAGGAGACCGGCCACCGACGTCAGCGAGACCTCGGTCCAGGTCAGGGCAAACACGCCGATGACCATGACCGCGTCGTGGATGACGGCGAACGCCGCGCCCGGCGCGTACCGGATGTCGAACCGGAACGCGAGGTACAGCATGATGAGGAAGATGGCGTAGATGATCGACTTGGCCGCGTCGTGGCGGAGCTTGTCGCCGGCCTTGGCGCCGACGCCCGCGCTCTGCACGACGATGACGTCGGTGTCCGGCAGCGCCTTCTCGAGGATCTGCTCGTACTGGCGGTCGAGGCCCCACGCGGTGAAGACGGAGCTGATGTCGCCCGTGCCTTCATCGGCGTGACCGTAGAGCGCCATCTCCTTGGGCGACCACTGCTTCAGCTCGAGGCCCGCGGCCGCGAACACCGGCGCGACTTCCTCGTTCTTGATGCTCTTCTTGCTGCGCACGAAGAGGCGGTCGCCGGACCAGGCGACCTTGCCGAGCTCGCGATCCGCGAACTGCTGCTCGAACGCCAGGCGCGCGGACTCGGCGACCTCCTTCTTGAGGGCCGAGAAGCGCGGGGTCTTCACGACCATGCCCTCGACGACGATCTCCTTACCCTCGGCGGTCTCCTCGTTGTAGGTCATGTCACCGACCTCGAGGCCCTCCTCACCAGCCTGGCCGAACGTCTCGCGGATCGTGCCGACGGGCTCCTTCTTGTACGCGCCGGTCGCCTTGTCCTTGAAGGCCAGCACGATCTCGGTGCCGCCCTTGAAGTCGGTCGTCCAGTTCATGAACTCGCCGCGCTGCGACTTGTTCACGAAGAGGACCGCGACCGTCGCGATCGTCAGGAGGATAGACAGCCAGATCCACGCCTTGAACTTCGGGACGAACGCGAAGTTCGTGCCGGGCGGGAGCATGTAGCGGAACTTGTGCTCGCTCATGGTCTTGCTCAGATCGAGAGCGTCGTCGCGTTTTTCTTACGCGTGACGGCCCAGTCAAAGAAAATGCGGGTCACCCAGGTATTCGTCGCGACCGTGGTGAACACGCCGACGAGCATCATGACGGCGAAGCCCTTGATGGGACCGGAGCCGTATTGCAGGAGCACCCATGCCGAAGCGGCGATGGTGAACTGGCCATCGAGAATCGCCGAGAACGCGCGCGAGAACCCGAGGTCGACGGCGCCGCGGACACTCTTGCCGAGCAAGAGCTCGTCTCGAATGCGCTCGTTGATGAGGATGTTGCCGTCGACGCACATGCCGACCGACAGCACGAGCGCCGCGATGCCGGGCAACGTCAGGGTCGCTTTGAAGAGCGCCATGACCGCCAGCGTGACGAGCACGTGGAACAGCACGGCGAACACCGCGATCCAGCCGCTCTTCCGGTAGAAGCCGACCATGATCAGGACGACGAGAATGACGCCCAGGATGAAGGACAGCTGCGTCTTCTGAATGGCATCGCGACCGAGCGTCGGACCGACCTTGCTGGCGCTCTCCTCGCGGAGGGGCGCGGGCAAGGAGCCCGTCTTCAGGACGTTCACGAGGCTGTCGCGCTCGCGCTCCTGCACCTGGGCATCTGTGCCACCCATGGTGATGGAGGCACGGCCGCCGCGGATGGCGCCGTTGATGATGGGCGCGCTCTTCACCTTGTCGTCGAGGATCGTGGCGAGCTTGCGCCCCACGATCTCGGCCGTCAGGTCGCCGAAGACGCGGCTGCCGTAGCGGTTGAAGTCGATGAGGACGACCGGACGGTTCGTGTTCGGGTCGTACTGCCCGGTCGCCGACGAGATGGACGTACCGGTGAGGCGCACTGCACGCTCGAGGAGGTACGTGCGCCACATGGTGCGCTTGTCGGTCGCATCGAGCGCCGGATCGATCTCCTCGTACGCGACCTGGAACTGGTCGGGCACGACGAACTTCGGATCCGCCTTCGCGAGGTCCTGGAGGTACCAGCGAATGATGTGGCGCCCCTCGACCTTGGGGCAGTTGATCTTGCCGTCGACGGTGCGCGACGTCACCTCGGTCCGACGCACGCACTCGATCTCGAGCGCGCGGTCCGGGGTGAGGTTCATCGGCTTGTTGCGGGCGAGCAGGTAGTAGTCCGTGCGGAGGTCGCCACCATCATCGGGACGCCACTGCTCGATCTCGGCCTGGATCTCTTCTTCCCGGGCGCGGGGCTCGGTGGCCTTGCGCTCCTTGCCGCCTTCGTTGCCCACGTGACGGAAGAGCTCCGCCATGAACGGGTTGCCTTCGGCGACGACCTTGAACTCGAGCTTGGCGGCGCGCGCGATGTCATCGCGAGTCTGCGCCGTGCGCTCGGCATCGAGACCGGGCAACTCGACGATGATCTCGTCGCCCTTCTGCACGACCGTCGGCTCGGCGACGCCGTTCTCGTCGATGCGCTCGCGGATGGTGTTGACCGCGTTGGCCAGCGCCGACTTCTTCAGATTCTCCGCGAAGTCGTGGTGGACCTTGAGGCAGATGGCACCTGCGGCCTCCGTGGCCGGGCAATCGATCTGCTCGACCTCGGGCTCCTTGCTCCGCATGTAGTCGGCCTTGATCGACGCGAGCACCTTCTCGCGGTTCGCCTGGTCGGCGAGGACGATCGTCACGGCACCCGTGGGACTCGGGGGCGTCTTGACCGTCGCCTTGATCTGCTCGTCGGCGAACTTCGAATCGAAGTCGCGCTTCAGCTCGCTCGCGCGGTCGTCGACCGCCTTGTCGAGATCGATGCTGTAGACGATGTGCGATCCGCCCTGGAGGTCGAGCCCCAGCTGGATCGCCTTGTCGAACGGCCACCACGACGGCAACTGTCCGCCCGTCATGACGGTCGGCAGCAAGATGCCCACACACAGGACGACGCTGATCAAAAAGATCAGCGTGCGCCACTTCAAGCTACGGTCCATGACAACCCTCTTTTAGGCGGCGTTCTTCGTGGCGGACTCGGGCAACTTCTCCCCGGCCTTGTAAGCGCCCTCGATGTACGGGCGCGGGATCCGAACGCGAACCTTGTCCTGCAGCTCGACGACGAGGATGCCGTCGTCGGCGACGCCGGTGATGCGGCCGATGATGCCGCCGCGCGTGATGACGTCGTCACCCTTCCCGAGCTTGTCCAGCATCGCGCGGTGCTCCTTCTGCTTCTTCACCTGCGGACGGATCAGGATGAAGTAGAAGATGCCGAACATCACGAGCATCATCACAATCGGAGACATTGCTTGCATGGGTCACCTGCGGGCTAAGGACGCGGAAAAGTTGGCGGTTCGTAGCATCGGGGGTAATGGGGGTCAAGCCCCCTAATGGACGCGGGTCCCGTCGGCGAGGATCCGGTCGCGGATGGCCCGGACATGGCGCGCATAGAACGTGAGGTTGTGGAGGGTTGCGAGGCGCGCGTACAGGATCTCCTTGGCCTGGAAGAGGTGTCGCAGGTACGCCCGTGAGTGGGTCTGGCACGTGTGGCACGGGCACGCGGCGTCCACCGGGGCGGTGTCTGTCCGGTGCTTGGCGTTGGAGATGTTCACCCGGCCCTCGCTCGTGAACAGGTAGCCGTTCCGGGCGTTCCGGGTCGGCATCACGCAGTCGAACATGTCGATACCGGCCGCGATGCCCCGGGAGAGGTCCGCGGGCGTGCCCACGCCCATGAGGTAGCGCGGCTTCTCTGCAGGCAGCGTGTGCGCGACCGCATCGAGCACCCGGTACGTGTCATCGACGCTCTCGCCCACCGCGAGGCCCCCGAGGGCGTGGCCATCGAAGTCCATGGCCGTGATCGCGGTCGCGTGGCGCAGTCGGCGCTCGACGTCGATGCCGCCCTGGACGATGCCGAACAGCGCCTGGCCAGGCGCGCGGGGTGCGTCACGGCAGCGCGCAGCCCAGGCGGTCGTGCGCGCGAGCGCGACCTCCTGGACCTCGGCCGGCGCATCGCCGGGAGGGCATTGATCGAAGACCATGGCGATGTCGGATCCGAGTGTCTTCTGAATGTGCATGGACACCTCCGGCGTCAAGCGGTGCTTGCTGCCGTCGATGTGCGAGCGAAACGTGACGCCGTCGTCGTCGATCTCGTTGATGCCGGCGAGGCTGAACACCTGGAAGCCTCCCGAATCGGTCAGGATCGGGCGGTCCCACGCGGCGAACTTGTGGAGCCCACCGACGAGCTCCATCACCTCGAGGCCGGGCCGCAGATAGAGGTGATAGGTGTTGCCGAGGATGATCTTCGCGTCGATCGGCGGCGCGCGCAGCTCGTCGGCGGTCATCGCCTTCACCGTGCCCTGCGTGCCGACCGGCATGAACACCGGCGTCTCGATCGAGCCGCGGGGCGTGTGGAGGATGCCGGCGCGGGCGTGCCCGAGCGTCGCTGTGAGCTCGAACGAGAAGCCCGCGGTGGGGAGCTGGGTGATCACATCGCCGGATCTACGACACGACCCATGAACATGACGAGGCCTGAAGCCCGATCGATCACGAAGAAGAGGAACGGATGGTCGAACGTGACCTCTGGCGGCGGCTCGGTGGGGGCCGCGGAGCCCGCCTTGGCCATCACGACGGCCGTGGCGGCGGCGGCCTCGGTGCCCTTCTCGTCGACGGCGACGAACGCCTTGTGGAAGACCTTGGAGATGTAGAGGCGGTCCTCGGCCGCCTTCGGGTTCGCCATGCCGGTGAAGTCAGCCCGGTCCTTGTCGAACGCGTCCTTGATGCCGAGGTCCGCGAGCACCTTCGACAGCTCGACCGCGACCGGCGGGTCGATCTTGAACTTCGGCAGCGACAGCGTGATCCGCTTGGCCGACAGCGCGGCGCGCCACGCCCCGAAGGTCTCGGCCGTGAGCGTCTGCTCGGCCGCGGCCAGGTCCTTCGGCATCACGACGAGCATCGACGTCGTGCCGTCCTTGTAGGGCAACTCGACGAGCGTCGTGCCGTCGAGCTTCGCGTGCGCATACACGCCCGTCCGCTCCATCATCGGCACGTCGTGCCGCTTCGGGGCGTAAAACGGCTTCGGCATCGTCATGCGCGGCTCGAACTCCGTCTCCCAGTTCGCGAGCATGTAGATCGCGTTCACCAGGACGAGCCGCGTGTCGGAGGTGAGCTGCCCCGCGGGGATGAGGTCGTTGATCCTCTGCGCCGTCTGGTCCGCGACCCACGTGTTGATGTGCGTGCGCGACGGCTCGAAGGCACCGACGAAGTCCGTCGGCTCGAACGGGGCGCGGAAGGCATCCCTGGTGAGGGCGAGGTACGGCGCCTCGAAGGTGTACGTCTTCTCTCCGAACAGGCGGTTCGCCATCCGCAGCGTGATCCCGCGGCCGTCGTTCTGCAGGGCTGCGGCGAAGTCGCCCCAGCCGTGCGCGAGGGCCGCATCGTCGAGATCCGGCACGGCCATCACCTGCTTCATCTGCGTGGCCGTCGCGGCGCGCGCCCCGGTCGCGGTCATCGCGAGCGCGACGGAGATGCTCGTGGGCGAGAACGCGAGGTTCGGCTTGGCATCGAGCTTCCGCCACAGGTTGAAGCCGAAGGTGTTGCTGCCGGTCACCAGCGGCGCGAGCGTCTTGTCATCGGGCATCGCAACCGGCGGGCTGGCAGGCGACGGGCTCTCCGCGGCCGCATCAGCAGGGGGCGGATCCGCCATCGGCAGCGACGCATCGGCGGGCTTGGTCGACGGCGCGGGAGGCTCGGTCGTCCGCGTGTCCTGGGCCTTGTTGCAGGCGACGAGCGCGAACGCCGCCGCAAGAAGCTTGGTTCGTGGCATCCCGTTACTTACGCGCGACCCGTTCGCCGGATCCATGACCATCCAGTGAACATCACGAAGAAACTTCTGCATTGCGGGTGAATAACGGGGACGCTCCACGAGTTCGCGTGGTGACGGTCCCCCGGGCGGCCTCCCCGGTCAGGCGCGGTGCAGGAGGGACGCGTCGCCGTAGCTGAAGAAGCGGTAGCGCTGCGCCACCGCGTGGCGGTACGCGGCCATGATGCGGTCCCGGCCGGCGAAGGCGCTGACGAGCATGAGGAGCGTCGACTCGGGGAGGTGGAAGTTCGTGACGAGGTGGTCGACGACGCGGAACACGTGTCCGGAACCCGGATAGATGAAGATATCGGTCGAGCCCGGGCCGGCCGCGACCCGGTGATCGCCGGTGGCGGCCGCTTCGAGCGCCCGGAGCGCGGTCGTGCCGAGAGCGACGATCGGGCGCCCCGAGGCGACCAGAGCCGCCGTTGTATCGGAGATGACGAAGCGCTCGCGGTGCATCGTGTGCTGGCGAACGTCGTCGACCCGGATGGGCGCAAACGTACCGAAGCCGATGTGGAGGGTGAGCGGGGCGATGGTGATGCCCCGGGCGGTGAGGGCCGCGCTGATCGCGGGCGTCATGTGGAGGCCCGCCGTCGGCGCCGCCACCGCGCCCGGGTTCGCGGCGAACATCGTCTGGTAGCGCTCGCGGTCTGCCGGCGCATCGTCGCGATCGATGTAGTGCGGCAGCGGAATGTGGCCGTGCTCGTCGAGGAAGGCATAGCCATCGCCGGGGGCGGCCACGGCGAGCGAGCCATCGCCGGTGGTGCGCTCGGTGAGGATCCGCAGGGCAACCCCGTTGACCAGTACCTCCTGGCCCGGCTTGAGAGGCCGCCGGGCCTTGGCGAGGCAGCGCCACGCCGACATCCCCGCCGGCGCGGGGGTGGCCGGCTCGGGCTCGAGGAAGAAGACCTCCACGTTGCCGCCGGTCGCCTTCTGCCCCAGGACGCGCGCGGGGATCACGCGCGTGTCGTTGACGACCAGGACCGCGTCGGCGGGGAGGAGTCCCGGCAGGTCCGCGAACATGCGGTCCTCGAGCGAACCATCGGCGCAGATGTGCAGCAGACGCGAGGCGTCACGGGCCCCGGTGGGCTGCTGGGCGACCAGCTCCGGAGGCAGGTCGTAGGCGTAGTCCGCGGGACTGAACACGGCCCGGCGGACGTTAGCATCTCGATGATGGACGGAGCGGTCGCCGCCGCGCACGGGGGTGCCACCGAGATGGCTGGCGCGGCGGTTCACGACGCTGATCAGCGCGAACCAGGCGTAGCCGCGCTACCTTCCAGGCGATGCGACGCGTCGGCGGGTCCTTCGTGCTCATCCTGGCCGCGGCCGGCACCGCCGAGGCGAAGTCGCTCGCGACCGCGCAGCTCGATGTCGACGGAGACGGCACCGCCGACGCCATCTCGTTCGATGACGCGGGTGTGCTGCACGTGGGCGCCGCGAAGGTAGCCGTCGCGAAGGGGGCGACCAAGGGCTCGCTGCGCGGCGGGCCGGTCGCGAACGTGCCGACCATCATCGTCGAGTACGGCGCGGGCGACACGAGCACCGCCGTGGTCGTCGAGAAGCGAAGCACGTGGAAGATCGTCGCGACCACGCCGGTCGGTCCCGTGGGGCTCGATGGCGAGTTCAGCCAGGCCATCGAGCTGACGCCGACCGCGGTCCAGCGCTATCAGGTCCGGCCCGGCTACGACCGCTGCGACGGCGCGCCGAGTCGGCTGTTCCTCGAGGCGCTCGCGGGCAGCGCGTGGAAGCGGGTCGCGCCGCCCGTTGGCGTGACGAACGCGGCGACGCTCGCGGCGAAGCCAGACTCGCTGCCGGCGGGCACGCCGATCATCTTCCGCGCGGTGGCCACCTCGCATGTCGCCGGTGCGACCGATGCCTTGGGCCTCGCGAACCCCACGGAGCTCGTCGACGGCCAGCCGACCGCCTGGACCGAGTCCCTGCCCGACCACGGGGAAGGCCAGTTCTTCACGTTCAAGTCGCGCGTGCAGGATCTCCCGGCCAGCCAGCTCCGGGTCATCGCCGGCAATGCGAAAGCGTCGCGTCCCCGAGCGCTGGCGATCATCGGACGCAAGGCGGCGTGGCGCGTCGAGCTGCCCGATGCGCCGACGACCGCTCACGTCGTCGACCTCCCCGCCGGCGCGGGCGATTGCATCACCGTCGTGATCGAGAGCGTGTACGCGACGAAGGGGGCGGCCACCGAGATCAGCGAGCTCGGAGTCTTCGCCGCCGACGAGCGCACCGGGGGGGGCGATGCCCTGCTCGCACGCGTCATCGCGCAGGACAGCCCGAACCTCCAGACCGTCATCAACTCCCTGCGCGGCCCCACCGCGGTCGTCGCCCTCGAGGCCGAGCTCGTGAAGACCACCGATGCGGGCGCCCGACGGCGCCTCGTCAAGGCGCTCGCGCATCTGGGCCAGCCGACGGCGGTGCCGGTGCTGCTCCGCGCGATCACCGAGGGCTGGGTGCGCGGCAAGGACGTCGACGAAGCCGTCGCGGCGATCGCCGCGCAGCAGGATGTCGAGGCGTTCAAGCAGCTCGTCGGCAGCAAGCAGCTCACCCTCGAACAGCGCGTGAACGTCATCCGGCGCATCACGCCGACGGGCAAAGGGCTCGACCTCCTCGTCGGGATCGCCGGTCGGGGCGCCCGCGAGCTGCGCCGCGCCACGATCGACCGGCTGTCGCGCGCGCCCTCCGCGGAGCTCGTCGTGCGCGCCGCCGCGGCCGAGCGCGACTCCACCGCGGGTGATCTGTGGCACGCGGCCTCCGTCGGGCTGCCGTCCGCCACCGCGGCGGAGCGCACCGAGACCCTCGCGGCGATGACCGCGGCGTTGCCGGCGGCCGGGGACTACGAGCGTCGCTATCGCCTCGTCGAGGCGCTGGCCCGCTACGGCGATGCCGCGGCCCTGAGGCTGCTCTCGGACACGGTCCGTTCGTACCCGCATAGCGCCGAGACGGTCGCGCTCCGCACCGTCGCCGTGATCGCGTTTGGCAGCAACGCACGCCCCGCGTCTGCGCCGTATCTGTTCGCGGCCACGAGCGATCGGGATCCGGGCGTACGCATGGCGTCCCTCTTCCAGATCGCGAGCGCCGAGGCGCTCACGAACGGGGCCTGGCAGACCGCCGTGAACGCCGACGGTGTCGACCGCGTGCTGATCAACGGTCTCGGTGACACGTGGCCGGAGGTCCGGCGCCGCGCTGCCTCGGTGCTCGCTCCGCGCTGCCAGCGCACCGGTCCGGCCGAGGCGCTCCGCTCCGCCGTCGCCAGCGACGCCTCGATCGAGGTGCGCTACGACGCGCTCACCTCGCTCACGGAGTGTCGCGCGTCGGGTATCGGGGCCCTCCTCGCGCAGGTCTGGAGCAACGACAAGCTCCCCACGCCGCTGCGGGCGCACGCGATCGGCCTCACGATCCCGCTGGGCGATCCACAGGTGGCCGCGGACCTCGTCACCCAGCTCGGGAAGTGGCGCGGCGAGGCCATCGAGTCCCGGCCCGCCCTCGATCTCGCCCAGGCGGCGGCGCCCGTGATCGGCAAGCTCCGGTCACCCGGCGCCGCCCAGGCACTCATGTCTGCGCTTGATGACTCGGCGTTCCCCGAGATTGTCTCGGCGGCGGCCATCGGCCTCGGCGAGCTCGGCGCCGCCTGCCCTGCCGAGGCGCGCACGAAGCTCCAGGCTCTCGCGAACAGCGATTCCCGCGCCGCCGCATCTGCCAAGCGCGCTGCCGCGCAGTGCGGTCGCTGAGCGCGCGGCGCACTCGAGGGCTGAGCCCGCGTCGGTCGCTTACTCGAGTACGAGTACGAACGATCCTGCCGGCCTTTCGTTCCGCTGCGCGTAAGCGAGCGGCATTGGTACTCGCGCCGAGTTGCGCTGCTCAGCCGAGCGCGGCGAGGGCCAACTTCAGCTTCTCGTTCGCGGGCTCGAGCTCGAGGCCACGCTGGAACATCGACTTCGCCTTCGGGCCCTGATCGAGCGCGAGGTGAATCTGGCCGAGCGACCAGTAGATCTCGCCCTTGGTGAGCGACACCTGCGCATCGAGGTTCTGGAGGACGAGGGACTGATAGATCTTGCGGGCCTTCTCCCAGTCCTTGGACTGGAAGTACAGGCGGCCGAGACCGGCCATCGTCGCGACGTCGGTCGGGTTCACGCGTAGGGCTTCTTCATACGCCGCGAGAGCGCCCGCGACATTGCCGCGCGCCTCGAGGATGCTGCCCTGACGCTGGCGATAGCGGGCCACGTCCTTCATGCGGCGCGCGGTCTTCGCCTCCTCGGCGAGCTGATCGTAGATGGGTGCGGCCTCGTCGAGGCGATCGGTCGCGAAGAACAGATCCGCGAGCGGGCCGAGGACGCGCGCGTCGTTCGGCGCGGCATTGGCGGCGCGGGCGAGCGCCGCGAGCGCCGCATCGTCACGACCGGCCTTACGCTCGAGCTCGGCGATCTCGACGAGGAGGTCGAGCTGCGCGCTCGTGATCTGGTGGCCGGCCGCCGCTACCCGCCGCTCGAGCATGTCGGCGAGGAGCACGTCGTCCTTGCGGTCGCGCGCGAGTGTCTCGAGGGCGGCGATCGACGCCGCGTGCTGCGGATCGTGGACGAGCGCCTGCTTGTAGTGCTGGATGGCGGTGTCCGGATCGCGGTCACCGACGCGCGCCACCTCGCCGAGGCGGACGAAGAGATCGGCGGCGTCGCGGCCCGTCGGCTGGAGCCGGAGGGCCTGCTCGAGCGTGGACTTGCACTTGTCCCAGTCACCGTTGCGCTCGTAGATCTTCGACAGGCGCGTGAGGGCAGCGACGGAACCCGGCTCGCGCGCGAGGATCTTCTCGAGGATCTCGCCGGCGGCGTCGGGGTTATCGAGCCGTCCCTCCCACACATCGGCGGCGCGGGCCAGCGATGCGATCTCGGCTCCGCCATCCCCGAGCGTGGCGTGCAGCTCGGCACGGCGCTCGAGGAGCTCGACGAGGTCGTGCCAGCGCGAGCCGGCAGCGAGCAGACGCTCGAGCTCGTCGTAGCCGGGGATGTGCGCGTTGTCGACGTCGAGGGCGGCGAACCAGCTCGCGACCGCGTCATCGATCGAGTTGCGCTTGAGCTCGGCCACCTGGGCCATCTCGGCGTGGATGGCGACCTTGTCCCAGGACGAGCGTGCGAGCGAGAGGCGGCGCGTCTGAATATCGGCGACAGCCATCCAGTCGCCGAGGCGACCATGCGCGGCTTGCAGGGCGGACAGCGCCGAGAGGTCGTCCTGGTCGAGGTCAACGACGGCTTGCCACGCGTTCACGGCGCGCGGGGTCTCGGACTCGAGCTGCGCGATCTCCACGCGGAGGGTCTTCTCCTCGACCGCGGAGCTCACCATGTTGGCGGCGCGCGTCAGGACATCGACGAGCTCGGCGCGGTCATCGGCGGATGTCCCCAGGCGGTAGAGCCGGGCGAGCTCGCCGAGGGCCTCGCGGTCCAGCTCGTCGGAGTCGACGACCTCGCGCCATGCGGCGATGGCGGCCGTCCGGTCGCCGGACCGTTCCGCGAGCTGCGCGACCTCGGAAAACGCGGCCCGCTTCTCGGCCGGCTCGGAGGCGAGCGCACCGCGGCGGGCCAGAGCCTCGGCGAGCGCGGACTGATCGCCGCGCTGCCGCAGGATGGTGATGAGCTCGTCGAGCGCGGCCGCGGCCGCCTCACCGGAGGGCTCGAGCGAAAGGGCACGGCGGTAGCTGTGGGCGGCCTCGTCGAGCTGACCGAGGCGAGCCCGCTGGATGCGACCGAGCGCCACGAGGAGCGCGACCTGCGTGTCGGGCTCGCGATCGACCGCGCCCGGCGCGTCCACGATGGCGGCGAGACGCGGCGCGACCTCGGGCCACTGGCCCAGCGACTCCGCGAGGCGCTCGACTTCGCCCAGGGCTTGCGGGCCCGGATCGACGGCGAGCCAGCGGAGAGCGGCATCGAGCGCACGACCGCGGTCGGCGAGGCGCTGCTCCGTGAGCTCGAGGATGCGGCCGAGGAGGGTTGCCTTGTCGAGCGTGTCCTCGGTGAGCGCGAGGCGAGCTTCGAGGACGCCCACGAGGCGCGCGGCATCGCCGTCGCCTTCGTAGAGTGGCTCGAGCGTCTCGATGATCTCGGTGCGGATCTCGGGCGCGACCACGCCAGCGAGGAGAATGCGGTCGAGCGAGGCCCGCGCCGCCGAGTGGCCCGGCAGGATGCCGATGACCTCGCGGTAGGCCGAGACGGCCGCGCGCGTGTCGTGAAGCGTCGACTCCTGCAGGTCACCGAGCGCGAATAGATAACCCGCGATCTGACCATCGTCGTCGGTCGAGTCAGCCTGGCGGCGCCGCACGTCCGCGAGCTCCTTCCACTGGCTCGACCGCGCGAACACACGCTCGAGGGCGGAGAGGGCCGGCCGCGGTTCGGGGCCGCCGGAGGCCCGCTCGAAGGCGTGGGCCGCCCGCACGAGATCGGCGAGCTTGTCCTCGGCGATCTCTCCAAGACGCATCGCGTAGGTCTGATCGACCTCGGGCGGCAACGCCGTCTCGAGCAGGGCGGTGAGGCGCTCGGCGAGCGGAGCCCACAGGCCCTGGTTCTCGGCGATCCGGAGCAACGGCGCGAGCAGCTGGACGTCGTCGGGCTCGGCCGCGATGGCGCGCGACCAGACCTCGAAGGCCGCCGCCGGATTGCCCGCGAGCGTCTCCTGGGTCTCCGCGAGCGCCGCCCAGTCAGCCGCGCGATCACCGACATTGGCGGCCAGGCGCCGCTCGTACACGCGGATGAGGCCCGCCGCATCGCGATCCGTGCGGTAGAGACGCTCGAGGATCGTCGTCGTGGGCTCGACCAGCTCGTCGCGCCGCATGAGCGACTCGAGAGCCGCGCGCGCCGCAGGATGCGCGGGCGCCATCGTCAAGACCGCGCTGTAGCGCGGGATGGCGGCGTCAGGATCGACGAGCTCCACCTCGACGAGATGGGCGGCCCGGTACGCGAGGTCGGCGCGGTCGCTCTGGACCGCCTGGAGCAGCGCGCGTCGATCGATGATATCGAGCAGCTCGGACCACAGCTTCTGCGCGGTGTAGATCCGATCGAGCTCGGCGAGGGCCCGCTGCTCGCCTGCGTCATCATCGAGGACGGCGACGAGCTGGCCGATGGCCTGGTACGTGTCGGCGAGCTGGTGCTCGTAGACCTGCGCGGCCGCGTGGCGGAGCGCCTGGCGCAGCTCGACATCGGTCGACAGCTCGATCTTGCGCTCGAGCACGGAGGCGAGCTCGCGGGCCGCTGCGATCCGGGCATCGTGGTCGGTCGTGGTGAGAGCCGCGCGGTACAACCGGTCGAGC
This sequence comes from Kofleriaceae bacterium, assembly GCA_022842285.1. Taxonomy (GTDB): domain Bacteria; phylum Myxococcota_A; class Polyangia; order Haliangiales; family Haliangiaceae; genus JABFXX01. The sequence goes on from JALHPV010000052.1 coordinate 19,454, forward strand.
GCATCGAGGGCGGAACGGTCGGTGTCGTCGACGCCGAGCACGCCCTTGTAGGCGGCGATGGCCTGCGTGGGCTCACCGAGGACGTCCTCGTAAAGCGCCGCGACGCGATGCAGGAGGACGAGGCGCACGGCGCCGTCATCGGTGAGCTCGGCGCGGCGCGCCACGACCGAGACGAGCTCCTGCGTCCGCCCCTGCGCGGCCAGCAAGCGATCGAGCGCGGCGAGGGCGATCACGTCGTCCTCGCGGAGCGAGGTCACCTGACGCCAGCAGGCGATGGCCTTCTCCGCGTCGCCGCGCTGCGACTCGTGCAGCTCGGCGGCCTTGGCCCACAGCTGCGCTGCGAGCTCGGGCTCCTGCGTCTGGACCGCGCCCTCCTCGAGCGTGGCCGTGACCTCGTCCCAGGCACCGAGCTTCAGCGCGAGGGCGAGGAGCCGCGTCAGCGAGGTCTCGTCGGCGACATCGATGCGCCACGCCCGACCGAGGGCCGCGAGCGCCAGCTCCAGCGCCCCGCCCCGCTGCTCGTGGAGCGACGCGATCTCCTGGAGCACGGTCACCTTCTCGAGCGGATCGCGGATGTACGCGAGCTTCGCGTCGAGGATGACGACGAGCTTCTGCCACCAGTCCTGCTCGCGATAGACAGGCTCGAGCAGCTCGATGATGCGCTCGCGGTAGTCCTCCTGCGTGACGAGCCGCTCGAGGGCGGATACGGCGCGCTCCCACAGGGAGCCTTCCGCGATCACGTGCTCGTACTGATCGATGGCGGAGCCGAGCTCGGCGAGCTGGTTCTCGAACAGGGTCGCGAGCTGCAGGCGCAGCTCTGCCGTCTCGTTCGGATGCTGCGAGCGAGCGAGCCGCGCCTCGTAGAGGTCGACGACGTCGCGCCACTGGCCGCGCTGCGAGTACATGCGCTCGAGCTCGCCGACGGCCTCGCGATACGCCATCACGCCGGATGGATCACTCGTGTCCGGAATGCCGTCGAGGACCTCGCGCCACGCCTCGATGGCGCGCGTCACGTCGCCGAGGCCGCGCTCGAGGAGCCGCGCCCGGGCCACCACCGCCTCGCGCCGGAGTTGCTCGTCGTCGGCACGAGCGATCAGGTCGTCGTAGACCTCCACGAGCACGTCGTACTTGCCGGCGCGGCCGAGGACATCCTCGAGCCGCCCCACGAGCTCGCGCTCGGTTGGCGGGACGTGCGCCTCGACGATCATCGCCAGCGCCCGCCGGTAGGCCGCGGCCGCACGGTCGGCATCGTTCAGCTTGCGATCGTAGATCGCACCCAGGGTTACCGCGACATCGCGGAGCTCCGGCGACTCGCCCTCCTCTTCCTCGAGGAAGCGCTGGTACGTCTCGGCGACGAACGGCCAGTTGTCGATCATCTGCGCGAGACGCGCGAGCTGATCGCGGATCGCGCTGTCGCCCGGCGCCTCGCGGAAGACCTTCGCGTACCAGCGCGAGGCGTTCTCGAAGTCCTCGAGTTGCTCCTCGTACAGGCGCGCGACGAAGCGGGTGAGGCGCAGCCGCTCGCGCGGCTCGCTCGCCGAATCCAGGCGCGCCTCGTAGACCTTGATGAGGTCGTGCCAGCGCTGCTGGCCGACATAGATCGGTTCGAGCACGTCGGCGGCGACGGGACGCAGATCCGGATCGACGAGGTACCGCTCGACGGCCGCGAGCGCGACCGCATTGCGCGGATCGCCCGACAGCGCGGCGCTGAAATTGTCGATCGCGGTCTCGAAGTCGCGGAGGTGTTTCTCGTGGATCTCGCCGAGCTGCACCTGCAGTCCGACCGCTTCCTCGACGGTGGTCGCGAAGCCGAGGCGGCGCTCGTAGAGATCGACGACATCGGGCCAGCGCCCCTGCTCGCGGTAGAGGCTCTCGAGGGCCTGCACGGCGTCGCGGCGCTCCGGCGCGAGGGCGAGCACTTGCTCCCACGCCTGGATCGCATCGTCGGGCCGGGCCAGCTTGGTGTAGAGCGCCGCCGCTTCGACGAGCGCGCGCACCCGGTCCTCGACGTCAGCCGACGCCATGTCGGACTGACGCAGCAGGATCTCGGTCAGCTTCTCGTCGTCGTTCGTCTCGCGATAGATGCTCTCGAGCGCCGCCAGGGCGCGGCTGTCGTCGGGCTGACCGTCGAGAACGCGCTGGTAGTACTCGCGCGCCAGCGGCAGGTCCTTGCGGACCGCCCGCGCCAGGTCGGCGACATCGAGGTACAGCCGTCGCTGGATCTCGGAGTCGAGGACCGCGGGCGCGACCTCCATGTACGCGTCGATCAGCTCGCCTTCCGCGCCGAGCTCGTCGGCGAGGCGGTCGGTGTCGGCGAGCACCTGCGGCAGCTCCGGCTCGGTGGCCGCGTGCCCCAGCATCACGAGCTGAGCCGCGAACGCCCCGCGCTTGTCATCGAGCTGGTACTCGCGAATGCGCACGACCGCCGCGAGCGCCCGCAGCTTCGCAGTGATGTCGTCGGTCCAGTCGGCCTGGCGCTCGTAGAGCGCGGCGAGCTTGTCGCTGCGCGCCGTCGCCTCGTACACGGGCTGGAGCAGCCCGGCAGCGGTGAGCCGCAGCTCGGGATCGTCGAGCGCGCCCTCGACGGCGGCGAGCGCCGCTTCGTGTTCCGGGTCCGCCTCGAGCACGGCCGCCCAGCGATCGAGCGCATCGGCCGGGCGCAGGAGCGGTCCCGCAAGCAGCTTCGCGATCTCGATCTGCGTGGCGATGCGCTTGTCGGCATCGGCTTCGGCCGCGATCTCGCGTTCGAGGATGTCGAGCAGGTCCGCATGACGGCCGGCGGCCCGGTAGAGGCGCGCCAGCTCGGCCAGCGCCCGACGGTCCACCCCAGCGCCCGGCGCCGCTCGATCGAGCAACTCGAGGTTGATGGCGATCGCCTCGTCCGGCTCCTCGAGGATGACCTCGTGGATCTCGGCGATGCGCGCGAGGAGCGGCTGGGCCGGCAGCCCGAGGTCGACCTTGCGGCGCAGGATATCGATGAGGTCACGCCACTTGTCAGCGGCCTCGTAGAGCGGCTCGAGTGCATCGAGCGCGCCCGGGTCCATCGGATGGTCGGCGAGGATGTCGCGCCACGTGGCGATCGCGGCCGCGCGGTCGTTGAGCTCGGTGGTCTCGAGACCGGCGACGCGGGCGAGCACGTTACGACGCTCACCCGGATCCTCGATCCATTCGCTCTGCTTGCGGAGCACGCCGCGCAGCTCCGGCCAGCTCTGCGTCTGCTCGTAGAGCCGCACCAGCGCCGCCCCCGCCCGCCGCACCGTCGCCGGGTTCGCCGGATCGGTATCGAGCCACCGCCGGTACGCCGCGATCGCCCGCTGCGTGTCGCCGAGCTGCGCGGAGCCTGGCGTATCGAACGCCGTGGCGAGCTCGGCGAGGAGCGCGCTCCGCGTGGCAACGTCGCCGGGCGGCGCGGCATTGCTCGCCAGCTCGAAGGCCTTCGTCGCATCGGGCCACCGCTGGAGCTGCTGGGCGAGGCGCGCGATCTCGGTGCGCGCACGCTCATGTGTCGGATCGAGGGCGAGGACTTCGATCCACGCATCGAACGCATTGCGGGCCCCGGAGAGCTCCGCTTCCTCGATGGTCGCGATGCGCGCGAGGAGCTCGACGGCCTCGGTGCCCGTCGCGAGCGTGCGCTGCGCGCGCAGCACGCCGACGAGATCCTTCCACAGCTTGTCCTGCTCGTAGAGCGGCTCGAGCAGGCGGGCCACGCGCAACGTGACCTCCGGCTTGGGCATGAGCTCCTCGAGGAGCTCGCGGCCATCCGCGTGGCTGCGCTGCTTCGCGATGACATCCTCGAGGAGATCGACGGCCGTGACCGCATCGTCGAGCTTGTGCGCGAACAGCTCCGCGCGCCGGAAGCCGAGGGCCACCTGGTCGCGCGGGCTCTTCGCGTGACCGACCTGGCGCGCGAGCAGCTCCTCCAGCTCGGGCCACTTCTCCGCCGCGGTGAACAACCGATCGAGCGCGGCATACGACGCGGCGTACGAGGGATCCGCCTCGAGCACGCGGCGGTGCGCGGCGATGGCACGGGGGGCGTCGGAGAGGATGTCCTCCTCGAGCGCGGCCAGCTCGAGCAGCGTGGCGCGTCGAGCGGTGTCGTCGAGGGTGACCTCGATGCGGCGCTCGAGCAGCGCGCGCAGCTCGGGCCAGCGCTGCGTGCCGCGATAGACCTCCGCGAGGGCGTCGAACGCATCGGGCGCGTCTGCCTCGAGCTCGAGCACGCTCTTCCACGCGCGCTCGGCGGTGGCGGTATCGGCGAGGCGATCGGTGGCCAGGCGCGCCAGCTCCGTCGCGATCGCGCGCTGGTCATCGCGAGCCGGGAGGTGGCCGCTCGTCTGGCTGCGCTCCGTTCTCCCGCGCAGCGTGTCGAGGGCGGTCGCGAGGTGCCGCGCCCACTCGCCATCACGGCCGAGCTGCCCGGCGAGTACGCCGAGCGAGCGCCGGACGTCCCGATCGGCCGGATCGACCGCGAGCACGCGCAGGCCGGCCTGCCAGGCCGCGGCCGGATCACCGAGGTCGGTGTGGTAGAGGCGCATGAGGGCGCGGTTGTGCGCGAGCCGCTCGTCGGCGTTGGCCGTCTCCGCGACGCGCAACACCTCGAGCGCCTGCGCATGGAGAGCGAAGTTTCTCGCCGCTTCGACATGCGGCAGCACGAGGCGGGCGGCGTCGGTGCGCTCGGCCTCCGACAGCTTCGTCCCGGGCCCCGTGGGCATGATGAACCGCGCGAGCGCCGACACGGCCTGCGGTCGGACCGGCGCCATCGCGAGCGCATCCGTGTAGTAGCGCAGGGCGCGCGCCGGCTTGTCGAGGTTCTGCTCGGCGAGCGTGCCGAGGCGCATCAACAGGTCGAACCGTGGCTGCCCCTCGACCCCACCGAGCATCAGCTCGGCATCGAGGGCTTCGGCGAGCGACTCCCAGTCGCCGCGAGCTTCCTCGATCCGCGCGAGCGCCCGCAAGGCGCGCAGGTACCCCGGCGAGCCCATGCGGATCGTCGACGCCCGACCATCCTTCGGGGCGAGGAGTGCGAGGGCCTCGTGATAGGTCTGCGCGGCGCCGTCGAGGTCGACGAGCTTCTCCTCCTGGAGCGATGCGATCTCGATGTAGAGCGACGCGCGCTCGATGTCGTCCTGGGCGCGGGCGGCGCGGCGACGATAGGACGCGAGTAGCTCGGGCCAGTCGGCGAGCTGGATCGCCAGCTCTTCGAGGTGCGTCTCGGACTCGGCGTCGTTGGTCGCGAGCTCGAGTACGCGGCGGTGATAGCCGCGGGCGCGCTCGGGATCGTTGAGGCGACGGGCGGCGATGCGCGCCAGCTCGCGCACGAGCTCGAGCCGCTTCTCGGCCGGCAGCGCACTGCCCTCGCCGGCGTGCTTCTCGAACAGCGTCGCGACCTCGCGCCACTGCTCCGGATCGCTCGCGAGGCGCTGCGCCTCGGCGAACAGCTCCTTGTTCGCTGGTTCGAGGTCGAATGCGCGCAGCGTCCACGTGAAGGCGAGCGACTTCGAGGCGAGCTTGTGCTCGCAGAGCTCACGGATCTGCGCGACCTTCGCGAGGCGCGCGGCGGCATCGGGCGCCGCCGCCAGCTCGATCTCGTGCATGGCGAGCAGGCGCGCCCACTTCTCCTGCCGTGCATAGATCGGCGCGAGAGCCGCCGCCGCTCCGAGGTGGGTCGGATCGACGGAGAGCACGCGCTCCCACACCGAGCGCGCCTTCTCGAGCGCGAGATCCGCCGGGGTCAGGTCGCCGGAGCTGGTGCGCGCCGTGCGACCCGACTTGCGGGGCGTCGGGCCCGATGGATCGGCCGTCGCGGCGGCCTCGGCCTGCGCCTGGGCGAGCTCGGCCGCGCGCTGCACGAGCGGCAGGCGAATGGTCTTGTCCTCGATGCGGTCGGACACCACGAGGAGCGCATCGACGAGCTCGCTCTCCTGGCCGATCCGCTTGTAGAGCGCTTCGAGACCAGCAAAGTCACCGGCCGTCGCGTAGAGCTCGCGCAGCGTGCGCAGGGCGCGCTGATGACCCGGCTCGAGCTCGAGGATCTGTTGCCACACCGTGGCCGCCGCACTCGGCGCGTGAGCACGGTCGGCGTAGATCTGGCCGAGCTTCTCGAGGAGCGCGAGGGCCTCCTTCCGCTTCTCGTCCTGGCCGGGCTGCGCGACCAAGGCCGCGACCTGACGGTGCAGGATCTCGGCGAGCGGCAACCAGCGTTTCTCGCGCTCGTACAGGCTCGCGAGGGACACGAGAGTCTCCGGGTGATCCGGGCCGGCCTCGGTGAGGATGCCGTTATAGATCTCGATCGCGAGCCGGGTGTCGCCGAGGCGCTCCGCTGCGAGCCGCGCCATCTCCCCTTGCTTCGCGCGCTTCTCGGCCGTCGGGAGAACACTCGCCTCGCGGCCGAGCACGTCGATGAGCGCGCGCCACTGGCGCCGCTTCGTGTAGATCTCCTTCAGGCGCACGAGCGCGTCGGTGCCCTCGGGTGAGCCGGGCGCGATCTCGAGGATGCGCTCGAGCGGCCGGATCGCGTTCGCGAAGTTGCCGAACCGCTCCGCCCACAGGTCCGCGATCTCGCGGAGCAGCGCGAGCCGCTCGCTGTCGACGAGGTCGGGTGCGTCCGCCTTGCGCGCGAGGACCGCGATCAGGTCGTTCCAGCGACCGAGCCCGCGGAACTTCGCCGCCAGCTCGTCGGTGGCGCGGCGATTCTCCGGATCGAGCTTGAGGATCGCGTTGTAGGTGTTGATGACCATCACGTCGAGCCGCAGTCGATCGCGATAGATCTCGACGACCTCGTGCAGCTTCGCGACGCGCGCGGCGACATCCGCCTCCGGGATGCGCTCGAGCTCGTCCTTCATCAGGTCGAGCAGCGCGTTCCACTTCTCCGTGCGGCGATACAGGCGCGCCAGGGCGGCGCGGGCCTGGGCGGCATCACTCGGCGCGACGCCATCGGAGCGCAGCACCTGCTTCCACGCCTCGATCGCCTTCTCCGGGTTGTTCTGCGACTCGGCGAGCTCCGCGATCTCGATGCCCATCGGGCGCGGTGAAGACTTCTCGACCTGGCGCAGGAGCGCGAGCAGCTTGTCGTGCTGACCCTTCGCCGGGTAGTACGCGCGATAAAAGTCGAGCGCGGCGGGGTGCGCGGGCTCCAGCTTGCGGACGCGGCGGAAGAACTCCTCGGCCTGATCGAGCTGGTTCAAGTGCTTCCACAGGATCATCGAGATCTGCAGAAGCATCCCGATGTCGTCCTCGCGGCGCGCCTTCAGCGCCGCGGAGTACGCCTGCACGAGCGCCGGCCAATCCTGCGCGGCGTTCAACGTATCGGTCAGCGTGCGGAGGGCCTGCGGCTGCGCCGGATCGAGCTGCAGCACGCGCTTCAGCGCGGCATCGGCCCGCGCGGCGCCCGTCGGACCGAGCTGCGTGCGTGCCACGTCGGCGAGCAGGATCAGCGACGCGACCTTCTCCTCCGTCGTCGGCGCGAGCTCGGCCCGCTGCTCGAGGAGCGCGCCCAGATCGCTCCAGCGCTGCGCGCGCCGGAACATCCGGACGAGGTGGAACGCGGCCTTGCTGTTCCGGGGATCGATCTCCAGTGCCTTGCGCAGGTGCGCCTCGGCATCGATCGAGTCCGGCGCGAATCGCACGAAGGCCTCCGCCGCCGACAGGTAGAGCCCCGTCGCGAGGCTGCGGTCCGTCGAGCCCTTCGCCTCCTTGAGGAACTTGTCGGCGAACTTCGTCCAGTTCGCGGCCGCGAGGTCGAGCTCCTCGAGCGCCTCCTTCGCCATCGGGTCGTCGGGACGGAGCTTCGTGATCTCCTCGAACGCGGCACGGGCGCTCGTCACGTCGAGCAGCTCCGTATCGAGGAGGAGGCCCTTCTCGAGGAGCAGGTCGATCTTGTGGTCGACGTCGCCCGTCGCGCCGAGCTCGGCGTCGAGGAGCTGGAGCACGACGTCCGGGCGACCGCGCCCCGAGATCGTCTTGCGCGCGGCCGCAAAGCGCGACGCACGCACGTCGGGGGCGGATTCACGAGCCGACGACGCGAGCGCCTCCAGTGCGCGAGCGTCGTCGGGATCGTGCTCGAGAACGGCGAGGAGCGAGGACAGATCAGCCATGGGATGACGCACGGCACACGCCCGCCGCGCGTCGCGATGCTACCGACCGACATGCCCCGACACAACGGCCATCCCCCCTTAACGCGGCGACATTCTTTGCTAAGGTGGCCCGCGTGTCAGGCAGCACCCGGTCTTCGGTCCGCTACCTGAAGCCGTACCGGACACCGCTCATCTGGGGCGTGGTGATGCTGCTCCTCACCAACGCCTTCTTCCTGGGCGTGCCGGAGATGCTGGGCCGTGCGGTCGATGCCCTGTCGAACGGGCATCGCGCGGGGGTGTGGAAGCTCCTTGCCGTCATGATCGGGTTCGCGATCCTGACGGCCATCACGCGCATCTTCTCGCGCATCTGGATCTTCAACGCCGCCCGCGCGGCCGAGTACGACCTCCGGAGCGAGCTGTTCGGGCACATGATGCGGATGTCGCCCGCCTACTACCGGAAGCATCCGGTCGGCGACGTGATGTCGCGCCTCACGAACGACGTGCAGACGGTGCGCGCGGTGTGGGGCTTTGGCCTCGTGTCCCTCGCCAACGCCGTCCTCGCGTTCCTCACCGTGCTCGGCGTGATGCTGTGGACCGATCCGATGGTGACCGCGTTCGCCATCCTGCCCTTCCCGCTCATCTATGTCGTCGGCCAGGCGATGAGCCGCCGCATCTACGGTACGCAGCGCCAGGTGCAGGCCGAGCTCGGCAAGCTGTCGTCGCGGATCCAGGAAGACCTCGGCGCCATCCAGGTCATCAAGACGTACGGGCTCGAGGACGTGCGCCGCCGCGGCTTCACCGCCGGCAGCGACAAGCTGCTGGCGGCCAACATGGACGCCGCCAAGGTCCGCATCCAGCTCGGCCCGACGCTGTCCGCGCTCGCGGCGCTCTCGACCGCGCTGCTCATCCTGTTCGGCGGTCGCGCCTACATCAATGGCGACATGACCGAGGGCGAGATCGTAGCCTTCGCCGCGCTCGTGGGACGGCTCGTATGGCCGACGCTCACCCTCGGCTTCCTGCTCGCGCTCGTCCAGCGCGGCCGGGCCTCGTGGACCCGCCTCGAGCAGCTCCTCGATACGAAGCCCGACATCGCCGACGGAACGGAGGCGCCGCTCCCCGCCTCCGAGAAGCCGGCGCGTGTCGAGGTGAAGCACTTCACCTACAAGATCGGCGACCGCGCGCTCCTCGAGGACATCGACTTCACGCTCGAGCCCGGCTCGATCACCGCCATCGTCGGTCGAACAGGCGCAGGCAAGAGCACGCTCGTCGACGCCCTGTGCCGGCTGATCGATGTTCCTGCGGGCACGATCATGATCGACGGGCGCGACATCACCTCCATCCCGCTCACGTCGCTCCGCGCGCAGATCGGCTACGCACCGCAGGAAGCGTTCCTGTTCTCGACGACGATCGCGGACAACGTCGCGATGGGCTACGGCGGCGGCACCGCCATCCCCGCCGCCCGTCGGCGCGAGCTCGAGACGATCGACGCCGCCGGCCACGCCGAAGATCTGCGCGAGGCGCCGAAGGTCACCGACGCGTCGACGGCCGCCGGCCTCACCCGCGACCTCGATCGCATGCCCGATGGCCTCGGGACGATCGTTGGCGAGCGCGGCATCACGCTCTCCGGCGGGCAGCGACAGCGCGTGGCCCTGGCCCGGGCCCTCGCCGCAGCGCCGCGGCTCCTCGTCCTCGATGACTCGCTGTCGTCCGTCGACGCCGAGACCGAGCGCGTGATCTTGAAGAACCTGCGGTCCGTCATGCACGGCCGCACGGCCGTCCTGATCTCGCACCGCGTCGCCGCCATCAAGGACGCCGATCAGATCATCGTCCTCGACCAGGGCAAGATCGTCGCCCGCGGCCGGCACTCGGCCCTGCTCGCCCAGGGCGGCGTCTACACGGATCTCTACCGCACGCAGCTCGACACGGACATCACGTCGCAGCGACCGAAGGTGGAGATCCAGCCCGAGGCCGCGTCGTGATGGCGACCACCACCGGCCCCCGTCAACCCACAGCCCCGAACGCCCCCCGCACGCAGCAGGCCGTGCCCGGCGAGGAGGCCGTCCTCGGCAAGGCGTACGACATCGCGCTCATCCGGCGCATCTGGCCGTTCGTGCGCCCGCACTGGAAGCTCCTCGTCGCCTGGGCGCTCTTCATGCCGCTCACGATCGGCCTCGAGCTCGCGCAGCCCGCGCTCTTCCGTTACGCCCTCACCGAGCACATCCTCGTCCGCGACGCGGCCGCGCTCCCCTGGGATGCCGCGGCATACATGGCGCTCGTCATCACCCAGGGCGGTTCCGGGTTCTGCGAGACCTGGTTTCTCCAGCTCGCCGGCCAGCGCACGATGCATGCGATGCGCACGGCGATCTTCGATCACGTGCTCGCGCAGCGCGCCGCCTTCTTCGATCGCATCCCCGTCGGGCGCCTCATGACCCGCATGACGAACGACATCGAGTCGCTGAACGAGATGTTCGCGCAGGGGGCCATCACGCTCATCGCCGACTTCCTCAAGATGCTCGCGATCATCGTCGTGATGCTCGTCATCGACGTCGAGCTGACGCTGCTCACGTTCCTCACCCTGCCGTTCCTCGTCTTCCTCGTCGAGTACGCCCGCCGCCTGATGCGGGCCTCCTTCCGCCAGATCCGCGTGCGCCTCGCGGCGATGAACGCCTTCGCGCAGGAGCACCTCTCCGGCATCAAGGTGGTCCAGCTCCTCGGGCGCGGCCCCATCGCGCAGGCCGAGTACAACAACATCAACGCCGGCCACCGCGATGCGTACCTCGGCCAGATCAAGGCCGATGCTTCGATGTACGCGCTCGTCGAGGCCATCGGCACCGTCGCCATCGCCGTCGTCATCTGGTACGCGGCCGGCAACCGCGGCGAGGACATCCACATGATCGGCGTCGTGGTGGTGTTCATCGAGTACATCAACCGCTTCTTCGTCCCCGTTCGCGACCTCTCCGCGAAGTACGCCGTCATGCAGGGCGCCATGGCTGCCGCGGAGCGCATCTTCACGCTCCTCGACACGAAGGAACTCGACGGCGGCACCGACCCGCTCGCCACGAAGTCCAGCGACGAGCCCGTCGCTACCACCGGCGCCGCCGTGGAGCTCGCGGGCGTCCACTTCAGCTACGGCGCCGAGCCCATCCTCCGCGGCGTCGACCTGCGCGTGCCCAAGGGCGCCACCGTCGCGATCGTCGGCGCCACCGGATCCGGAAAGTCCACCGTCATCAAGTTGCTGACGCGGCTCTACGAGCGCGACCGCGGCTCCATCCGTCTCGATGGCACCGACATCCGCGACCTCTCGCTATCCGACCTCCGCGAGCGCATCACCGTCGTCTCCCAGGACGTCATCCTCTTCGCCGGCACGCTCGAGGACAACATCGCGATGGGGAAGTCTTACTCCAAGGCGGACCTCGACGCCGCCGTGGCCCGCGTCGGCCTCGACCGCGCCCTCGCCCGCCGCGGCGGTGGCCTCGAATCCGAAGTCTCCGAGCGCGGCTCCAACTTCTCCGCGGGCGAGCGCCAGCTCGTCGCCTTCGCGCGCGCCATGCTCCGCGACCCCAAGGTCCTCATCCTCGACGAAGCCACCGCCCACGTCGACCCCGAGGCCGAGCTCCTCATCGAGCGCGGCGTCGAGGAGCTGATGAAGGACCGCACGACCCTCGTCATCGCGCACCGCCTCTCGACCATCCGCAACGCCGACCTCATCGTCGTCATGGACAAGGGCGTAGTCGTCGAGCAAGGCACCCACGCCGAGCTCGTCGCGGCCGGTGGCTTCTACGCCGCCCTCGAGCGAACGTTCTCGCGCCTCGAAGAATCCGGTCGCGTCACCCAGACCTGACGCCTCGCTGCCCGGGCGGCGCCCCGCGGCGCGGAGCGCCCCACACCTCTTCTGACCTTGGCGTCTGGGCGGCTTGGCGGTGACAGTCCGGGGCACGAACGTGACCCGCGGAGCGCGGTGAAGATCCGGGGCACGTACGTGACGCGCGAAGCGCCCAACACCTCTTCTGACCTTGGCGTCTGGGGCGCCTTGGCGTTGAAAGATCTGGGGCACGAACGTGACGCGCGGAGCGCGGTGAAGATCCGGGGCACGTACGTGACGCGCGAAGCGCCCAACACCTCTTCTGACCTTGGCGGCTTGGCGGCTTGGCGGTGAAAGATCTGGGGCACGAACGTGACCCGCGGAGCGCGGTGAAGATCCGGGGCACGTACGTGACGCGCGAAGCGCCCAACACCTCTTCTGACCTTGGCGGCTTGGCGGCTTGGCGGTGAAAGATCTGGGGCACGAACG
>JALHPV010000053.1 GCA_022842285.1 Kofleriaceae bacterium
CGGCCCACCGACAGGCGGCAACACCGTCGGAAGCTTGGGAATGGCCATCGAGCCCGGCGGGCGCGGCACGACGGGCACGCCCGCGGCCGGTGTGGTCGCGCGCGCCGGAACCACGGGCGTACCGGTGGCGGGCGTACTCGCGCGTGGCGTCGTCACGGGGGTGCCAGCGGGTGGCGTGGCCGTGCGCGCGGGCATCGGCACCCGGGGGACCATGCCCGTCTGCTTCGGCGTCTCTGCGGTCGGCGCGGGACGCGGCACCGGGCCGGTCTGCGTCATGCGTGGCACCGAGCCGGTCTGGGCCATCCTCGGCAGCATGCCCGTCCCCACGCGGGGGACGGCGCCGGTGACTCCCGCGGGACCGGCGAGGACCGGAATCTCGCTCGTGTCGTCGTTGCGCGATCCCTGCGGCACGCCGGTGCTCGCCGAGGGCTCCAGCGGAATCAGCGGAATCTGCGCCGAGGCCCGGGCCGACGCCGCCAGCCCCGACGGCCCCGCCGACACCACGTCGGGCCCGGCTTCGTTCTGGACGGCCGCGAAGAAAGCGTCGAGGTCGAGGTCGCCGTCGGACTCGTCGATGACGTGTGGTCCGCGGGCGATCTTCACGCTGCGGCGCAGCTCCGTCGACTCGGAGATCATCGCCGGGGCGTCGTCCTCCTCCGAGACGAGATCCGCGTCGTTCAGGGCCAGCTCGTCCTCGGGCGACAGCAGGTGGCGACGCTTCGCCTGCGCGAGCGCCGCCTCACGATCGCGGACGACCTGCTCGCGCATGCGCTTGGGCATGGCGGCCAGGATCTCCTCGGGAATCTCCGCCCCCGTCGCGACCGCCTGGCGTCCGATCTTCGAGAGGTTGCGGTGATACTTGCCCTGCTCGATCTGCCGCAGGGTCCGGCGCCAGTACGAGTTGTACGAGCCGAACTTCTGCTGGAGCGTCGCGAACCGGTACCGGAGGGCGGTGTTGCGGATCTGCAGCTGGGCCAGGTCGCGGAGGCGCCGCTCGCAATCCGTGTGGATCTGCGTCGGTGGCTGCTTCTGGATGCCCATGAAGTACTGCTCGTAGAGCACCTTCACGCGCTCGAGCGTCTTGTCGACGATCTCGAGGTTCTCCTCGATCGCCTCGGCCTTGTCGGCCTCGCTCTGGGCGGACTTAAGAGCCACGTATCAAGACGATAGCAGGTCTGCTATAGCCCCGGCCGGGCGATGTCCGTCCTGTACTTTCTCCTGCTCGTCGGGGTCCTCGTGGTCATCCACGAGGCCGGCCACTTCGTGGCCGCCAAGCTCCTCGACGTGAAGGTCTTGCGCTTCTCGTTCGGGTACGGGCGGCCCCTCGTCCGCGTGAAGCTCGGCGAGACCGAGTACCAGATCGGCGCCTTCCCCCTCGGGGGCTACGTCCGGATCCTCGGCGTCGAGACCCCCGAGGAGCCGACGAACGTGCCCCGGGCCCGTGTGCTGTCTCCCGTCGCCGAGCGCTCGGATGCGGGCCGCAGCTTCGCGAGCCGCCCCCTGTGGCAGCGCCTCGTCATCGTGCTCGCCGGTCCGGCCGCCAACTTGATGCTGCCGGTCCTGATCTACTTCCTGTTCTTCGCCGGCCACACCACCCTCCCCTCCGCCGTCATCGGCGATGTCCTCGAGGGGGGCGCCGCCGCGCGCGCCGGCCTCGAGCCGGGCGACCTCGTCCTCGAGATCGATGGCAAGGCCGTCCGCTACTGGGAGGAGATCGAGCAGGCCGTCCGGAGTGCCCCGAACAAGGAGCTCCACGTTCGCGTGCAGCGGAACGGCAAGGTCTTCGAGCGCTACGTCTCGCCGATCGAGGAGACCGTCCGGAGCCGCGACGGCCAGGTGTCCAAACAGGGCCGCGTGGGCATCACGCATCCGCCATTCGTGCCCCTCGTCGGAGTCATCGACGGACAATCGCCCGCCGCGCGCGCCGGCCTCCGCACGGGAGATCTGATCATCTCCGTCGACGGTCAGCCCGTCCGCAACTGGACCGACGTGAAGCAGAGCGTCGGTCGCCTCGCGCGCCGCACGAGCCTGGTCTACTTCCGCGGCACCGAGCTGCCGGGGGTGCCCCAGGTCCAGCTCCTCCACGCGGGCTTCGCCGACCTCGTGCCGGAGACCATCCTCGACCCGAAGCTGAAGAAGCAGACGTACACCGGTCTCGAACGCGCCGAGATGTTCGTCGCGCAGGTCGATCCCGGCTCGCCCGCCGACGCCGCGGGCCTCCGCCCCGGCGATCTCATCGTCTCCCTCGACGGCCGGCCCATCATTCACTGGATGGACCTCGACCAGCGGCTGCAGGCCGAGCCCGACAAGAAGTTCGCTGTCACCTGGAAGCGCGCCGGTAGTGGCGTGAACGGCAAGGCCGAGGTCGTCACCGCCGAGCTCACCCAGGTCTGGCGCAAGCAGCTCGACATCTACGGCCACACCGTCTCGCGCCTCGTCTTCGGGGCCCGCAACAACGTCGCCCGCGGTCGCGGCGCCATGATCCCGATCGATGGCCGGTTCGGTTACGCCTTCACGAAGGCCGTGGAGCGCACCGGGGAGACCGTCGGCACGATGGTGACCGGCTTTGGCCAGATCCTCTCGGGCGAATCACCGAGTCAGGCCATCAGCGGCCCCTACACGCTGTTCAAGGTCGCCTCCGTCTCCGGCAACCAGGGGTGGGACAGCTTCCTCCTCATGCTCGCGCTCATCAGCGTGAACCTCGGCCTCATCAACTTGCTCCCCATCCCGATGCTCGACGGCGGCCACCTGCTCGTCTTCGCGATCGAAGGCGCGCGGCGCGAGCCGCTCTCGGCCAAGGCCCGCGAGCGCGTCCAGATGGTCGGCCTGATCATCATCGGCATCATCACGCTGCTCGCGATCCGCAACGACGTGATGCACTTCGTCTTCCGATGATCGTCCTCGGGCTCGACACCGCGACGCTCACGGCCGGCATCGGCGTCGTCTCCGCCGATGGCGCCGAGCTCGCCGCCGCCCGCCACGACGCGAGCGGACGCACCGCCGACTTGCTCGTGAGCATCGATGCCGCATGCACGCGCGCCGGTGTCACGGCGAAGGGCCTGGGCGCCGTGGCTGTCGGTGCCGGGCCGGGTTCGTTCACCGGTCTGCGGATCGGCATGGCGACCGCCAAGGGCATCGCCTTCGCGGCCGGGATCCCGCTGTGGTCCGTGTCGTCGCTGGCGGCGCTGGCCGCGGACGTCCGTGCGCTGGTCGCGTCCTTCGATGGGGTGGTGGCCGCCGTTCTCGATGCGCGGCGGGGCGAGGTGTTTGCCGGCGTGTTCGACGCGGCGGGGACCCCGCTCGCCGAGGAGCGCGTCTGCGCACCCGAGGTCGCCGCGACCTGGATCACCGACGTGGCCGGAGTTCGTCCGCTGGTTGCCGGGGGCGATGCGATCGAGGCCTTCGGACCCGCTCTCGCCCCTCTCGCCGACCGCTGGTCCGCTGCCCGGACGCCATCGGGGCTCTCCGTCGCCCGCCTGGCCCTCGCGGGCCCTCGCGACAACGCGCTCCTCCACGGGGCCCCGACCTACATCCGCCCGTCGGAGGCCGAGGTCATGTACCCCGACGGCGTTCCTGGTGCGTTGCGGAAGCGCTGATCTGGGTCTAGCCTGTTCGTAGGTAGCTACTGGAGGGTGCGTGAACACTGCGACCGTCGTTACGAAGGAAGAGCTGCTCGCCTCGCTGACCGCGGAGCACCGTCGCCTTGACGAGCAAGTCCAGAACCTCGAGCGCCGTCGCGCGCTGACCCCGGCCGAGCAGGTCGAGATCAGCCGACTGAAGAAGCAGAAGCTGTTGACCAAGGATCGGATCGCCCGACTGTCGTGAGTACGTGAGCGATTCAGGTCTGCCGCCGGGCCTCACGCCCGAGTTGCTCGAACAGATGCGTCAGGTCGGGCTTCGCCTCGACCGCACGGGCACGCTCTGGCATCAGGGCGTGGAGGTCTCGCATCCGCGGTTGCGCCAGGCGCTCCTCCGCTGGCTCGACGTGCGCGACGATGGGAAGGACATCATCCGCCTCGACGACAAGCGCTACGCGTACGTCACCGTCGACGACGCGCACCTCCGAGCTCGGTCCGCACGCTGGGAGGGCGACCGCTGCCTCATCCTCTGGGACGACGATGCCGAGGCCGAGCTCGACTACGCCTCGCTGCGCCAGCAGAGTGAAGACCACGCCCTCTACGCCCTGGTGCGGGGCAAGCTGCGGGGCCGGATCGGAGGTCCCGCGTACCATGCGATCGCGGAGCGCATCGAGCCCGAGGGCTCGACCTTCGTGCTCGTCGCCGCCGGTCAGCGCTGGCCGATCGCAGGGGCCGCGTGAGGCTCCCGCTCGCCCTCGTCGCGTTCGCCGGTGCGTGCATCACCAACGATGCCTTTACGATCTCCGACGCCGAGTACGACGACATCGCGATCTCCGTCGCGACCACCCTGCGCACCGACGACAACGGCGGCGAGCTCGGCGCCCTCGCCGATGGTCGCGCACTCCTCGCCGGGACCACCCCTGCCGGCTTCACGCTCGATGGCGACATGTACGTCGGCACCCGCGGCGATGTCGAGTATCGCTACTCGATCGCCTGCGTCGATGCGAGTCTCGCGCCGCTCGCGAGCTGCGGCCCCGGGACAGCGTCGGCCACGTTCTCCGTGGGGTGGGCCGGGGTCCTCGATGTCGAGTACGAAGCCGAGGTCCTCGGTCGCACCGGGGTGTGGACGTTCCGGGACGTCGGCACGCCCGGCGCCACCGTCACCGGGACGGCGGCCACCGAGTACATCACCGAGTACGAGAGCCCCGTGCGCGGTCTGACGACGTCGTACGAAGTCGTGCACACCGCCCAGTATCTCGATCTCCAGCTCGTCGAGGGTCAGCCATATCCGAGCGCCGGACAGATCCGCTACGAGGTCGAGGCGGAGCGCACTCGCGATCGCGAGAACAACCGGGACACGCGCGACTTCGAGATGCCGGTCGTGGTCCAGCTCACCGGCGGACCGACGGTCGTCCTCGAGCTCGACGACGAAGGCGAGGGCGACGGCCCCCGCCGTACCTACGAACTCGACATCGTGACCGGCGCGCTCGTCCTGACTTCTGGCATCGTAGACGAGTCGTGAATCCGGCCCGCACTGCCTTTGCTGCCGCGGCCATGGATCTGGCGAAGCTGTTCGAGCTCTTCGTCGGCAGCACCCCGATCGCCGCGACGGCCGGGCACCCGTACACCGCGGCGATGACCGAGCCGCATGGCCCCTCGACGGGCGGCGGCAAGCAGCGCCTCCAGCACATCACGTTCTCGCGCGGCAATCGCACCATCACCGTCGGCTCGATCGATTCCGTCGAACGCGTCTGCGAGATCCGCGGCTTCGAGTCGCTCAACGCCCAGCACCAGGAGCGCTGGCAGGAACCGCTCTACATCGCGCCCGCCGAGTTCGAGGGCTTCCTGAAGCGTCTGCGTGCCTTCGCCGGTGGTCAGCAGATCACCGTCGTCATCAAGGAGCTCGCGCCGCCGCGTGCCGCCGAGCCGATCGAGCCCACGGGTCCCGCGTGGCCCGCCTGGCTCATCGTGTTCCTCCTCCTCGGCGGCCTCGCGGGCGTCATCATCTACGTCGTTGTCACGAGGTAGGGTGCGCGGTCGCGGTCTAGCCCTCGCAGTTGGCCTCGTCGCGCTGCTCGGCATCGTCGCGTGGTTCGGGCTGCGCGGCGACTCCACCCCGACGGTCACCGTGACCACGCCCCCCGATGCGGGTTTCGTCACGGCTCGTACGCGCATGGCCGCCCGGCGCGCGAAGCCTATCGGATCGATCGCGGGCCGCGTCACGGTGACGAACGCGACGGCGCTGCCTCCCGGCGTCCTCGTATGCGCGCGCGTGAAGGAGGCCACGGCGATGTGTGTCGATGCGGGCCCCACCGGCGAGTACACGATCGCGGATCTCCCCGCGGGGGAGTACGTGGCGTGGGCCTCGGCGACGGGCTTTGCCGGCCCGCGGTGGGTGAATGCCGCCGGCAGCGAGGCCCTCCTCCTGAACCCCGGCGAGCATCGCACCGGCATCGAGCTGCAGTTGCTGGCGGGCGCGATCGAGATCAGCGGCGTCGTACGCGATCTCCGCGGCCCAGTGCTCGGCGGCGCCCAGGTCGTGGTGAGTGGTGGCGATGATGCGAGCTTCACCGCGCGCGCCGGCCCCGACGGAGCCTTCACGGCGTGGGCCCAGCCCGGCGCTATTCGCTGCGAGGCCACTGCGCCCGGCTACACCGAGGGCCTCACCTACTCGTTCGCCCCTGCGCGGGGCATCGTGATCGAGCTGACGCCGGCGTCGACGATCTCTGGCATCGTGATCGAAGCCCGCACGAAGCGGCCCGTGGTCGGCGCGCGCGTCGAGATCGATCGCCTCGTCGGTGACACCGATGCCGATGGCCGCTTCCGCGTCGAGGGCTTGCCCGCGGGGCGCTACACCGCAACCGCCACGGCGATCGGCAGCCACGGCGAAGCGCAGGAGAGCATCCTCGCGCCCCTCGGCGGCGCGGTCGACGGCGTCGTGATCGAGATGCACCCGGTGGCCGTCGTCGCGGGACGCGTGCTCGTCGACACCCCCGAGCGCACGCCCTGCCCCGCCGGTGCGGGCCACGTCTCGCTGTTGCAGTCGCACAACGACCGCAACAGCGACGCGCGCACCGACGAGGACGGCTTCGTGCTCCTCGAGGGCATGTTGCCCGGCACCTACGAAGTCAGCGTGAGCTGCAAGGGCTACGTCTCCCAGGATCCGTACCCGGACCTCATCGTCGAGACGTCCGACCTCGACGAGGTCATCTGGCTGGTGAAGCCCGGCGCGCGCGTCATCGGCCACGTGCGTTCCGCGAACGGCCAGCCGCTCGCGGGGGCCTACGTTGGGATCCAGTCCGCGGGCGGCGAGAGCTTCGCGGACACGCGCACCGACGCCACCGGCGCCTACGTCATCGATGGTCTGCTGCCCGGCGCCATCAAGGTTCAAGCCTCCGCCGATGACCACGCGGCCAGCGATACGCAGCCCGGCGGCCAGGCGTCCCTCGCGGGGCCCATCACCGTCGACATTGTCCTCCAGCCCGTCTCGATGCTCGTCGTCGAAGTCGTCGACCCGAGCGGCGCTCCGCTCAATGACATCCCCGTGCGCGTCGTCGGCCGCGCCACGTACGAAGAGCGCTCGTGGGACGGCGAGGTCGCGTTCCAGGACATCGAGCCCGGCGTCTACACCGCCTCCACCGACCACGCCTCGGTGCGCGTGACCGTCGGCACCGGAGACACCCGCACCCGCCTCGTCGCCGAACCGCTGCGCGGCACGCTCGCCGGCAAGGTGGTCACCTCCACCGGCGCCATCGTCACCGATGCCTTCGTCGCCATCCGCCCCCACGGCGGCGACAGTCTCGGCGCCGAACGCATCACCCTCACCCGGGCGGACGGCACCTTCCGCTTCGACCGGCTCCTCGAGACCGACTACACCATCCGCGCCTACCGCGCAGGCAGCTCCGAGGTCATCAAGGAGCACGTCCCCATCGGCTCCAACGTCACCCTCGCGCTCCAGGGCACGGGCGAGATCAGCGGCATGGTCGTCACCACCGACGGCCGCCCCGCCCACGACTACACCGTCGAGCTCACCGGAGACTCCGCGTACTACAACCGCTCCGAGCGGGTCTTCCACACGAACGGGGCCTTCACCTTCCGCGAGGTCCCGCCCGGCAACTACCGCGTCTCCGTCGAGAGCGCGAAGCGATCCCACGTCTTCGTCGACGTCACCGCCGGCGGTCGCGTGGACAACGTCCAGCTGACCGTCCAGTCGGGCTACGCCGTCCGTGGCCGCCTCGTCGCCCCCGATGGCACGCCGCGCCGCTACTGGAAACTGCAGCTCACCTACGAGGTTCGTACGTACGCCCGCGACGGCGAAGCTCGCCGCGTCACCGTCTCCAACGTCGTCGGCACCATCAGCGGCGCCGACGGTTCCTTCACGTTCCGCGGCGTCCCGACCGGCACCGCGATCCTCGCCGCCGCCGACATCTCCGTGGACATCGACGCGGAGGTTGTCGACCTCAAGTCGTTCGCGATCAACTCGGCTCCCGTCGACCTCGGGACCATCACCGCCCCCTGAGCGCGGCTCGATCGTCAGGACCGATCCGAACATCGCCCGCGCCGTTCTCCTTCTCGGTTCCGCTTCCCGATTCCCGATTCGGGAACCTGAATTTCAGGATCCGTTCTTGGTTAGACCTTGATGCCGTCGGCAGCGAGCTCCGCCGCCGAGGCCTCGCCCGCGACGGTCCCGGCCGGATGCGTGTACCAGGCGGCCGCCGACGCCTCGGTCAGCTGGTCCCGCACCTTGAGGATCGTGAACATGCCGCCCATCTCGATCGGGCCGAAGGGGCCCGCGCCCGGCTTCATCGAGATCGAGTTATCGGGCTGGTCGGTCATGTACATGTCGCCCATGCCCGTATGGCCCATCGACATGTAGCCGGGCACCACCCGACGCATCTTCGAGTCGAGACCGGCGGTATCGGTGCCGATGAGCGGCGGGTAGGCGTGGCCCATCTGGTTCATCGCGTGATGCGTCATGTGGCAGTGGAACGCCCAGTCGCCGGGCTTGTCGGCCACGAACTCGATCACGCGTGTCGTCCCGGTGGGAACGAGCGTCGTCGTCTCGAGGATCCGGCGATCCTTCGGAATGGGTCCCCCATCGGTGGCCACGACCTCGAACGCGTAGCCGTGCAGGTGGATCGGGTGATGATCCATCGGGCCCAGGTTGCCGATGCGAATGCGGACCAGGTCGCCCTTCTCGGCGGCCAGCGGCGAGGTGCCCGGAAACGCCTTGCTGTTGAAGGTGAGGACGTTGAAGTCGTTCATCGCCAGCGAATCGGGGCGCGCGGCCCCGATCGGGATCTTCCACTCGTGAATCATCAGCGAGAAGTCGCGCAGGCGACGTGGAGGCGCGGTCTTCGGGTGGACGACGATCATGCCGACCATGCCCATCGCGATCTGGGTCATCTCGTCGAAGTGCGGGTGGTACATGAACGTGCCCGCTTCGGTGAACGTGAATTCGTACTTGAAGGTCTTGCCCGGTGGGATCTTGGGCTGGGTGAGGCCGGCGACGCCGTCCATGCCATTGGGCAGGAAGACGCCGTGCCAGTGCACGGTGGTGGGCTCGGGGAGCTTGTTGGTGACGTAGATCCGGACCCGGTCGCCCACCACGGCTTCGAGCAGCGGGCCGGGTGTGCGTCCGTTGTAGCCCCACGCCTCGATGTCGAGACCGGGCGCGATCTGGTGGTGAACGCTCTCGGCCACGAGGTGGAAGACCTTCACTGCCTGGCCCGCCTTCATCTCGAACGGCAGGGTGGCGCCGTCGGGGACGATCACCGGCTGGTACTTCTGCCCGGCGGGGGCCTTGGGGATCGCGACCACAGCGGCGGGCGGCGGGAGGGTCAGGGGCGGCCGACGCGGTGCGGCAGGGGGAGCCGAAGGGGGATGGTGGGCGTGCTGAGCCGAGACATCGGTTTTTGCGACCGCGAGCACACCAGCTGCCACTGACGTCCTGTGGAGCCAGTCTCGACGAGACATCGACATGTAGCGACTGTAGCCTCGGCGGCGCGGATGCTGAACTACAACCACCTAAACTACTTTCACGTGGCCGCCACGGAAGGGACTGTAGCCGCCGCCGCCGAACGGCTCGGGGTCACGCAACCGACCGTGAGCGAGCAGATCAAGGCGCTCGAGCGCGCTCTGCGGGTCAGGCTGTTCGACCGCACGCCGACGGGGCTCAAGCTCACCGAGGCCGGGCGGCTGGCCTTCGAGCACACGACGGTGATGTTCCGGGCCGGCGAGCGCCTCATCGAATCGCTGGGGCACTCGACGAGTGTGATCCCGCGGACCCTGCGCGTCGGGATCTCGAGCGCCGTGGCGCGGACGACGGCGAGCGACTTCGTGACGCCGCTCCTCGCGCTGGAGCGGTGTATCCCGTCGATGCGGAGCGGGGATAGCGTCGAGCTGGTCCGGCTCCTGCGCGCGAACGAGCTGGACCTGGCGCTCGTCGAGACCGATCCCACCGATGCGCCGCGGATGGGCCTCGAGGTCGTCCTCATCGATCGCGTGGACCTGGTCGCGGTGGGCCGCCCGGGCATCAAGCCCGCGCCCGACTGGCAGGACGTCGCGCTGGTCCACTACAGCGCCAGCTCTGGGTACCGCTGGGATGTGGAGGCGCACCTGGACAAGCACGGGCTGCGGCCCCGGATCGCCGGGGAGGCCGATGACGCCCTGTTCCTGGTCGAGGCGGCGGCCCGCGGTGGCTGCGTGGCCTTCGTCAGCCGGTCCGTCGTCCGGGACGCCGTGGCCAACGGGCGGCTCCAGATCCTCGGCGAGGTGTCCGACAGCAAGCCCAGCATCTACGCCGTGTACCCGAACGGGGCCGCCGCCGACATGGCGCGCAAGGCGGTCGAGGTCCTGGCCGCGCACGTCAAAGCCACCCGCCGGTAGACAGCGCAGGGGGCGTTTGTAACCCCGTCTAGTCGATCTGAATGGAGCGGGATGCGATCGGAATACGGTTCAAGTCTCGTAACCCATTCAGATCACACGAGGAATGCCGTGGCACGGAGTCTGCTTAAGAGACAGCCATGCCCAACACCACCGACTTCCAGACCATCGCCCCCTCCGACCTCTCGTGGATCACCGGAGGCGCCTCGCGCGTCTCCTCCCGCGGGGGCAACAACGAGCAGCTGACCACGATGCTTACGCAGGTTACGTCGTCCATCAAGGAACTTGGCGCGTCCAAGTCCTCGGGTGGCGATTCCTCGATGATGATGATGATGATGATGATGATGGGTGGTGGAGGTGGTGGTGGTGGCCAGCAGGTCGCCGCGGCTCCCCCGCCGCCGCCCCCGCCGGCGCAGCCGAACATCAACGTCTCGGTCCGCGCGTAAGACCAAGCCCCGGCGGCTTCGCGACCGAACGCTCGCTCTGAAAGCCCATCCCTCCATGCTAGCGCTCGTCGTGGTCCACCGGACCGGACGAGCGTTCTGCCGTTTCGGCACCCGCTCCCGGCGTCGGCACCTCGGGGGCTTCGACCAGCACGCCGCGCTCGAGCGCGTGGACCGCGGCCATCGCGTTCCAGTACCGGCGCGTCGCATCGACGAGCAGGTAGCCGCCCTCGGCGAGCTGCCGGCGTGCGGTGACGAGCGCGAACGGGTCTGCGTCCATCGCGTTGTAGTGCTTGAGCGTCTCGTCGAGGATCTCCTGCCGCAGCGGGATCACGACCGACCGGAGCTGCTCGCCTTCGCGGTAGGCAGCGAGGGCCGTCACACGGGCGGCCCGGGCGGCGGCGCGGAGCTCGACCTTGTCGGCCGCCAGGGTCGCCGCGGCCACGCGCACGTCGGCGTTGGCGCGGCGGCGGCCGCCGATGTTCCAGTCGAAGACCGGCAGTCCGAGGCGAATGGCCGGTCCGACACCGTACCCCGTGGCATCGTGGTCGCTCTCGACGGCGACCCCCAGGCCAAGGTGCGGCAACCACGTCCGGAGGCGGGTGTTGGAGGCGCGGGCCTCGGCGGCGTCCACGCGGGCCCGACCGGCGGCGAGATCCAGACTCGCGCTGACGGCCGTGACCTCGAGCTGATCCAGCACGGGCGCCTCGGCGGGGAGATCCTCGAGCCGGCCCCGGGCGGTCCAGGCGGTCCGCTGGTCGGCGAGGCCGAGGAGACCATTCAGCGTCTCGCGGCGCACCGTGACCTTGGCCTCGGCCCGCGTGATGTCGATCCGGGCCGTCTCGCGGGCATCTCGATCGCGGGCCCGAGCCACGGCCGGCGCGTTCCCCGCGTCGTACATCCGCTCGCGCAGGAGGGCGGCGGCATCGGCGGCGTCGAAGGCGATCGTCGCGAGCTCGAGATCCTGCTGGGCGGCGATGAAGTCGTTGAACGCCATCTCGACTCGCGCGACGAGGCGCAGCGCGGCCCCCGTGGCCTCGGCACGGGCGGCGGCGAGCTGAGCGTGCCCGATGGCCCGCGACGAGCCCACCGCGATGAGCCCCAGGATGTCCTGCGTAGCGCTGAGCTCGTACTCGGACTTGCTGCCGAAGAACTTCAACTCGCCGTCGATATCGAGCGGCCCCAGCACCACGGCGAGATCGCTGGCGGCGATGTCGAGGCGCGCGAGGGAGGCGCGCATCCGGGGGTTGACCGCGAGGGCGATGCGGATCGCCGCGTCACGGTCGAGCGGCTGCGCGAGGCGGGCGTCGATCACGGCGGCGGTGTCGGCATCGAGCGGGGCATCGGCCAGGCCGAGGCGTCGCGCGAGCTCGCGATCCACGGGCGCACGGAGCTCCGAGCTGCGTGGGACGCAGGCGCCGAGAAGAACAGCGACGAGCGCGGCGCGCCTCATTCGCGGGGGACTGTACTATTTTCCCGCCGCATGGCTGCTGCTGCCGACACCTCTGTGCTCGAGGTCCGTGACCTCGTGACGGAGTTCCGTACCGACGCGGGCACGGTCCGGGCGGTGGACGGCGTGTCGTTCGCGATCCCGGCGCGCGGCACGCTGGGCGTGGTCGGTGAGTCGGGCAGCGGCAAGAGCGTGACCGCCCTGTCGATCATGCGGCTCATCGTGCCACCCGGTCGCGTGGCCGGAGGGAGCGTGTCGTATCGCGGCAAGGATCTGCTCGCGCAGTCGCCGGCGGAGATGCGCGCGATCCGCGGCAATCGCATCGCGATGATCTTCCAGGAACCGATGACGTCCTTGAACCCCGTGTTCACCGTCGGGGCGCAGATCGGCGAGGCGGTGCAGCTCCACCAGCGCGTGTCATCGGCGAAGGCGCGCGAGACCTCCATCGCGATGCTGAAGCTCGTCGGGATCCCCGCACCGGAGTCACGCATCGATGACTATCCGCATCAGCTCTCCGGCGGCATGCGGCAGCGCGTGATGATCGCGATGGCGCTCGCGTGCAAGCCCGACCTGCTGATCGCCGACGAGCCCACGACGGCGCTCGACGTCACCATCCAGGCGCAGATCCTCGAGCTGTTGAAAGCTCTCCAGCGCGAGCTCGGGATGGCGATCCTCCTCATCACGCATGACCTCGGCGTGGTCGCCGAGACCTGCGACGAGGTGGTCGTCATGTACGCCGGCCGCGTCGTCGAGCGGGCCGCGACGGACACCCTGTTCTCGGGGCCGCGCCATCACTACACGGCCGGGCTCCTCCGCTCCGTACCCGGCGATGGCAATCACGGTCGGCTCGTCGAGATCCCGGGGATGGTGCCCGCGCTGTGGGAGTTGCCCGTCGGCTGCAAGTTCGCCGACCGGTGTCCGGCCGTCCAGGCGCTATGCCGGGAGGAAGAGCCGCCGCTCGCCCTGCTCGGCGCGTCGCACGTCCGCTGTCATTTCCCGCTCGACCAGGGCAAGGCATGACCGCCCTCGTACGCGCCCAGGGCGTCTCGAAGCACTTTCCGACGAAGGTGAAGTGGCCGCGGGACTCGACGCAGCCGCCGCACGTGAAGGTCTGGCGCGCGCTCAGTCGCAAGCCGGCCACGGTGCAAGCGGTCACCGAAGTCGACCTCGAGATCGCGGAGGGCGAGACGCTCGGGCTCGTCGGCGAATCGGGCTGCGGCAAGTCCACGCTTGGCCGCACGTTGATCCGGCTCTACGAGCCGACCGCGGGGACGATCCACTTTCGCGACCGCGAGCTGACGACGGCCCCCCTGCGCTTCCTGCGGCCGCTGCGCCGCGAGATGCAGATCATCTTCCAGGACCCCTACGCGTCGCTGAATCCACGCATGACCGTCGGCGCCGCGATCGCCGAGCCCCTCGTGATCCACCGCCTCGCGGCGACCGCGAACGAGCGCGAGACGCGGGTCAAAGATCTGCTCGCCCGCGTCGGCCTGCGGCCCGATGCCGCCAGTCGGTACCCGCACGAGTTCTCCGGGGGCCAGCGGCAGCGCATCGGCATCGCGCGCGCCCTCGCCTGCAAGCCGTCCCTGATCGTGTGTGACGAGCCCATCAGCGCACTCGACGTGTCGATCCAGGCGCAGATCGTGAACCTCCTGCAGGACCTCCAGGAGTCGGAGCAGCTCACCTACCTGTTCATCTCGCACGACCTGAAGATCGTGCAGCACATCTGCGACCGCGTGGCCGTCATGTACCTCGGGCGCATCGTCGAGCTGGCGAGGGCCGAGACGTTGTACCGGGACCCGAAGCATCCCTACACGCAGGCGCTCCTCTCCGCCGTCCCCCGCATCGATGCGGCCCAGCGAAGATCTCGCATCGTGCTCCAGGGCGACGTACCGAGCCCGCTCGCGCCGCCCGCCGGCTGCCCGTTCCATCCGCGCTGCCCCGTCAAGGACAAGCCTGCTGCGTGTTACAGCACCCTCCCGAAGCTGCGGGTGCTCGCGAACGGCACCTCCGCGGCGTGTCACGTCGCCGAGTAATTGTTACCATCGTCGACGATGTCAGCGCGCTCGGGGGAGCTTGCGATGCGACCGCTTCCCGCGGTTCTCCTCGACCTCCACGAGGATCTCGCGACCGGCAAGCTGACGCTGCGGCGCGGCCGCGTCTCGAAGACCGTCGACCTCGTCAACGGCAACCCGGTGAGCAGCACGTCGACACCCCGCGACGAGACGCTCGGTCACTTCCTCGTCAACGGCGGCGTCATCACCGAGGAGCAGCACCGGCGGGCGGTCGCGCGCGCGGCGCAGTCGGGCGGCAAGCTCGGCGAGGCGCTGGTCGCGTTGCAGGTGCTCTCCGTCGAGCAGCTGATCGACCAGCTCGGCAAGCAGGCGCGTCACAAGATCATCCAGGCGCTCCGCTGGCCGCAGGGCGCGTGGCGCTTCGACGACGCGGACGCGATCGAAGGCATCCAGCTGCGCATGGTCGAGGTCGTGCTGACCGGCCTGCGCGATACCGCCGTCGAGGACCTCGACCGCCTCGCCCGCCTCGACGGGATGACGTTCTCGCTGACGTCTCGCGGTCGCCGCCTCCGGCACGAGCTGAAGAAGCTGTACGGCGAGCGGACCCTCACCCTCCTCGAGGCGGGCTCCCCCGTCGACGAGCTCGAGCGCGACTTCCCCGACCGGGCGCGTGCCCGCATCGCCCTCGACGCGATGATGATGTGCGACGCCATCGAAGCGACGGCGGTGAGCAAGGGCCTCGGGGCCTTGCCGGGCGCGGTGCCGAATCTCCTGACGGTCGCGGCCGCCGCGCGCCGGGCCCGGCCACCGACCGTGCCCAAGGCGCTCGGGACGCCGCTGTTCGACATCCTGTTCGAGGATCTCAGCACCACGGGTGAGGGCCCCGATGGCGCGGCGCCGATCGAGCTCGACGAGCGCTTCGACGATTCGGGGCTCGTATCGTCGGCCGAGCTGGTCGAGGCTCACCAGACCCACGACGCCTCGGCGCACACGCGCCAGGCGCTCAACGCCGAGCACCAGCGCGTGCAGGGCGCGGATCACTACGCGGTGCTGATGATCGGTCGTCGGGCGACGGGCCAGGAGATCGAGGCCGCGCACCAGATTCGCGCGAGCCTCATCGGCCACGCAGCGGACGCGCTCACCGAGCCGCGCGACCGCGCCAAGATCGAGGAGGTCCGCGCCGCGTACGAGACCGCGCGCACGGTGCTGCTGGATGACCGCAAGCGCACCGCCTACGATCGCGAGCTGGCGGGTGGCGAGCTCGTGCAGGTGGCGCCGTCGATCGACACCGAGCTGTCGTTCCGCATCGCCGAAGACCTGATGGCGAAGGAGCAGTGGGCGCACGCGATCGGGCACATCCGGAAGGTGATCGCCCAGTCGCCGGGCGAGGCCGACTACCACGCCGCCCTCGGCTGGGCCGAGTGGATGGCGGGCGAGCAGAAGCCGGTCGCCGCCGACGTCGCGCGCGCCCACCTCAACAAGGCGCTCGAGGTGAACCCGGACCACGCCGCCGCGCACGAGTACAAGGGCCGGATCGACGCCGCTCTCGACGACGATGCGGCCGAGTCGCTGTTCCACCTGGAGCGTGCCGTCGATCTCGATCCGGGGCGTATGGAGGCCGTCGCCACGATCGAGCGCCTGCTGTTCGCGCGCGGCGAGCTGCGCCGCTACGAGCGCGTGCTCAAGCGCCTCCTGTTCCGCCTGCGCGGCCGGGGCACACCTGCCGAGGCGAAGGCGTGGGCGCGACTCGGGAAGCTCTACCTCGAGCACCTCGACGATCCGGTGGCCGCCGCCGCCGCCGCGGGCAACGCGACCCGCATCGCCCCGCGCGACTCCGATGCCCAGGCGCTGCTGACCCGCATCGAGACGCGCTCGACGACGGCCGAGCCGATCCGCGCTGGCTGGCGGGAAGCCCTCGCCGACCCCCGCTCCGGCGCAGCACTCGTCCAGTCCACGGTCGCGAGCGGTCACGTCGACGCGGCCTTTCTGGCCGCCTCGGCGATGGTGGCGATGGGCACCGCCGACGCGACGATGGCCGCGCTCTACGAGAAGCACCGCGTCCGCGGCGTGGCCCTCCCGCCGCATTCACTCACGCGCGAGCACTGGAGCATCCTCCGCCACAAGGACGACTCGCTCGAGCTCGGCGGTCTCTTCGAGCTGGTCGCGCCGGCCGTCCATGCGATCGCCCCGATGTCCCTCGCCGAGAGCGAGCTCGACTCCTCGATGCTCATCGGCGATGGCGACCTCGCCAGCTCGTTTCTCCGCCTGCGCGCCCGCGTGGCCAACTTGCTCGGAGTGGACGCCGCCCCGGTCTACGCCAAGACCGAGCTCGGCAATCAGATCCACGTCATCGCCTGCGATCCACCGGTCCTCGTCGCCGGCGACGAAGCGCTCACGTCCGGCGCCCAGCCCGAGCTCGTGTTCAAGCTCGTCCGCGCGATGACGTTCCTCTGGCCGGGCCGCGCCGTCGGCGCTTCGCGCCCGGGCCGGATCCTGAAGGCCGTCGTCATGGCCATCTTCCGTGATGCATCCGGCACCGACCTCGGCGCCGACGATCACAACGCGGCGGCGGCCAACGCCGCCATCGAGCAGCTCGCCCCGGACGCCCGCATCCAGGCCCGCGCCACGGCCCTGCGCTTGATGTCGCGCGGGACCGGCCTGAACCTGTCCGCCTGGGCCAAGTCGCTGTCGCGGACCGCCGACCGCGCCGGCATGCTGCTGAGCCGCGACGTCCCTGCGGCCTTCGCCGGGGCCCGCGACATGGGCGAGCTCGACCGCGACCTCGCCGAGTTCGCCTACAGCATCGCCCACGTCCGGTTGCGTCAACAGCTCGCCCTCTCGTAGTCCTCGCCGAGGCTGCTACAGTGACGCCGTGACCCTCGAGAAACCCACGCACCTCGGAGTCGCCGACGGGCCGTGGCTATCCCGGCGCATCGCCGGCGCGGTCGCGCTCGCCCTCGGGATCCTCTCGTTCCTCGTCGTGGCCATCGTCCACGGCGCGGGAGAGACTCTCCCGCCGGCCCAGGTCAGCCTGCCCGGGGTGGCCCTGACCGCCCTGGCCGCGGGGGCCTCGCTCTGGCGTCGCGAGCCAGGAGCCTATCCGCTGTGGCTTTTGGGGCTCGCCGCCGCGCTGGTGGCAGTGGTACTCGGGTGGTTCTTGATGATCGCGGTCGTGATCGGCGCCGCCGCCGTCCTGATCGTGATCCTGCATGCAGTGATGTGAGCCCAGAGCCAGAAGCCACGAGAGAAGCCATGGAAGACCACGACCTGATCTACGACTGGAACTCGGTGGAGAAGGTGGCGAAGCTGTCGCCCAAGCGCCGCATCCAGTTCCTCGACGAGACCCTGCGCGACGGCATCCAGTCACCGTCCGTCATCGATCCCAAGCTCGAGGACAAGCTCCGCCTCGTCGAGCTCGCGGCCGACCTCGGCATCGATACGATGGACATCGGCCTCCCCGGAGCCGGCAAGCGCGCCGTCGACGATGTCACGGCCATCGCGAAGCACATCAAGACCAACAAGCTCGCGGTGAAGGCCTCCTGCGCCGCCCGCACGCACCAGAACGACATCCAGGCGATCATCGACATCTCGCAGGCCGTCGGCATCGAGATCGAGGTGCTCTGCTTCATCGGGAGCTCGCCGATCCGCCAGTACGCCGAGGACTGGGACCTCGCGCGCATGCTGAAGCTCTCGGCGGACGCGATCGATCTCGCGCGCAAGTACAACCTGCCCGTCGGCTACGTCACCGAGGACACGACGCGCTCGCGGCCCGAGATCCTGACGAAGATGTTCACGAACGCCGTCGAGCGCGGCGCCTCGCGCCTCGTGGTGTGTGACACCGTCGGTCACGCCACCCCCGACGGCATCAAGAACCTCCTCAAGTTCACGCGCAACCTCCTCGATGGGTGCGGCCGCCCCGACGTCGGGATCGACTGGCATGGCCACAACGACCGCGGTCTCGGCGTGGTCAACGCGATCTTCGCCATCGAGTACGGCGCCGATCGCATCCACGGCACGGCTCTCGGCATCGGCGAGCGGGTCGGCAACGCGGCCCTCGATCAGATCCTGCTCAATCTGAAGCTCCTCGGCGAGCTCCCCGATCACGACCTGACGAAGCTCGTCGAATGGTGCAAGACCGCCTCGCGCGCGACCGGCGTGTCACTGCACCCGCAGTACCCGCTCGCCGGTGACGACGCCTTCCGCACGGCCACCGGCGTCCATGCCGCCGCGATCATCAAGGCCGAGAAGAAGGGCGACGCGTGGCTCGCCGACCGCATCTACTCGGGCGTCCCCGCCGGGATGTTCGGCAAGGAACAGGCGATCGAGGTCGGCCACTACTCCGGCGAGTCGAACGTCATCTACTGGCTCAAGAAGCGCGGCATCGAGCCGACGCCCGAGGTCGTCGCTCGCGTCCTCCAGACGGCGAAGGCGGGCAACCGGGTGCTTGCCGACGACGAGATCCTCGCCGTCGTGAAGCAGTAGGTGCGCGCCCTCCTCCTCGTCGCCCTCGCGAGCTGCCGCTTCGACGGCGCCGGGGCCGCGGCTCCCGATGCCGCCACGCCGGATGCCACCGACGAGACCGATGCCCCGCCGCAGGATGCCGGGACCGACGCGGACGTCGACGGCTCGATCGGGCCCGCCTGCATCCCGATCACGGCCGGCGTCGATGGCGTCCTCGAAGTACCGCGCCTGCCTCCGCCGACGATCGACGGCAACGTCGCCGACTGGACGGCGTGCTACCTGCCCCTGGACGAAGCGACGGCCGGTCTCGTGCGCAAGCTCGACGGCAACGCCGCGGTCCCGGCGGGCCGCTTCTCGGTGATGCACGACGGCACCAACCTCTACCTCGCCGCGGTCGTCGATGGTGTGTTGCCGCTCGGCAACGCGACGAACGTCGATATCTATCGCAACGACGGTGTTGTCCTGTATGTCGATGCGAACGGCCAGATGCTGACGCCCGGCTACGACCCGGAGGCATCCCAGATCGTCGTCGACCATGCGGCACGCCGCCACCTGTACCGCCAGTCGAACCCCATCGGCATTCCGGTGATCTCGGCCAGCGTCACCGTGACCGGGCCGACCTACACGGTCGAGATCATGGTCACGCCATCGACCTACGGCGTGGCTGCCTTCGCCGAGACCATCGGCTTCGACGTGGGCATCGACGGCGGAACTGGCGACGTACAGGAGAACGAGATCCTGTGGCACCAGCGCTGCAACACGGCGACAGGCTGCCAGTGCCCGAACGGGGATGACGCTCCCTACTGCAACGCGCAGCAGTTCGGCTTCGCGCACCTCGTCCCGTAGTCAGCCGATTCGGGTTGCGAGGCCGCTGGGTGATGGCCATGATCGACGCTCACATTCTGCGAAGGGTGTAGCGCTCGGGGCTACAGGTTCACGTGCTGGTAGGGGCGCCAGCACGCCGGAGACGGCCATGCCCACCCTTGCGCTCGACATCATCCAGCTCGTCATTGGCCTCGCGCTCCTGTACTTCGGAGCGGAGTGGCTGGTCGGCGGGGCCGCGGGCCTCGCGCGGTCCTTCGGCGTCCGTCCGCTCATCGTCGGGCTGACGGTCGTCGCGTACGGCACGTCGTCGCCGGAGCTCGTCGTCGGCGTCAGCGCCGGACTGCAGGACCAGGGGGCAATCGCGCTCGGCAACGTCGTCGGCTCGAACGTGGCCAACCTCGGGCTGATCCTCGCCGTGTGCGCCCTGATCCGAGCGCCGCGCGTGGACCGGCAGGTCGTCGTGCGCGAGGTGCCGGTGCTCATCGCCGCCACCGCGCTCGTCCCGCTCGTGCTCGTCGATGGCGTCCTCTCGCGGTTCGAGGCGGTCGGCCTCCTCGCGCTCGCCATCATCTACACGGTGGTGATGGTGAGGACGTCGCGGCGTGGCAGCGCCGACACGGCTCGCGAGGTGGAAGCCGAGGCCACCACGGCCGCCGGCCTCGGCGAGAAGCCGCGGTCGCGTCGCGTGCTGCTCGTCCTCGTCGTGCTGGGCCTCGGTGCACTCGTCGGGGGTGGGCACCTGCTCGTTACGGGGGCGATCGGCATCGCCCGCGTGGCCGGTATGAGCGATCAGCTCATCGGCCTCACCATCGTCGCCGTCGGCACGTCGGTGCCCGAGCTCGCCACGTCGGTGATCGCGGCCATGCGCGGACACGGCGACATCGCGGTCGGCAACGTCGTCGGGTCGAACATCTTCAACGTCCTGCTCATCCTCGGCACCTCGGGACTCGCCGGCCGGATCGCCACGCCCATCTCCACGCTGACGCTCGAGCTCGCGGTGCTCGGCGGGATGACCCTGCTCGCCGCGGGGGCCATCGCCACGCGCCGCACGGTGGGACGGCTGGAAGCCAGCACCCTGCTCCTCGGCTACATCGCGTTCCTGATCGCGCTGGTCATCCGCGCGGGCTGACCTCGGAGACAAGCACCTAGCGACCGTGCAGGTCCGGATCCCAGCCAAACGCGCGCATCATCGTGTCGCGATCGAGGGTGCGCGACCGCAGCCGCAAGTCGATCTCGCGCTCGGTGGCGGCCGGGTAGCGTTGCCGTAGCTCGGCACGGGCGAGTTCGTTGATCGAACGGCCCATGCTGGCCAGGCGAGCGAACTTCTCCGTGGGCGTCGCCCGGCGCCAGTACGCCGTCATCATCGCCTCGACAGCGGGATGGGTGTCCTGGCCTGGGGAGAGCGCGGCGGCCATGTCACCGAGCACTCAGGCGGACCGGCGCAGGCGCAGGGCGTTCGCGATGACGGAGACGGATGAGAGCGACATCGCCGCGGAGGCGAACATCGGCGAGAGGGTCCACAGGGCGGCGAGCGGGATGCCGATGGAGTTGTAGAGGAAGGCGAAGGCGAGGTTCTGGCGGATGTTGGCGATGGTCGCGTGGGCGAGGCGACGAGCGCGGAGCAGCCCCTGCAGATCGCCGGAGACGAGGGTGATGGCGGCGGAGTGAATCGCGACGTCGGTGCCGGTGCCCATCGCGATGCCGACGTCGGCGCGGGCGAGCGCGGGGGCATCGTTGATGCCGTCACCGGCCATGGCCACGATGCGGCCGGCACGCTGGAGCTCCTCGACCACGGCGAGCTTCTCGGCGGGGAGGAGGCCGGCGCGGACATCGGTGATGCCGAGCTCCTGCGCGACGGGTGCGGCCCCGGCGGCCGTATCGCCCGTGAGCATGATGATGTGGAAGCCTTCGGCGCGGAGTGAAGCCAGGGCGGCGGCACTGGTCGACTTGATCGTGTCAGCGATGGTGAAGGCGACGGGCCGCGTGTCGCCGTCGACGAGGTAGACGGTGTGGGGCGCGGGATCGGAGATGCTGGCGTAGCGCGCACTGCCGAGGCGGACGATGCGACCCTCGAGGGTGCCGCGGACCCCGAGGCCGGGCTCGGCGACGATGTCGGTGATCTTGGGCAGCTTGAGGCCGCGGGCGGTCGCGGCGGCGACGATGGCGGAGGCGATGGGGTGTTCGCTGGCGCGCTCGAGCGACGCGGCGATCGCGAGGGCGTCATCCGGGACGTCACCGACGAGGGTGGGCTTGCCGACGGTGAGCGTGCCCGTCTTGTCGACCAGCAGGGTATCGGCGACCGCGAGGCGCTGGAGGGCCTCCGCGGAGCGGACGAGGACACCGAGCTGGGCGCCGCGGCCCGTGGCGACCATGATCGACATCGGCGTGGCGAGGCCGAGAGCGCACGGGCACGCGATGATGAGCACGGCCACGCCGTTCACGAGCGCGCGGTCGGACGAGCCGAGAGCGAACCAGGTGATGGCGGTGATGATCGCGATCGCGATGACCGTCGGCGTGAAGACGGCCGCGATGCGATCGGCGAGCTGCTGGATCGGGGCGCGGCTGCGCTGGGCCTCGCCGACGAGCTTCACGATCTGGGCGAGCAAGGTCTCGCCGCCAACGCGCGTGGCACCGACGATCAAGGCGCCGTTGGTGTTCAGCGTGCCGCCAGTGACGCGATCGCCCACGCCCTTGAGGACCGGCATCGGCTCGCCAGTGATCATCGATTCGTCGACGGAGGAGGCCCCCTCTCGCACGATGCCGTCGGTGGGGATGCGTTCGCCGGGCCGCACGCGCAGGCGATGGCCGGGCTTCACGGCGGCGATGTCGACATCGAGCTCGCGACCGTCCGGCATGATGCGCCGGACCGTGGTCGGGGCGAGCGAGAGCAAGGCGCGGATGGCCCCCGAGGTCGCGGCGCGCGCGCGCAGCTCGAGCACCTGGCCGAGGAGCGTGAGCGTCACGATCGCTCCTGCCGCCTCGAAGTAAAGCGGGCCGCCGCGCAGGAGGCCGACGATCGAGAACGTGTAGGCCGCGGTCACGCCGATGGCGATCAGCGTGAACATGTTCGGGCGGCCCCAGCGCAGGCCGCGCGTGAAGAGCGGGAGCCCGCCGTAGCCGACGATGATCGTAGCGAGGGCCGCCTCCACCCACGGCAGGTGCAGCATCGCCATGGCGATCACGACGAGCGGCCCGGCGAGCACCGCACACACCGCCAGGCGGATCGTCATCGTGCGCAGCTCGGGCGATGGGCCGGCGTCGGCGGTCATCGCCTCGGGCTCGAGGGCCATGCCGCAACTGGTGCACGGCACCGGTGTGGGCTCGCGGATCTCGGGGCACATCGGGCAGACCCACATGGTGCCGGGCGGCGCCGCAGTGACCATCGGCTCGACGTGCCCGGCGAGGAACTTCTCGGGCTCCGCGACGAACTTCGCGTTGCACTTCGGGTTGCAGAACCAGTACTCCTCGCCGGCGTGCTCCGCGCCGCCGCCCTTGGCAACGCCGGGCGTCACCATCATCCCGCAGACGGGATCTCTTACCTTGGCGAGGTCTGCGGCGAGGTCTGCCACGTAGACGGTTGTTACCACCGTCAGCCCGAGATGCGAGGCTCCAGACCATGCCTCCGCCCGAGCTGCGCGCATATCAACGCGAGGCGATCGACGCGGTCATCGCGGCCCGCCGCGCGGGCGTGCGCCGCATGGTGGTGTGCCTGCCCACCGGCGCCGGCAAGACGGTCATCTTCTCGCATCTCGCGCGGCTCGCGCAGAAGCAGGTCCTGGTACTCGCGCACCGCGAGGAGCTCCTGGCCCAGGCCGTGGACAAGTTGTCGCGGGCGCTCGAAGGCACCCGGGTCGTCGGGCTCGAGCGCGGCGAGTCGCGGGCGCCGGCAGATGCCAAGGTGCTGGTGGCGTCACTCCGCTCGCTGCATCCCGATCGCATCGGCAAGGTGCTCGCTGGCCGTGACCTCGGCCTCATCATCTACGACGAATGCCATCACGCGCCGGCCGAGGACAACCTGCGTGTCCTCCGCACCATCGGCTGCTTCGAGCGCGACTGGCCGGGGACCCTCCTCGGCTTCACCGCGACCACGCAGCGCGGCGACGGCAAAGGGCTCGATCAGGTCTTCGAAGAGATCGTCTACAGCAAGACGCTGCCCGATCTGATCGACGCGGGCTTCCTCGCGCCGCTGCGCGGCTTTCGCATCGCGACGGCGGCCGACCTCACCCGCCTCGGCGCCGACTTCGACGACGAGGAGCTCGCCGAGGCCGTCGACATCCAGGAGCGGAACGCCCTCGTCGCCCGCTCGATCCAGGAGCTCGCTCGCGATCGGCGCACCATCGCCTTCTGCGTCACCGTCGGGCACGCGCGCAACCTCTCGAAGGCGCTGAACGCCATCGGCGTCCCCGCCGGCATCGTCCACGGCGAGATGAAGCCGGCCGATCGCCAGAGGGCCCTCGCCGACTTCCGGGCCCACAAGATCCACGTGCTCGCCAACGTCGGCGTGCTCACCGAGGGCTTCGACGATCCGGGCGTGTCCTGCATCGCGATGGCGCGCCCCACGCGCAGTGAAGGCCTCTACGCGCAGTGTGTCGGTCGTGGCACGCGCCTCGCCGAGGGCAAGCGCGACTGCTTGATCCTCGACTTCGTCGACGTGTCCGAGCTCTCGCTCTGCACCCTGCCCTCCCTGTTCGGCTGCCCGCGCGACCTCGACCTCTTCGGCGAGGACGCCCGCGACGCGGCGCGGGTCTGGGAGCAGATCCAGCTCGACGTCCCCGAGCTCGTCCTCGAGGCGGGCGCCCTCACCCTGCGCGAGATCCAGGATCGCGCGGCCGCCTTCGATCCGCTCACGCTCGACGTGCACCCCGACATCCGTGCCATCTCGCGCAATGCCTGGTTCTCCCTCGGCCGCCATGGTCTCGGGCTCGCCTTCGCGCAGAGCATCGTGACCGTGCTCACGCGCGGACCGAAGTGGTGGGAGGTCACGCTCGACGGCCGCGTGATGGCGCACTTCACGTCCATCGATGAAGCCGTGCTCGCCGTCGACTACGAGGTCGAGCAGCGCGGCGCATCCGCGCGCCACGACGCACCGGATGCGGTGAGGATGGCGGTGTGGACCGAGGTCACCCGGCCGCGCCTCGGACCGCGCCGCTGACGGTCCGGGTGGCTCGCGCTACGAGCGCGGAACGACCACGAGCAACAACTCCTGGCGCAGCCGCTCGTCGTGGGTCACGTGCGCGATGACATCACGCGGATCGCCGCCACTCATCGAGAACCACGATGGGGCGGGTTCGGAACCAGCGCGAGCCCGCCTTTACAGCGGCCCTGGCGCGTGCGATGCCCCGGCCCATGAAGAACTTGATGGTGCTGGTGATCGCCCTCGCTGCGGCGTGTGGCGGCAAGGCCGAACAGACGACGACCCCCACGGATACGACGGCGACCGCGACGCACGCGGATCACCACGACGGCCTCACGCCCGAGCTGGCGAAGGTGAACGACGTGATGACGGCGGTCTGGCACGCGCCGGCCGGCGAGCAGCGCATGACGGATGGGTGCGCCGCCGTGTCGCAGCTCAACCTCAACATCGACGAGCTCGTCGCGGCGCCGGCCCCGGCCGACGTCGACGCGGCGGCGTGGACCGCCGGCACGACGGAGCTCCAGAGCGCCGGGCAGATGGTGCTCGGTCAGTGCGACGTGAAGGACGCGACGGCGTTCGACCGCGAGCTCACGCGCACCCACGAGGCGCTCCACGCGCTGATCGGCCTTGCACACGGCCACCACGAGGCCGACGGCACGCACGAGCACACGCACAACTGACCGCACCGCGCGCGGGCACGCCGACGCCTACTTCGTCGCGACGGCACCCTGTTCGTGAACGTGGGCGTAGCGGAACGGGCGGAAGCCCTCCCAGCGCAGCTCGACGTTGGCGTCGGCCGCCTTCGCCCAGCCGGTGACCCTCACCGTGTCCCGCGGGTGCATCCACGGCACCGCGGCGACGAAGTGCGAGCACTGATGGGCCGCTTCTCCCGCGGGGCGCTCGGCTGCGGGCGCGCACGCAAACGTCGTCGTCCGGTCCTCGCCGGCGATGCGGACCGTGGCTTCGAAGGGAGCCGACGCGATGGCGGCGGGCTGGCGGTCGCGCGTCTCGATGAAGATGTCGAGCTCGTTGCCACTCGGGGCGAGATGGGCCGTCAACAAGGCGACGTGGTGGTCGCCGGCGGGGGTCGGGACCATCACGTCGCGCGGCGACGTGGCGGCGACATGCGAATGGCCGTGCGAGTGAGTGGCAGCCCCGCTCGCACAGCCGGCGAGCACGATCGTTCCCAGCAGGATCCTCATGCGAGGACTACGAGCCGGGCGGCCCGGCGGATCGCAGCACTCTCATCAGGGCCGCGCGATCACGTCCTCGCAGTGCCCCTCGCCATTGATGTGGCCGACGGTCGTCTGCTGGTACGTGACGTACTGGCGCAGGTTCGTGATCGCCATACCATCGGGCCCCGTGAGCGAGCCCGTCTGGTAGAGGGTCTCGCCCCGGATATCCTTGGCCGCGAGCTCCTCGAGGGTGACGGTGTTGTCGGCGTTCGTGTCGGCGTCGGCGATGAGCTGGAAGCGCACCTCCGGCTCCTCGGACGTCGCCGAGTCGTAGAAGAGGTGATCGGAGTGCACCGTCGCCTGCATGTCGACGTTGTTGCCGTCGATCTGGTTGTTCATCTCGCAGTGCGCGTAGCCGAGCTTCGTCGTGAACGTCCAGTCGAAGGTCTTGGTGACGCCGTCCTTCGTGCCCGAACCGACGACGTGGATGCCCTCGATGGCGTAGCCGAAGTGGTCATAGAGCCCGGCGGGCGCCTCGATCATCGCGAGCTCCGTGCCCGCACCGCCGGTCGGCGCGGCCAGATCCACGAGGTGCAGCTCCGGGTCGGTGACCTCGGGAGAACCCTCGCCGGCCTTCGCCGCGAACTTGCCGACGTTGACCTCGAACGTCGTGAACGAGACGGCCCAGCCATCCGCGAAGACGTCGCTCGGGATGCCCTCCTCGATGAACTCCTCGCCGTAGACCGACGCGGTGATGGTGCCGGTGGCACCGTCGTCGTCGCTGCCGCAGGCGGCCAGAAGGATCGTTGCCAGTAGTGCGCGCTTCATAGTTGGGTCACTCCGTAGAAGTCATGGGTCTGGATGATGCGCCGCAGGGCGTTGTGCTCTGCGGTGCCGGGACGAACCTGACGCACGCCGCCCACCTCGGGCAGCGTCGCGAACTCGAGACCATCGAAGGCGGTGTCGCTCTCGAACGGGTCTGCCGGGAAGAACTGGATGCCGAGCGAGCCGGTCGTCGCCTCGGTGACGACATCCTCGAACACGGCGCCGACGAGCCGGGTGTTCGGTTCGACGTCGAGCACGATGTCGAACGGGTAGTCCGTGCCCGTCTTCGACGCCGTGCCGGTGATGTGAAACGTGTGACCGACGAGCGGATCGTCGCTGGCGAGACCGTCAGCGGCATCGGCCGGCCGGAACGTCCAGTTCGCGCCGTGGTAGTCGCCGACGAGGAGCGTGGCGTCGCCGAGCGGGTCGTGCACGGACCCATCCCACGTGAGGATGAAGCTCCCGGGGAGCTCGCCGGTCACCGTGCCGCCGCCCTCGTGCCCCGGGTGCGGGGCCACGATGCGGGCGTCGTCGGTGTGCATCTCGCCTTCGATCGTCAGCTCGATGTCGGCGACGGCGATGCGCACGCGGTCGAGCTGGACCGAATAGGTCTGGTCGGTGGTCGCGGCCGCGAGGGCCGTGCCATCGGTGGTGACGGGGAGGTCGATGCGCGCCGCCTCCTCGGAGTCGCTACATGCGACGAGGAACGAGAGTAGCCATAGTCGTTTCATCAGAGCTCCACGGTGAGACCGGCACGCACGCCGAAGGGGCGGCCGGGAGAGATGTGTACGCGCGGGATCTCCGAGCGCGGGGTGGACGTGTCCCAGTACGAGGCGAAGTGGTATTCGCCTTCGTTCCAGTCCAGGCCGAGGACGTTGTCGATCTGAAGCGAGACCCGGTAGCGGCCCCGCGTGTACGTGCCGAGGGCATCGACCACGCTCGCGCTCGCCGCGGT
This sequence comes from Kofleriaceae bacterium, assembly GCA_022842285.1. Taxonomy (GTDB): domain Bacteria; phylum Myxococcota_A; class Polyangia; order Haliangiales; family Haliangiaceae; genus JABFXX01. The sequence continues at coordinate 27,747 of JALHPV010000053.1, forward strand.
GGCGCCATTCAAGAGCGGGCGAGGTCCGAGAAAACGACCGGCGACTCCCGCCGTGAAGGGCCCGCGATCCGCGCGCACCTCGACGGTGCCAAGCGCCCTGGGCGCGCCCGGGACCGGATTCTGCGTGACCACGTAGCGCGCATCGACGAGCGTGGCGTCGGCCCGCACGGCGAGCCACTCGAGGGGGCGCGCCTCGATGAACAGCTCGGTGCCGAGGCGGCGGCTGCCATCCATGAGCGCGTTGACGCCGCTGACGTGGTCGAACACCGACTCGCGCTCGATCCACGTCGCGAAGCCCGTCGCGCCGAAGCGCACCGGTCCGAGATGCACGTCGCCGCCGAGCTCCAGCGCTGTCGCCGACGTGATCTCGGCGTCACCGCCGTCGTACACGGTCGCGTCCATGTTCTCGCGCGACTCGCGCCGCGTGAAGGCGCGCGCCTCGGGGGGCCGCACGCCGCGGCCGGCACCGAACGACACGCTGAAGCGCTCGTCGCGATATGCGATCGCGCCGCGCGGCGTCACGAGACCGATGGCGCCCGAGCCACTGCGGTTCGCGTCGAGCTGATCGTTCGCGTCGACGAACATCGCGTCGCCACGCGCTCCGGCCGTCGCCGTCCAGGGTCCGCGCTTCCATTCGAGCCCCGCCCAGACACCGCCGCTCGACGTTGCCGCGTCGAGCAGGCGGCTCTGCATCCAGACCACGTTCGTGTCGGTGACGAGATCCTCGCCCTGCATGATCTGGTCATGGGCGACATCGACGCCGGTCAGGAGACGGATCGAGTCGGTGAAGCGATGGCGCCACGCGATGTGTCCGCCGCCGGTCACGGCACGCTGCTGCTGGAGGCGCGCATCGCCGTGCTCGGCCGAATAGAGATAGCCGGTGAAGTTCTCTTCGATGCGGAGCGAGCGCCAGCCGAGGTAGGCCGTGCCGACGATCTCGTCGTCGCCCTCGCGCCACGTGGCGCCCAGGCCACTCAGCACGCGCGACGTCTCGCCTCCGCGGTCACCGGGCGGCGAGTCGAGCCGGTCGTAGAAGCCCGAGGTGATGTCATTGATCGCGGTCACGCCGGGCTCGCCAAAGGTGCCCGTCGAGATCGCGAACATCGGTCGGAGCTTCACCGCGCCCGTGCGCAGCTCGGTCTGACCGAGCACGGACGCCTGCTCGGTGCCGCGATTCTCCCCGTAGCCAGAGTCACGCAACACGGAGGCGGTGATGAACTGCGCTGCCGGGCCGTCCTCGGGGGCGGCGACCGCGACGAGCCGGTGGCGATTCGTCGTCCCGATCTCGTAGCCGACCCGCGTGCCGCGGTTCTCGACGATCCCGAGCTCGAGATCGATCGACCCGGCAGTCGCGAACCAGCCATGCTCGAGGTCGAACGGGCCCTTGCGCGCCACGATACCGGCCACGGCCTCGGGCACGACGAACCCGAGGTCCGCGTAGCCCTGTCCGTGCACGTTGGACATCTCGTTGATCGGGATGCCGGCCACGCGGATGGAAATGTCGGAGCCATGCACGGCATCGAAGCCGCGCAGGAAGAACTGCTGACCCTTGCCCTCGCTGCCGTGCTGGCTCATGTAGAGCCCGGGCACGGTGCGCAGCAGATCGTCGGTGTTCTTGTGCGGCGTCAGCTCGAGCTCGCGCGCGGTGACCACGCGGACGCCCGCTGACGGCGTATCGGTCGGAGTCGCGTCCGTGTCCTCGACGATGATCGTCTCGTCACCCACGTCAGCGTGGGCGATGCGGGCGAGCTCGGCATCGAGGGCACGCTCCCCCTCCTCGTCAGCGAATGCCGACGATGATGGTTGCGTTACCAGGAGGAATAGAAGGGATAGACGTGTAGACATATCGATCTCGAACGCGAAACGCGTCGAGGCTCACGGAAGCGACCCAGAACAGTTGGGGGTAGCTAGGCCGCGGGCGGGCCGCGCGCGGAGGGCGCGACCATCGAGATCGATGCGACGTGAGAGAGCGGAGCGACGTGCAGGAACGTCTCGGCGACAGGCGCGGAGATCGGAGCCGTCAGCGGCGCGGGGGGCTGAAAGATCGCGGTGGCGTGGTGCGCGATGCCACTCGCGGCGTGGGCCGGGATGTCGAGGATCGTGTCGAGCGGCGAGCTCGTATGCGTGGCCGTCGCGTCGTGGTCCGCGTGAACGGAGCCATCGGCATGCTCGTGCGTGGATGGGGTCGCGAACGAGACGGTGACGATCGTCCCGTCCTGCGCGTGCGTGTGATCGGAGCTGTGACCCGCGAGGTGCAGGTTCGGCAGCACCTCGACCCCGAGCAACCACAGCAGCGCGGTGATGACCGCGAGCGCGCGCCGATGCCGGCGCATGTGGTGCCTCCAACCTGTCACGTCCCCAACAGTACGACGAAGTCGCCCCCCTGGATCAGTTCGAGGCGTCGCCTAACCCCTCGATTCAGTTACGAACGCGAAAAAGTCACGAGCAAACGCTGGTCGGCCAGCGGACCTCCCCACAGGGAAGCATCACCGCTGAGGTCGGTCACCTGCGGCGGGGACAGCTCCGGCGGTGCGATGGCCGCGATCTCGGCTGCTGTCATCCCGTTGCCGGACGCGAACCGACCCTCGACCAGAACGACGGAGCCCCCCGGCCTGACTAGTGACGCCCAGTTCCTCAGAGCACTCGCGCGATCGGGAAGCGCCCAGAGCACCTGCCGGCCGAGAACGACGTCGAAGCTTGCGGGCGCGAACTGCGGGCCGGTGGCGTCCTGCACCAGGAACGTGACGCCGTGGTTGGCGCCTTTGCTCCGGGCGACATCGATCATGGCGGGCGCGAAGTCGATGCCGGTCACGGCATGGCCGGCCGAAGCCAACAGGAGGCTCAGCGAGCCGGTGCCGCAGCCCACGTCGAGGATGCCGCACCCGGGGCCGGGGAGGCATCGGCTCATCACCGCGAGCCATGCCGCGCGAACCCCAGGGTCGGTCAGGCCTTGGTCGGGACGAAGACCATCATAGCGAACCGCAATGCTGTCCCAGAGTGCGGGCGAGCGGGCCATGAGGCATCATGTAACACACCGAGTTACATGATGCGCGCTACTTGCCGAGCGCGGCCCGGAGCTCGCAGCCCTTGGCGTCCTCGAGGGTCTTTGCCTTCATGACGCACACGCGCATCTGTTCGTTGCCCGGCGACTCCGCCTCGCAGTTCTTCACGAGCTCGTCGCGATCGGCGACCTTCAGCGTCGAGCCGCCCTTGGACTGGAGCTCCCGCACGTGATCCGCGACGGCCTCGCAGCTCGGAGCGTCGTCGCAGGCAGAGGCCGCGAGGACCCCGTACAGCGCGAGCACGTACTTCATTGCTCCTCCTGTGATGCCACACTCACGCCGATCGGTCTCGGCATTCTGCTGGCTTCGGTGGGTCGTGCGCGGGCGTCCCGCCCCGTGATCGATCGCCACGTGCGAAAAAATACGCCAGCCCTCACGGTCGGCGAGGCGCGGCCCAGCCCCCATGCTGCCGGGATGTCGTACCGGACGGCCGTGATGTCGACGCTGCTCCTCGCATCGAGCGGGATCGCGCGCGGCGACGGGGCGCAGCCGGGACACGCCGACCACGCGAATCATGCCGCTCACGCGCCTGCCGACCACCTGGCGCATGCCGGGCACGAGCACCATGGGGTTGGCCCCTACGCCCGCGCGCTGGGCGACGAGCACGCCACGCCCGGGTGGGTGGTCTCGCTCGATGCCCTCGCCGCCCGCTACGCCGCGTCCCTCTACAGCGGTGACTACCAGGGGCTCGTCACGGGTGGTCGCTGGTCGCGCGGCCGGTTCGGCGTCGGCGCCTCGGTGCCGATGTATCGGATCGATCGCAACGGCCGCGCCACGACCGGAGCGGGTGACGTGATGCTGCACGCCCATGCCATGCTGCTTCACCGGGGCCCGTGGTCGGCGATGGGCATGTTCATGGGGTCAGCGCCGACGGGTGACGACCGCGCGGGCCTCGGCATGGGACACGTCATGCTCATGCCGGAAGCACAGCTCCGCTGGACACAGACGCGCCTCGCCGTGACCGCCACCGCC
>JALHPV010000054.1 GCA_022842285.1 Kofleriaceae bacterium
TCGCGTAACTCGCGTCGATCCACGCGATCGCCATCGGCACGCCGGCTGCTCTGGGTGTCCTCGTGCCCAACGCCATCATGTTCATCGCTTCGCTCGCGCTCATCGGCTGCGCGGTTGACGCGGAAACCACCACCACCACGGCCGAGCCCGAGCTGTCCATCTGCGACGAGTGGGGTGCCGAGCTCAGTCGCACTGCATCGCCGCAAGAGCTCGCCGCCTTCGAGGAGGACTGCGGCTTGGACCCGTGGGCCGATCCGTGGAGCGATCCGTGGAGCGATCCGTGGGGCGGTGGCGGCGGCGGTGGCGGTGGCGAGCCGATCTGCGGCTGGGATCAGTACTATGTGGGCGATGGACTCGCCTACGGAGCGACCGGGGAGGCAGCGTTCCGGACTGCCAGCAACGAGGCGATGATCCACGCCCGACGCGCGTGTGAGACGTCAGGATGGATCTGCGTTGGCCGGACGACCGGTGTCGCGCGCCTGGTCCATCAGTCCGCCAGCGAAGCGTGTCAGCGCGGGGATGATGACGTCTGGCAGTGCAGGAACACGGCGACCGTGACCTGCACGTATTCGCCCCGCTCCTAGAACTTGTACGTCGCGCCGAACCGCGCGTAGAGCAGGAAGTCGCTGTCGAACATCGTGCCCGTGAACGTGTTCGTGAACAACGCGCGCTCGGTCTGCAGCGGGGCGCCCTCGAGGATGCCGAAGATGGACCAGCGCTGCTGGATCGCGATCTCGGCGATCACCGAGAGGAGGAGGCGCGCGCCGTTCTCGCGGTCGAACGCCTTCGAGCCCTCACCGGGCGCGAGATCGAGCAGGTCGGCGACGTTGTCGGCGTCGGCCTGCGAGAAGCCTTCCGGGTACGTACCGTCGATGAGCACCTGGCGGTAGTCGCGGCAGGTGTCCGTCGGATCGGTGTTGTCGAACATGTTCTGGTCGTTGAGCGATGGACAGTGGCGATCGCTGTAGAGCTGCAAGTACGCGCGACCGGTGATGGTCACGTTGGACAGCGCGGTGAGCGACGCGGCGAGTCCGGCGTCGAACGTGACGCCGTTGCGAGCAGAGTCGTCGAACAGAGCCGCGCCGTACCAGAAGTTCGTGAAGACGCCCGCCGAGAACGGGTAGTTGTCGGCGAGCTGCATGCGACCGCCGATGCCGAGCTCGCTGCGCGAGCCCAGGGTACGGACGCCGATCGTCGCGTCGAACCCGAACCGGTTCGCGATCGAGCCGGCGCCGACCGTGATGCGGCCGTTCAGGTAGTACGGGTAGCCGATATCGAAGTCGACCGTCGAGCGACCGCGGGCGAGCGTGCGGGCGCCGAACGAGGAGAGGCCCTTCTGCTCGGCCTGCTTCTCGGAGTCGCTCTTGCCCGCGATGGCGAGCTCGGGGTTCAGCGTCGTGGGCTTGCCGCCCTCGATCATGACCGTCGTCGAGAACGGGAGGAAGCCCGGCGCGGCGAGCTGCACGACGGTCTCGCCGACCTCGACCTCGACAGTGAGGGGCGTGCGGTCATTCCCGTTCTCGTCCTTCATCACCACGCCGTTGATGAGCACCTGCGCTCCCGACGGGGTCGACAGGACGCGGAGGCGACCGACGGCCTTGAGATCCGCCTGCACGCGCAGCTCCGTGCCCGGCTCGAGACGAACCTTCTCCTCGAACGTCTTGTAGCCCGCCAGGCGGACGACGACGGGGTGCTCACCCGCGGTGAGCTTCTTCTTCACGGGCACCTTGCCGACGGCGGCGCCGTCGATGAACACGTCGGCCTCGGGCACCGACGACACCACCTCGATGGTGCCAGTGTCGCCGGCCGCCTCGGGGTTCAGGTCGAACTTGACGATCTGCGAGCTGCCCGGCGCGACGGTGACCTTCTGCTCGCCGGTCATGAAGCCCGGCGCCTTCACCTGGACGATGTGCTCGCCGGCCTTGATGTCCTTGATGTCGGTGGGGACCGGCCCCATGTCCGTGCCGTCGAGGTACGCGCGCGCGCCCGGAGCCTCGGAGATGACGCGGACGACGCCGACGCCCGCATTCATGAGGGGGGCGAGCTCGGCCCGGACCTTCGTCTGCTGATTCGCGACGACGGTGACCGTCTGACGCCAGGGCGGGCCCGGCGCCTTCTTCACCTCGATGACGTGCACGCCTTCGATCACGTTGCTGATCACGGCGGGCGTGTTGTCGGGGTGCTTGTTACCGTCGATGAAGACCTCGGCGTCCGAGACGTCGGCCTCGACGACGACCGTGCCGTACTTCGGCTTCGCGTTCTCCTTCAGCGTCGGCGTGAGGATCAACGTCGGGTTGTTCGTCAGGTCGACCCACTGCGTGAGGGTCTCGAAGCCCTCCTTCTTGATTTCGATCTGGTGCCGGCCGGCGGTGGTCTGGATGACCATCGGCCCGCTGATCGTGCCCTGCGGCTGGCCGTCGATGGACACGCTGGCCCCGATGAGGTTCCGGTCCGCGTCGGAGCGAATCTCGATCGACGGCCGCTTCTGCAGCGGGATGAACAGCTCCTGCACCGTGCGGAGCTTGCCGACCTTGAACGACTTGGTCGTCGGCTCGTAGCCCGGGGCCTCGACGATGACGTTGAACGTGCCCGCGACGACGGAGCCGGACCACGGCGTCACGCCGACGGCCGCGCAGGACTTGTCACCGATATAGACCGCCGCCCCCTGCGGGGCGGAGTCGATCTTCACCTTGTACTTCTTGCCGGACTTGGTGGCCGGGCAGCTCGCCTGCGCGTGCGCCGCGCTGGACGATGCGACCAGTAAGAACAGCCCGAGCAGGATTGCCAGAGGCCTAAAATAGGAGAAGCGGAGAATTCCCTTCATGCCGCCGCAACCTATCAAAGTTTCCTCTAGAACGGCTTGATCGCGCCCGCGAACAGCGCCGCCACGAGCGCGATCCCAATCACGATCCGGTAGATCGCGAAGCTCGTCATGTCGTGGGTGCCGAGGAAGCGGATCAACCACGCAATGGCGGCATAGCCGCTGATGAACGCGGTGGTCATGCCGACGGCAAGTGCCGGCAGGGCATCGCGCCCCAACGTCTGGAACGCCTCACGCGCCTGGAACACGCCGGCGCCCAGGATCGCGGGGATCGACAGCAGGAACGAAAAGCGCGCCGCATCACTGCGGGTGAAGCCCAGGAGCAAGATCGCGCAGATCGTCGAGCCCGAGCGCGACACCCCCGGCACGAGGGCGCACATCTGCGCGAGGCCGATCAGGATGGCGTCCCGATACGTCATCGCATCGAGCGGCCGCGTCGGTTTGCCCGCGACCTGCCGCTCCACGACGAACATCACGATGCCGATGCCGATCAGGGTGCCGGCGACCACGTAGAGCGAGCGGAGATCGGTCTCGATGTGCTTCTTGAGCAAGACGCCGGCGATCACGATCGGCAGCGTCCCGACCGCGATCAGCCACGGTAGCTGCGCGTCGAAGCTCGAGCTGCGCGTGAACACCGCCACGATGACCTTCCAGAGGTCCTTCGCGAAGTAGACGAGCACCGCGAGCAGCGTCCCGAGCTGGATCACCGCCGTGTACGAGGACCCCGGATCCTTGAAGCCAAACAGCGTCGGCAGGATCCGCAGGTGAGCGGTCGACGAGATGGGCAGGAACTCGGTCAGTCCCTGCACGACGCCGAACACCGCGGCAAACCATACGGGCACGCGGGCACGCTACCATCCAGACACCGTGACCGGCACCGCGCTGATCGTTCTGATGCTCGCCTCATGTGCCGCGTGCTCGGGCCCCGCCACCCCCGGGGGAACGACGCCATCCCCCCCGCCGGATGCGCCGGCGCAGGCGAGCGCACCCGATAGCGTCGCCCTTGCCAGCCCGGCGCTCTGCGACCGCATGGTTGCGCACGCGGTCGAGCTCGCGGTGGCCCTGGCAGAGCTCACGCCCGACGAGCGGGGGCAGCTCGAGCGCGAGACGACCGCGAAGCACCGCGCTACCTGTCTCACCCAGGATGCGAGCGTGATCGAATGCGCAGTTGCTGCGCCCTCGCTCGACGAGCTCGCGGCCTGCTCAGGCCACGCCGAGTAGCTCGACCTCGAACAGGAGCGTCGCGCCTCCGGGGATGACGCCGCCAGCTCCGCGATCTCCGTACCCGAGGGCAGCGGGGATCAGGAGCGTGCGCTTTCCGCCTACCTTCATGGTGGCGACGCCCTCGTCCCAACCCTTGATGACCCGACCCATGCCGAGGGGGAACGTGAACGGCTGCCCGCGGTCGAGCGAGCTGTCGAACTTGTCACCCTTCGCGCCGTTCACCCACAGCCAGCCCGTGTAGTGCATCCGGCAGGTCTGGCCCGTCTTCGGCTGCGCCCCGGTGCCGACCACGGTGTCTTGGTATTGAAGTCCCGACGCTGTCTTTTCCATGGCCGGACGGTACACGCGGCTTTCGGCGCGGGGGGCACCGATGTACGATTCTCGCGTTGCTAGCACCAGGTTAGCGACGGGAGCTTCATGACGAACCGCGTGCTCGGTTGTCTCGTGGTGTTCGGAGCGCTGGTGGCGGCCAGCACCGCACGAGCTGACATTACTTCGCCCCAGTCGTCCGTGGCCTTCGGTGCTCACCGCGCCGTCGGTGCGAACGGCATGACCGTGAACATCACGATCACGAACACCGATCTGGGGATGGTCACCGTCACGCCGACCATCTCGGTAGGCGCCGCTGACTACACCATCCTCAGTGCCCCCGCCTCCCTCGCGACGGGCGCGTCGGGCATCGTGCAGGTGCGCTTCGATCCGTCGGCGCCCGGCGTCACGCGCAACGGAACCCTGAACGTCACGGCGAGCGCCGGCGCCCCGCTGAACCTGACCCTCACCGGCTCGGGCACGCAGGCCCAGATCGGCGTCGGCGACGGCAACTTCGGCAACGTCCGCACGAACACGACGGCCACCACCAATGTGGCGATCCAGAACACGACCGCGGGACCTGGCCAGCTGAACGTGTCCGCAGCGGCCATCTCTGGCGCCTCGCAGCCGTGGTTCGCGATCACGGGGACGCTGCCCCAGAACGTGAACCCGGGGGCGACGTTCAATCTCTCCGTCACCTGCTCGCCGCCGCTGAACGCCACCGGCACGGCCACCGCGACCATCACCGTCACGAGCGATGCGGACCTGCCCATCGCCGACAACGTGGGCTCGCTCTCGTGCACCGCTGTCCAGGCGTCAATCGTCGTCACGCCGCCGCAGGCGTTCCCCGACACCCCGGTGAACACGGCCTCGAACCGGTCGTTCACGATCGCGAACACCGGCACCGGCGACCTCACTTATACGATCACGGGCTTCGCGGCCCCCTACTCCGTCACGAGCGGGTGCGTGAACGCGTGCACCGTGACCCCCGGTGCGATGCGCACGATCGGGGTGCAGTTCCTGCCGACGGCGATCGGGGACTACCCGCTCGCCCTCACCGTCACGCACAACGATCCGACCCAGGGCGCGGTCCCCGTGAATCTGGCCGGGCGCGGCACCGGGGCGCGGATCATGGCCGCTCCGCCGGTCCTCATGTTCGGCGACGTGGATGTGGGCTCCGCGAGCTCGCCGCAGTCGGTGACGGTCATGAACACCGGCAACATCCCGCTCACGATCTCGAACGCGAATCTCATCGCGGGGGCGACCGAGTACACGGTCACGCCGCCGGCCGACTTCATGACCATCCCGCCCGGGGACGTTCGCACGTGGGCGTTCGCATGTCGCCCGACGGACCAGGGCCCGCGCCCCGGCACCTTCCGCATCCAGAGCAACTCGATCGTCACCGCGACCTTCGACGTGAGCCTCACGTGTACGGGGCGCCGCGGAGTGCTCACCGCGCCCGCGATCTTCAACTTCAACTCGGTCTCGATCGGTCAGAGCAGCGAGATGACGCTCACCGTGACGAACACCGGTAACACGACGATCAGCGGCGTCTCGCACCTCCTCACGAATCTCCAGCAGGGCTACAGCGTCGTTCCGCTCGGCCCGGACACGCTGCCCATGAATATGTCGGCGATGTTCACCATCCGCTTCGCGCCGCTCGACCTCACCGACGGCGGCGACGTCGCGCTGAACGTCACGGGGGTCTGGGGCGCGGCCTCGCAGAACACGGCCATGGCCGTCATCACGTTGCGCGGCACGGCCGTGACCAGCGACTTCGTGCTCGAGCCCGCGGGCTCGCTCGACTTCGGCACGCCACGCTACGACCAGGCGGTTTCGCGTCAGGTGTGCGTGCGCAACAACGGCCAGTCGAATCTCAACCTCGAGAGCGTGACCGTCCTGACCCGAGCGCCGACGGTGGCTGGCGAGATCACGCTGAGCGCCTTCTCCAAGGGGACCAACTGCGCGGTCGGGACCACGTCGGACACGTTCGCGCCGGTCGCCCTGGAGATGGGCACCACGCTCGCGTTCACCGCGACCTGGAACACGCGCAACCGGGCCGGCGCGCTCGACGCCACGATCACGGTCGCGAGCAACGCGCCGGTCGCGGGGGCCGTGCGCACCCTCGGGCTCGTCGGAACCTCGACCCAGGGGGTGCTCGAGGTCGTCGGGGGGGCGCTCGTCGAGTTCGGCCCCGTGGATGTCCAGTCGGCCGGCGCGCGGAAGCGCATCACGCTGCGGAACATGGGCGACGGTCGCCTCGACATCATGATGCTCGCCTTCGACGATATGATGTCGCCCTTCACACCCTTCCTCCCGCCGAGCGGCATGGCCTCGCTGGATCCGGGCGCGGAGCTCCAGATCGACGTCGACTACAAGCCAGTCACGACCCGACCCGCGGGCTCCGAGGAGAGCGCGATCCTTCACTACAGCATGCTCGGCGGCACGCTCGGCGCGCCCTCGGGCTCGGTCACGATCACGGGGCGTGGCATCGACCGCGCGATCACCATCGACGAGACGCCGGACTTCCCGCCGACCTTCAGGAATCCCGGCTCCGCCGGCCCCATCGCACCGGTGACCATCCGGAACCCGGGCGAGGCCCCGCTGCACGTGACCATGCTGATGGTCGGCGATCCGAGCTGGGAGCTCGTCGATCCCGGCGCCCAGGACTTCATGGTGCCGGGCAACGGCAGCGCCGAGATCCTGCTCCGCTTCGTACCCGCGAACATCGGTCTCAACACCGGCTCGCTCGTGGTCATGCACGACGACTCGATGGAGCCGAGCCCGCCCTGGGTCGGTTCATCGGTCGTCGATCTGCGCGGCGTGGGTCAGGCGCGCGACGTGATGTTCGCCCCCGGGCCCGTCGACGTGGGGTTCACGGGGACCAACTTCCCGATCGAGGTCGACGGCGCCATCGTCGTGATGAACATGGATCCGGGGAACTCCTTCACGATCTCGGATCTCGTGATCGAACAGGAGGGCCGGGTCTTCGACATCGTCGGCGAGACGCAGAACATCACGCTCGCGCCGCTCGAGCAGCGCCCCTTCACGGTGCGCTTCGACCCGCAGTCGGAAGCTCAATTCTCGTACAGCGCATCCGTCACGCTGTACCTCGATCAGGACATGACGCCCCACGAGATCATCCCGATGGTCGGACGGTCCGTCTTCGTGGATGCCCGCGGTGGTGGCGGCTGTTCGACGAGCGGGGGCGGAGCGGGCGGTGCGCTCGCCTTCGTGCTCGCGATCGTGCTCGGGCGCCGTCGCAAACGTCTCACGGCCACCGCGATTGCCGCGGCGGTGGTGGCCGGGACGACCGCGAGTGCCGTGGCGGATGACGTGGTGCTGTCGACCTTCGACCCGACGCCGGAGACCCGCCCGACGGGCTTTCACGTGCAGTCGGGCGAGGTCGGTGACAAGGGCATGTTCGTGGCCGGCGCGTCCGTCTCGGTCGCGACCGATCCGCTCGTGCAGGACGCGTACGGCGAGGACTCGATGTCCACGCAGAGCGTGATCACGCAGAGCACGCAGATCATGATCGGCGGGGCGGGCGTGTTCTTCGACCGCTGGGAGCTCGGCGCGCACATGCCGCTCTACCAGCAGGACGGGGACATCGCCGACTCCGGCATGTTCGGCATCGATCCGGTGTCGGGCACGGCCCGTGGTGACCTCGTGCTCCACGCGAAGGCGCGCCTGATCCGCAAGCAGCTCGAGGGTAAGGGCCGCGCCGCCCTCGCCGGCGGGCTCCAGCTCACGTTGCCCACCGCAACCGACGGGGCCTTCGCCGGCGTGAAGTACCCGACGGGGCGCGCCCTCATCCTCGCGTCGCTCATGCCGGGCGCGTTCTCGAATCGCCTCGCGCTCTCGGGCAACCTCGGGGCGGTGCTTCGCGCGACGTCGGAGTACGCGAACCTCGAGCAGCGCAGCGGTATGGTGTTCGGCCTGAGCGCCTCGGTGCGCGCGCTCGATCGCGTGTGGCTGGGCGCGGAGGTGTTTGGCACCTTCGTGCCGAGCGGCCGCACGGACAACGACGGCAGCACGACGACGCTGTCGCCGATCGAGTGGCTCGCCGGCATCAAGTACCGGCCCGACTACCGCATCACGATCGGCCTCGCGGCCGGTCGCGGCCTCACCAGCGCGGTCGGCACGCCGGCGTTGCGCGGTGTGCTCACCGTGTCCTTCACCCAGGGCGCGGAGAAGCTCAAGCCGATCCACCCGCCACCGCCGCCCAAGGCCGACCCCGACGACGATGCGGACGGGCTGCGCGCCAGCGTCGACAAGTGCCCCAACGAGCCCGAGGACATCGATCAGTTCCAGGACGAGGATGGCTGTCCCGATCTCGACAACGATCAGGACCAGGTCCCCGACGCCAAGGACAAGTGTCCGATGGAGCGCGAGGATCTCGACAAGTACGACGACCTCGACGGCTGTCCCGATCCCGACAACGATGGTGACGGGATCGCCGACAGCGGCGACCAGTGCCCGCAGGAGGCCGAGGACCTCGACAAGTTCCAGGACCAGGACGGCTGCCCCGAGTCGGACAACGACAAGGACGGCATCCTCGACGCGCAGGACAAGTGCCCGAACAAGCCCGAGACCGTGAACGGCAAGCAGGACGACGACGGCTGCCCCGATACGGGCGAGTCAGCGATCATGGTGTCGGCCGACAAGCTCGATCTCCTCGAGCCGATCTCGTTCAAGGCCGGCACGGCGACGTTCGACAAGAAGGCGACGAACCTCCTCGGTCAGGTGGCCGCCACCCTGCGGGCGAACCCCGACATCGTGAAGGTCCGCATCACCTGCCATGTCGATCCGACGAAGAACCCCGACAAGGACCAGTCGCTCTCGGAGGACCGCGCGAACGCCGTCCGCGAGTGGCTCATCAAGTGGGGCATCTCGCCGGGGCGCGTCGACGTCCGCGGCTTTGGCGGGAAGAAGCCGCTCAAGCAGGGCGGCGGCGCGATCAACGATCGCATCGAGCTCATCATCCTCGAGCGCAGCTAGCGCGAGCTACAGCGTTCGCGCGAGCGTGACGCCGATGACCTGGCGCGCCCCCGCGGCGAGGAGCGGGGCGGCCGCGGCGGCGAGCGTCGAGCCCGTCGTCACGACGTCGTCGACGAGCAGGACGGTGCGACCGACCACGCGCTGTGGGCTCGTGACACAGAAGGCGCCGCGCAGGTTGTCGCGACGCATGGGGGCCGGCAACGTGCTCTGCGGCGGCGCATGGCGAACGCGGCGCAAGAGAGCGCACGGCGCAGGCAGGTCAGCAGCCCGGCAGGCGTGACGCGCCAGCAGCCATGTCTGATCGAAGCCCCGCGCGAACCGCCGGCGCCAGTGGAGCGGAATCGGGACGATGACGGGGTTCACGCTGGCCGCGTAGGCGGCGGCGAGCAGGGGCGCCCAGAGCGGCGCGAGGTCGCGCGCGACGTGCGTCTTGCCCGTGAACTTCAAGCGTCGGATGGCCGTCGCGAGGGAGCCCCCGAACTCCCACGGCACCATCACGGGGAGCGGCAGCGGCGGGCCCGCGTCGGGGCGGACCTCGACCAGGGCTTCCCGGCACACATCGCACAACGTCGTCGCCGGCGCCGTGCAGCACACGCATCGCGGGCGATACAAGAAGTCGAGGAAGCCGCGCATGGCCGGGCCCTCGGCCACCGCTCCCCCTGGTTGCGCAGAAAGTTCCCGCCCGGTAGAACGCCCCGCGTGCAGCCTCGGCGGGACCGGTGCTACGTCTACGAACCGACGTTCGTCGATGCCCCCGCGCGCGCCGAGATCCTGACCTGGCTCGCCACGTTGGCCCCCCTCTGGGAGCAACGGTTCTCCACCCGGCGCCCGCCCCCGCCCGGCAAGGAGCAGCGCGCCCTGCTCCGCCCGGTCTACTGGCTCGGGAACTGGCAGTTCGCGTGCCTCGGCTACTACGAGCCCCCGCGACGGATCCAGGGCGTGGCCTGCCGCGCCGAGCCGTTCCCGCCCGTGCTCGCGCGCCTGGTCGCGCAGATCGAGAAGAAGGTTCGCACCGGCTTCCCGCCGCAGGTCGTCCCGCGCCGCTGGCACCTCAACACGTGTCTCGTGAACTTCTACGGCGACCGGATCGAGGGTGATCGCACCGTCGATGCGGCGCGCGTGGGCGAGCACCGCGACTTCGAGCCCGGGCCCGTCGCCTCGATCTCGCTCGGCGAGCGCGCCCGCTTCCAGTTCGTGCGCCGTGGTGCCCGCGAGGCCCCGCCCGTACGCACCCAGTGGCTGGAGGACAACTCCCTCCAGATCTTCGGCGGTCCGCTCTGGAAGGATGACCTCCTCCACCGCGTGCAGCGGGTCGAGGACAAGCACGACCTCTCCCTGCCCCCGACCGTCGCCGGCTTTCGCACGCGCCGCGTGAACTTCACGTTCCGGTACGTGCCCGACGAGCACGTGGCTCCCTTCGCCGAGCTTCCACCCCGCGCGCGTGAAGATGTCGTCGACTACGTGACCACGCTGGCGACCAGCTCGCCGTTCTGGCGCGACGCCCTCCGAGCCCGGCCGGTCTAGCTAGATCGAGCTCAGCGCCGCGTGCGGATCGTGATGCCGAAGAGCGGCTGCTCGGTCGACGCCGGCGGCGGCGGAATCCCGAGGAGCGCGGCCACGGTGGGGGCGACCTGCAGGAGGTTGCCCTGGCCGACCTGACGCGACACCCCGGCGGCCCGCACGATGATCGGGACGAGGCGGTTATCGTCGAACGGGGCGTCGTGGTGCGTGCCCGTCTTGTAGTCGCTGATGAGCGACCCGGCCACCGGCATCACGTAGAGCTCGCCCGCCTCGCCGTCGACGATGGAGAGGCAGATCGCTTGGTCGAGGCCGGCGCGCACGTCGCAGTTGCCACGGATCGCATCCGAGCGGCCGGCGGTCGCGATGCCGTCGAGCATGCGGAGCTTCGTGATCGCCAGGGTCAGCGCGCTCCCATAGACGTCGTTCGGGAGGGCCCGCGCCTCGGGCGAGAGGTAGACGCTGCTCGCCACGACCTTGGCGGTCGCCGCGGGGAGCTGCGCGACCTCCATGAAGGCCTCGTCGACGCGGGACGAGATCTCGGCGGACCGGATGCGCCGCGAGCCGATCGTGAAGCTGCGCTCGACGATCGGCGTGGCGCCATGATCGCTGGTGAGCACCGCCGCCCAGCCGTCCTTGCCGAAGCGACGATCGAGCTCCGTGAAGAACGAAGCGAGCGTCCCGTCCAGGGCCATGAGGAGCTCGACCGCCTCCCACGACGACGGGCCCCAGAGGTGACCGGCGTAGTCGTGCGCGCTGAAGCTGACGGCGAGGAGGTCGGGGACGTCGTCCTGGCCGAGCGCGAGGGCGTCGATGGCGGCGAGGGCGGCATCCGCCACGAGCTGGTCGCCGAAGGGCGTATGCAGGATGGCGCGCTCGGGGGCGTCACTGGCGGCGAGGGAATGGGGGAAGGCCGGCGTGAAGCCGTGGACGCTGCCCTCGCCCGCGGTGACGTCGAGGTCGCTGGTGATCGCGCCCAGGAGATCGCGATTCTTCGCGTCCCACGTCTGCGAGAAGAACCGCGACACGGGATGGGTGCGGGCATGCTCGGCGAGCCAGGCCGGCGTCTCGGCCGCGTAGGCCGTGCTGGTCGTCATGCCGCCCGCCGCGGCCTCGTACCAGATCGCGATATCGGGTCGCTTGCCGATGGTGAACACGGCGCCGCGCGCCTTCAGCGAGACCGCGGCCGAGTGGGCCTTGCCACCGGTGACGCTGCGGAGCGTGTCGGCGAGGCCCTCGATGCGGAGCGCACGACCGGAGGCGTGGTCGTCGGACCCCAGCTCGCCGCCGAGAGTCGGACCGACCACGAGGACGTTGGCGTCGGGGTCGGATTCGGCGGGGACCTCGCGGGCCTCGGTGCGGCGGTACCAGCTGTTGCCGAAGACGCCGTGCACCGCCGGCACCGTTCCCGTACCGATGGCGGCGTGACCGACCGCGGTGAACGGAGAGGCGTAGGGAATCTGTCCGGCGGGGACAATGGCCCCTTCGCGGAGCATCCGGGCGAAGCCGCCGGTGAAGTGCGGTCGATCGTGCTCGAACTGCCAGGTCGGGAGTTGATCGACCACGACGAGCACGACGATGCGCGGCGCCGGCGGAGGTGGCGACTTCGCTGGCTGACAGCTCCCGAGCGCGAGAGCGAGCCCGAGAACGGGGACGACGACGCGTAGCAAGGCGGTGATCGTACTATGTTCGACGCATGGCGCTCTCCGACCGTATCTCTCCGCTCTGCGATCTCCTCCTTGGAGCCGCATATGCGGACAAGCAGTTCAAGGACCGGGAACGGCAGGAAGTCAGAGAAATGCTGGTGGAGGAGCTTGGGGCCTCCCTCACGCAGGATCTCGAGGCGCAGATCGACGCCTTCGAGGTGAGCGGCTTCGAGCTCGAGGCCTGCGCGGCCGAGTTCATCGACGACCCCGAGGAGGACCGCGTGCGCCTGCTCGGCCTGGTCGCGGCCATCAACGACGTCGATGACGAGGTGGACTTCGCCGAGGACGAGTACCTCCGTACCCTCGCCAAGGCCCTCAAGCTGCCCGCCAGCGCGCTCGCAGGCCTCACCGTCGACGTCGAGGTCGAGGAGCTGCGCACGACCTTCGAGAAGGTCCGCAAGCCGCCCCCGCTTCCGCCGAAGAAGAAGTAGGCGCTCCTAGCGGCGGTGCGCGCGGTGGCGCGCGAGGGCCGCCAGCGTCACCGGCGGAGACAGGGCGAGCTCGACACGGCGATGCCGACCGAGCAGCTCACCGCCCGCCTGGAACGCGACCTCGCGATCGACCTCGATCACAACGCGGTCACACAGGAAGTCACGCGTGTGGTCCGAGAAGTACTCGCCGCGGAACGCGGCCGGCACCACACGTAGCGCCTCGAGAAAGCCCGGATCCGCGCAGCGCAGCTGGAAGCGATCGGGCCGCGCCGTCGCGAACGCGAACATCTGCAGGCCGAAGCCGAAGAACGGGATCGTCGCCCCCGCCACCAGCGTCGCCTGTCCGCTCCACAGGACCGAGCCGCTCGGGACGGTGCGCCCCGTCGGGCCGTGGCGGTGCACCTCGATGGCCGGGGAGCCCACGTTGGTGATGGTCACCTTGGGGCGCTCCATGCGGGCAAAGCGCGGGATCGAGCGCAGCCCGACGGAGAGGGCGTAGCGAGTCTTGCCGCCGAGGAAGCGCCGTGCGCCGGGGATCCTGTCGACGACCTGATTCACCGCCTCGTGATCCTCGAGGAGCTGCGCATCGAGGCCCATGCCGACGAACGGCGCGCGGACCCCGAGCACGTCGAGCATCGGCGCGGAGAACCACTCTCCGTCGCCGGCGACGAGCCGCTGGAGATCCGCGACGATATCCGGCCCCGCGCCGACGCTGTCCGCGATCGCGTTGCCCGAGCCGAGCTTCAGGACGCCGATGGCTGGTTCGGGCTTGCCCGCCCCGCGGCAGGCCTCGGCGATGAGCGTCATGCCCATGACCACCGTGCCGTCGCCCCCGCCGAGAACGACAAGATCGACGCCGCGGGCGATCTCCGCCCGCACGACCTCGCGGGCATGGTCGAGGTCCCGCGTGATGCGAATGCCGCCGGGGAAGGCCTGTTCGAGCTTCTCGCCGACCCGGCCGCGCACACGCAGCGCACTGCCGTTCAGGATCGCGACCGCTCGCACAGCCGCAGCGTACCGCGCATGATCTCGGTCGTGCGCTGGTTGGCTCGTATCTGCGAGGTCGGATTCGTCCTGACCGCCCTCGCGGCGCTCGGCCTGTGGTGCTCGATCCCCGATCCCGGCCCGCTCGCGACCCGGAACCCGGCCACGACGGCGTTCATCGAGCTGCGCAAGGCAGAGGGGCAGACCATCGACTGGCGCTGGAAGCCGCTCGGCTCGATCTCGCGCTACCTGCGAGCGGCCGTCGTCTACGCCGAGGATGACCTCTTTTATTCGCACGATGGCGTCGACTGGCGCGCGATGAAGCAGGCGCTCGACGAGCGCTTCGACAGGGGCGCGTTCGGCCGCGGGGGCAGCACGATCACGCAGCAGCTCGCGAAGAATCTCTACCTGTCACCCGACCGCAGCTTGATCCGGAAGGGGCGCGAGCTCCTCATCACCTACGCCCTCGAGGACGCGCTCTCGAAGCAACGGATCCTCGAGCTCTACCTGAACATCTGCGAGTGGGGCCCCGGCGTGTTCGGCGCGGAGGCCGCCGCGCGCCACTGGTTCGGTCACTCCGCGCAGCGGCTCACGCCGGCCGAAGCAGTGCGACTCGCGACGGCGCTGCCGAATCCCTTCGTGCGCACGCCGACGAAGAATTCGTCACTGCTGCGGAAGAAGCGCGTGAAGCTGATCCGTCGCCTGCGCTCGCAGGGGCTGATCGGCGCCGAGGAGGAGCGCGCCGCCCTCGAGGATCTCGGCGCTGGTGACGCCTACGTGCGGCCGGACAAGCCTAGCGAGGCAGAGTGATGTACGTGATCGTGCCGCCCGGGTGAACGACCGGGACCTTGAACGGCTCCGGATCGATCACGCCGTCGGGCATCAACGTGGACGCATCGATCATCACGTCGTCATCGGCCGGCTCGTCGCCACCGTCGTCTCCCCCACATCCGAAGCCGACCAGCGATACGAGCAACGACACTACAGCGATCGTTCGCATGAAGCTCACACTACGCGAACACGCGCCGAATTCTACTGATCGCTTCTTCGATGTTCGCGCGCGAGTTGAAGGCAGACAGACGGAAGTAGCCTTCACCGGCCGGGCCAAACCCGGAGCCCGGAGTTCCAACGATTTGCGCTGAGGTGAGAAGTCGATCGAAGAAGTCCCAGGACGTCGATCGCCCCGCCTCGCCCTTCGGCTCGGCTTCGCGCCCCCGTTCGGCGGCGCTCGAGCCATCGCGGGCACGAATCCAGATATACGGCGCGTGCACGCCACCGAACACGGTGAAGCCAGCCGCTGTCAGGCCTTCGCGCAACAGCTTGGCGTTCTCCATGTAGAACGCGATCTGCGCCCGCGTCTGCGCGAGCCCGTCGGCCGAATACGCGGCCGCTGCGCCTCGCTGGACGATGTACGACGCGCCATTGAACTTCGTTGAATGCCGGCGCGACCACAGCTTGTGGAGCGCGACCCGCGAGCCATCGGGCGCGGTGCCCATGACGGTCTTCGGGATCACCATGAAGGCGCAGCGCACACCGGTGAAGCCCGCGCGCTTCGAGAAGCTGCGGAGCTCGATGGCCACGTCGCGCGCACCGGGGATCTCGAAGATCGAACGCGGCAGCGTGTCGTCGGCGATGTACGACTCGTACGCGGCGTCGAACAGGATCACCGAGTCCGTGCGCTTCGCCCAGTGGACCCAGTTCGTCAGCTGCTCGCGCGTGGCGACCGTCCCGGTGGGGTTGTTCGGCGAGCAGAGATAGACGAAGTCGGCGGGCTCGGCCGGGGGCGCGGGCTGGAAGCCGTTCTGCTCCGTGCCGACGAGATACGTGAAGCCGGGATACCGGCCGTCGGGGCCGACGGCGTCCGTGCGGCCCGCCATGACGTTCGAGTCGACGTAGACGGGGTAGACGGGGTCGGTCACGGCGATGCGGGCGCCAAGCGCGAAGATCTCCTGGATATTCCCCGAGTCGCACTTGCTGCCGTCGCTGACGAAGATCTCGTCGGCGTCGACCTGGAGGCCACGCGAGGTGAAGTCGTGCACCCGGATCGCCTCGACGAGGAAGTCGTAGCCCTGTTCGGGGCCGTAGCCCCGGAACGTCTCGCGCGCGCCCATCTCGTCGACGGCGGCGTGCATCGCGGTGATGATGGCGGGCGCCAGGGGCTCCGTGACGTCGCCGATGCCGAGGCGGATCACCTTGGCGTCGGCGTTCGCCGCCTGGAAGGCGCGGACGCGCCGCCCGATCTCGGGAAAGAGGTAGCTCGCGGGCAGCTTGGCGTAGTGCTCGTTGATGCGGGCCATGCCGCGCGAACGTAGCGTAAAGTCGCGGTCGCCATGGCTGCCGAACGTAGTGACTTCCTCCGCGACATCATCGACGCTGACCTCGCGGCCGGTCGGCACCAGCGCGTCGCCACCCGCTTCCCGCCCGAGCCGAACGGGTACCTGCACATCGGTCACGCGAAGTCGATCTGCCTGAACTTCGGGATCGCGCGCGACTACCAGGGCACGTGCAACCTCCGCTACGACGACACGAACCCCGCCAAGGAGGACATCGAGTACGTCGAGTCGATCGAGGCCGACATACGGTGGCTCGGGTTCGCGCCGTCGGCCGTCCTGTTCTCGGCGGACTACTTCCCGAAGATGTACGAGCTCGCCGAGCGGCTCGTGCGCGAGGGCAAGGCGTATGTCTGTGACCTGACCGAGGAGCAGATCCGCGAATACCGCGGCACCCTGTCGGAGCCGGGGAAGCCGTCGCCGAATCGGGAGCGGTCCGTCGACGAGAATCTCGCGCTGCTCCGCAAGATGAAGGCCGGCGAGCTCCCCGACGGGGCGTGCACGCTGCGCGCGAAGATCGACATGGCGTCGGCGAACATGAAGATGCGCGATCCGCTGCTGTACCGGATCCGGCACGCCCACCATCACCGGACCGGCGACCAGTGGTGCATCTACCCGATGTACGACTACGCGCATCCTCTCGAGGATGCCATCGAGGGCATCACGCACTCGATCTGCACCCTCGAGTTCGAGAACAACCGCGAGCTGTACGACTGGGTGCTCGACAACACGGGCCCGTGGAACCCGCGCCCCCGCCAGTACGAGTTCGCCCGCCTCGCCCTCGAGTACACCGTGATGAGCAAGCGCAAGCTGCTCCAGCTCGTCCAGGGCAAGCACGTGAGCGGCTGGGACGACCCGCGCATGCCGACCATCGCGGGCATGCGGCGCCGGGGCTTCTCCCCCGAGGCGATCCGCGCCTTCGCCGACATGATCGGCATCGCGAAGGCGAACTCGATGGTCGACATCGGGAAGCTCGAGTACTGCGTGCGCGAAGATCTCAACCAGACCGCGCCGCGCGTGCTCGGCGTGCTGCGGCCGATCGAGGTCGAGCTCGTCGGCGCCACCCCGTCGACGATGGCCGCGCCGTATTTCCCCGAGGACATCGGCAAGCCGGGCGAGCGGTCGCTATCCCTCGGCACCACGATCTACCTCGACCAGGAGGACTGGAGCGACGATCCACCGAAGGACTGGAAGCGCCTCGGCCCCGGTCGCACCGTCCGGCTCCGCTACGGCGTGTGCATCACGGCCGAGGAGGTCACGCGGCGCCATGCCGATGGCTCGGTGGCGGCGATCCGCGCGACCGCGCACATGGAGACGCTCGGCGGCGGCAACCCCGCGGATGGTCGCAAGGTCAGCGGCGTCCTCCACTGGGTCGATGCCGCCACGAGCGTCCCGGCCGAGCTCCGGCTCTACGACAGGCTGACGAAGAGCGCGAAGCCCGAGGAGGGCGGCGGCAACTTCCTCGACCAGCTGTCGACCGAGTCGCTGACCGTCGTGCACGGCCGCGTCGAGGCGTCGCTCGCGAGCGCGAAGGTCGGCGATCGCTTCCAGCTCGAGCGCGTGGGCTACTTCCGGGTCGACGAGGATACGAAGGCGGGTGCCCTGGTACTGAACCGCATCATCACGCTGCGCGACGTGAAGGCGGTCGACAAGAAGGCCGATGCCCCCGCGGTCGAGAAGAAGCAGAACGCGAAGGCGGCGACGCGGCCGAAGAGCAAGTCGCCGCAGGAGTACCGGGCGGAGGCGCGCGCGCGTGACCCGCAGCTCGCGGCGGCGTTCGATCGCTTCAAGAGCTTCGGGCTCACCGAGGAGCAGGCCGACCTGCTGTCCGGCGATCTCACCTCCGCCGACTTCTTCGAGAAGTCGACGACGGAGAAGACGCACGCCATCGCGGCCAAGTGGATCATCAACGAGCTGCCGCGGGTGCTCGGTGACACGGAGCTTCCCGACGCGAAGCTCGATCCGGCGCGCTTCGTGGCGTTCTTCGATGCGGTCGGCACCCTGCCCGGCCCGGCCGCGAAGGCGGCGCTCGCGGACATCGTGGCCGGGAAGCGGTTCGAGGACCTGTCCATCGGCACCGTGGATGCGGGGGCGATCGCGACCGCCGTCGCCGCCGTGCTGGCTGCCCATGCGGACAAGGCCGCGCAGTACAAGGCTGGAAAGACTGGGCTTCTCGGCTTCCTCGTCGGTCAGGTCATGAAGGCCGCCCCGGGCGCGAATCCGGGCGACGTCAACGCCGCGCTGAAGGCGAAGCTTGACTGAAACTACATCCGCGCCGGGTGTAGGTCCGAGGAAGTCCTCCCACTTGTCGCGGCGTTGCGAACCCAGCACGATGGGGTGGTCATGATGGTTGGACGGGCCGCCCGGGTCGCACTCTTCGCCGCACTCATCCCTGGGTGCTCCGTGAAGCTCGATGATCCGGCGGGCTTCAGCCAGCAGGACGCCGCCATCGATGCGTCGAGCCAGGACGCCGCGACCGATGCCGAGGACGACGGCGCGCCCGACGCACCGATGATCACGATCGATGCGCCGCGCTGCTCGGCTCGCCAGGTGGTGATGGTGTTCGATGGCATCACCCTGACGCGCGGTGCGGCCAACGCGGCGACGAAGACCGCTCCGTGGGTCGGCGAGGACGGCAATGGCACCATCCGCAACATCCCCGCGTACCGCAACGCCGACGGCAACCGCGAGACCGTGATTGCGGGCGTGCTTGCCGAGGTGCAAGCGCGCCTCGCGCAGTTCCCGATCATCGTCACGCGTGCGACGGAGTCGACGCTGCCGACGATGGGCGAGTTCATCATGGTCGTGGTCGGCGGCAGCAACGCGAGCTCGGGGTCCAGCTACACGCTCGCCCGCAATGTCCTCGACTGTGGCGACACGGCGCCGAACGACGTCGCGTGGATCGCGGAGAACGCCCCGATCGACGAGGTCGATGATCTCGCCGTCGGCGCGATCGCCTACGGACTGGGCCTCGGCGGCACCAGTGATGGCGACAACTGCCTCTGCCAATGGCGAACCCAGTGCACGCCGAACGCCGGCAACTGCACGCTCTCGACGGCCGCGCAGGCCACCAACGGCCAGGATGTATGCGGCCAGACGCCAAATCCCCAGAATCAGCTCGCGGCCTTCGAGGCCGCCTTCTGCCAGTAGTGCGGTTCGTCCTCATCGCGTTGGTCGGCGCGTGCGGCTTCAGCGGAAGCAGCGCGTCGCCCCCCGATGCGCCGCTCGAGAGTCCCCTCGTCGATGCGGCGACCGACGCGGCCATCGATGCCCCGGCCCCCGTCTGCGACCCGGTCGCGTGCACGATGGCGGGCGGCGCCTGTCGCGCGGATGGTTGGTGCCAGATCGACTGTGGCGACCAGACCTGCGCGCCGGTCTGCCCCCCGGGCCATACCTGTGCCATCCAGTGCCTGGGCGGCCTAGCTTGCTACGCTGGCGTCGATTGCACGCAGGCCGCCGGGTGCGAAATCACGTGCCAGGGCAACGAGGCCTGCCGCGGCTCCGTCGAATGCGGGGGCGCGTTCTGCGATCTCAGCTGCACGATCGGCGCGGCTTGCTACAACGGCGTCACCTGCACCGCCGACCGCTGCGACATCACGTGCGATGGCGGTCTCGCGTGCGCCAAGGGCGTCAGCTGCAGTGGCGACGACTGCGCGCTCCGTTGCACGGGCGACTCCGCCTGCTACGACGCCGTCGATTGCTCGGCCCGCGCATGCGACATCACGTGCGATGGGGGCAACGCCTGTCGGCTGACGGCCGTGCACTGCAGCGGCACCGACTGCACCGTCAACTGCGGCAAGGGCGCGTCCTGCTACGCGGGCGTCGACTGCGATGCGACGGGGACATGCAACGTGACGTGCGACGGACCGTTCTCGTGTCGCGACGGCATCGAGTGCGGAGGCGACACCTGCATCGCGGACTGCGGGAACGAGCCCAACAGCTGCTACGTCGGCATCACCTGCACCGCCACCACTCGCTGTGATGTCGAGTGTGAAGGGGGCTGCGTGCTCGGCACGCGGTGCGGCGCCGAGACCTGTGACTTCTCGTGCTGCGATGCGGATGAATGCGGCGTCGCCGCCTGCGACCAGACTCAGACCTGCTCGCGCGACGAGCTCTGCGACTGAGGTGACTGCCTACGGGATGATGCCCGCGCACTCGGCGCCGCAGTTGAAGGCCGCACCGGTGCAGGACCTGTCGTCGATGCACGCCTGGCAATCATCGGCCTTGTCCTCGAACGCCTCGCTGTCGGCGGCGGCGTCCCGGCAGCGCTCACCGCAGGCGTCGTCGTCGTAGCTGGCGTCCGCGCACTCCTTGTACTTGTCGCAGATCTGATCGCAGTTGTAGATCCGCTCGATGCTGTCGCAACCGGGCGACGAGGCCGCGAGGAGACCGACGAGGGGGAGGAAGGCAAGGCCAAGCTTTGCAAGCATGCCCCGGCCCTACTCACGTGCCGTGCCAGCCCGCGTCAGTCTGGAACGACGGGTAAACGCAGCTTACCGCCCGCCAGGATGGGCTCGGCTGACGCATGGCGTGTGCGCTGTGGCGCGAATGTCTGCGGGCGCACGTCGGCCGGGCGCTCGGCCCAGGCGCGGGCCACGTCGCGATCGAGCAGGTGCGTCGGGCGCACGTTGCGGAGCGCATTCAGCATGACGTTGCGGATGTGCGGGTTGTCCTTCTCGAGGGTGGCGAGAAGAGCCGTCATCGCGTCGCGCTTGAGGCCGTCCTGCGAGCCGCACAGGTTGCAGGGGATGATGGGGAACGCGAGCTCGGCGGCGAGGGCCGCGATGTCAGCTTCGCCACACTCGATCAGCGGGCGGATGACCTCGAAGCGGCCGTCATCGGTGCGGTAGCTGGCCGGCATGGCCTGGAGCTTGCCGCTGTAGAAGAGGTTCAGGAGGAACGTCTCGAGCGAGTCGTCGCGGTGGTGGCCGAGCGCGAGCTTGTTGCAGCCGAGGCGCTCGGCCGCCGTGTAGAGGATGCCGCGGCGCAGGCGCGAGCACATCGAACAGTAGGTCGCGGTCTCGGGGAGGTGCGAGGTGACCACGGAGTACGTGTCCTCGCGCAGGATCTCGAAGCGCTGGCCGGTCGCCTCGAGCCAGGCGCGCAGGCCGGCCCCGTCGTAGCCCGGCTGGACCTGATCCAGGTGCACGGCGATGAGCTCGACCGGGAACGGCAGGCGCGGCACCAGGCGCGTCAGCAGGTGGAACAGCGTGTAGCTGTCCTTGCCGCCCGACATGCAGACCATGATGCGGTCGCCCTTCGCGAGCAGCTGGTAGTTCTCGCAGGTTGCCTTCACGTCCCGGTAGAGACGCGATTCCAGCCGGCGAGCCACATCGTTCATCCGGCGTCGGATAGCACGGATTCGCGCCCGAGCGAATGCTCGGAAGCAGCGGCGCCGACGGGCGGCACGGATGGATCCACCCCTCGACGAAGGCGATCGCGCGGGCGCCAGTCGTCGACCGGGTCGCGGGGGTGCATCGGGCCGTCGAACCGGAGCTGGAAGGCGGCGTCGAAGTCGGTCGTGCCGTGGGTGCGGACGAAGACCGTCTTGCGGTTGTAGGGGAGGAAGAACATCAGGAAGGGGAAGAAGTTCTTCACCACGCAGATATCGGCCTTCCAGGGCGACAGGCCGACGGCCGTGTAGAACGACGGGCGCATCACCATCGCGGGGCCCTCGACGATCACGATGCGCAGGTGCTCGACGGCGAGCACGATGGTCTTGCCGAAGCCATGCTGGTCACGCTTGTGCTGGATCGTCCCCGCGACCGGGAGCGGCTCGCTGCGGGCGGGATCGAGGTGACCTCCGACGGCGACCGACACGTGCTCGCCGACGGGGCGGTCCCATAGCTCCGCCACGACCGCGGGGTCGCGCACGGCGGCGTAGGTGAGGAGGCCCCCGCCCTGCTCCAGGAGCGCCCGGAGGAGATGCGTCGAATCCCCGGGCGCCCCGGCGGTGACGACATCCGAGGCATCGCTCATCACGACGCAGCCGAGCTTGCGGCGCACGCGCGCGGCGCGGGCCTGCGCGATGGCGGCCTCGGGCCCCGCGAACGCGGGCGGCTGCTCGTGGCGACGCTCCCAGCACATGGTGGCGAGCTCGTCGGCGAGCCGCTCCGCGCCGGCCTGATCGTTGTTGGTGACCGCGAGCGTGGACCACCCGAGCGCCGGGTCGTCACCCCAGGGGTGGACCATGAGCGTCGACGCGGCGAGGCATTCCCCCTGCTTCTCGGCCTTGCTCATGCGCCGGAACACCGCGCGCATCGGCGCGAGGAAGTCGATGGTCTTGCCACCGCCGAGGATCATCGGCAGCGTGCGCCACGCCATGGTCGGCTTGATCTCGCCGGCCACGGTCCCCATGAGGATGCGCCCCGCCTTGGCACCGATCGCCGCGTGGTCGCGGTGCGGATTCGTCTGGTAGGCGACGAGCGCATCGACGAGCTCGACGCGACTCTTGGTGATGTTGCCGTGCAGGTCGTGCGACGCGACGATCGGGGCGCCGCCGAGGACGGAGCGGGCGGCCTTGAGCAGGCGGCTCTCGGGATCGGGGATGCCGTGCGCCCCCATCGCGCCGTGGAGCGCGAAGTACATGCCGTCGAGGGGGCCGGCCGCGCGCAGGCCGGCGATCAGGCGCGCTTCCAGCTCCTCGAAGCAGTCCTTGGAGAGCGGCCCGCTCGACGCGGCCCACGCGGAGAAGATCGGCACCGGCTCGAAGTCCGCCTTGCGCTGCGCGACCGCTTGCGTGAAGCCGCCGAGCTCCGCCCGCTTGAAGAAGCCCGGCACCTCGGGGCCCACCGTCGCCGCGCGCGCGAGGGCCTCGCCGACCACGTAGTGCGAGCCCTCGAAGTCGGCGACCACCGTGGGCACCGGCGAGAGCGAGTTGCTCTCCTGCATGATGCGCGCGTACGCGATCCGCTTCATGACGTGACTCCGCTGTAGAGCTTGGCGAACACGTCCCGCACGCGCGAGGCGACGAGGAAGCGCACCGGCATCGTCGCGGCCATGCCGTACATCGGCGCGCTCCCGGACTTCGCCAGCTTCGGATCGCGGCGCACCTCGGCGACGGCGGCGGCCAGATCCGCAAGGTACTCGTCGACGATCGGCGCGTGGTTCGCGGTCACGGTGAGGTGGAGCGCGTTCGGGCGGTGCATCCGATCCACGGTCCAGCCGCGGGCCTCGAGGCGATCGGCGATGGCGAAGATATTGGTCTTGTCGGTCGTCTCGTACGCGACGATCGTCGAGTCGGACTCGCCGGTGAGCTTCAGGCCGGGGATGCGCTTGATGCCGTTGCGCAGCCGATCCGCGGCATCGACAGCCTGCCGGGCGAGCGCGAGATAGCCCTCGACGCCGAGCGACTGCTGCGCGGCCCACGCGGCGGCGATCGGGCCCCCGGGGCGCGTGCCGATCAGCGTGGGCGAGGCGTAGATGCCGCCGGGGAAGTCGGTGACGACGAAGAACTGGTGCTTCATCGCCTCGAGCGAGCGCCAGATGAGCACGGAGGCGCCCTTCGCCGCGTAGCCGAACTTGTGAAGGTCAGCGCTGATGGACGTCACGCCCGGGACGCGGAAGTCCCACCGCGGGATGCGGCGGCCGAGCTTCTCGAGCCACGGCAGGATGAAGCCACCGACACACGCATCGACGTGCAGGGGGAGGTTCTTCTCCATCGCGAGCTCGCCGAGGTCCCCGATCGGATCGACGACGCCATGGGGATACTGCGGCGCCGAGGCCACGATACCGATCGTGCGGCGACCGATCGCCTTCCGCATCGCCACGACATCGGCGCGCAGATCGTCGCCGACGGGGACCTTCACGAGCTTCACGCCGAAGTAGTGCGCGGCCTTGTCGAACGCCGGGTGGAGCGTCATCGGCACCACCAGCTCGGGACGCCGGATCCACGGCTTCTCGCGGCGCGCCCGATCGCGGTAGGCCGCGACGGCGCAGAGGATCGACTCGGTACCGCCGGACGTCACCGTGCCGACAGCGCCGCGGCAGTGGAACAGCTCGCCCGCGCTGGCGATGAGCTCGGTCTCCATCTGCTTCAGGCTCGGGAACGCCATCGGGTTCAGGAGGTTCGTGCTCGCGAACATCGCGTGCGCCCGCTCGAGGAGCTGCGCGTGCTCCGCGCCCTGCTCGCCGGGAATCGCGTACACGAGGGAGAACACGCGCCCGCCCTTCCAGTTGGTGTCGCCTTCGGCGCGCGTGCCGAGCTCGGCGAGGATGTCAGCGGACGCGCGTCCGTGCGTGGGGATGCTCATCCCTACCGAGGATTCGATCTTGTTCCGGTCGGTCATAGAGAAGCCTCGATGGAGACGGTGAAGATGTTGTTGGTGCCGCTGCCCTTGATATTCGAGGGCGGGGACGTCGTCGAATCGGTGATCGTCGGCACCAGGTACCAGTAGTGGATGTAGCTGGCGCCGAAGCGGTAGCGGCCCGTCGAGTAGCGTGCCCCGAGGTGCACGGCGGGGTGCGAGAAGCTTGGCTGATCGAGCGTCACCGTCGACGGCGGCGCGGGCGACTTGTCGTACTGGAGGCCCGCCATCAGATCGAGGCCGGGCGCGGCGGCGAGGTCGTGCACCCGGGCGCCGATCGATGCGGCCCACGAGTCGGAGTAGTTCTTCTGCGTGACGAGCTCTTCGATGAGCGCGATGTTCCGGATCGCCGTGTACTGCTGGTCGTACTGGCGATAGAGCCAGTAGCGAAACTCGGCGGCCAGCTCGAGCTTGCTGCTCGCGTCGACGGAGACGCCACCCATGAAGGCCCACGGCAGGAGCTGCGTGGTGGTCTGCTCGCCCTCGTAGACATCGTCGGGGTTCACCGCGCCCTCGGACGCCTCGATCCGGATCGGTCCCGTGAGCTTGGCGTCGACGCGGCCCGTGACGGTGACGCCGTAGGTGACGCGGGGGTGCGGCTGTCCGAAGGCGGCGATCTGCCACGTCGGCGCCCAGCCCTCACCGTCGAGCGTCAGCTCGCCGCGGTTGCCGAAGAAGTTGGTGACGTTGACGGTGTCCTCGCCGACCTTGAGCAGCGGATAGATCTCGCGCTTGCCGCGGACGCGGAGGTTGATGACGCCGACGTTGGCGCCGATCGTCAGCGTGTCGTGAACGCGGTAGGCGGCCGCGACCACCGCCTGGGGGGCGACGACGTAGCCATCGACGAGGTGGTACCGCGTGACGGCCTCGCGATCGAACGCCGCGCCCGTCGCGTTGCCCACGTACACGCCACCGCCGAGCGTCAGCTTGTCGGGGATGACATTGACCGTCGCGGCGAGCATCGGGATCACGCCCATCGCGCGGCTCGGCCTGACCGGGGCGTAGTAGCCGTCGGCCTCGGGGGACGTCATCAGGTAGTCGTCGCTCATCTCCCACGGCTGGAGCCGGAACTCCGTGTTCAGGAGGGACAGGCCGACCGTCATGTAGAGCGTCACCCCGGGCTGCAGGATCAGGCCCGCGGGGTTGTGATAGAGGGCGGAGGCGTCGTCGGGGCGGCCGATGATCGTCGCCATGCCGGTGCGGCGCACGCCGACCTCCGGGATGCCAAAGCCACCCGCATGGGCCCGCCCCGCGGTGGCGAGCACGACGGCGGCCAGGACGACCGAGCGCCCGACGTGGTTCTTCATGCCCCCACTCTCCACATCCACCGCGCTGGTGACCAGCGTAAGTGCGCTCGTGGCCGAAACTATCCTGGCAGGAATTATCGGCCCGCATGGGCTACCCTCGCGCCGTGTACGCGGTTGGACAGGTGATCGCCGCGGCGCTGGTCGTCGGGACCGTGACGTCGGCGCGAGCCGACACGTGCGAGAGCCTCGAGGAGGCCCATGAGGCCGCGCCGTCGCCCGCGAGCCTCACCCAGCTCGCGGAGTGTTACGAAGCGAACGGCAAGCTCGCCTCGGCGTGGACGGCGTACCGCGAGCTCGCAGGCCGGGACCCCGATCCCACGCGTCGGCAGGATGCCCTCGCACGGGCCCAGGCTCTCGGCGAGCGGCTGCCCCGGCTGTTGATGAGGATCGCCGGTCCGCGGCCGGACGACCTCGTCGTGAAGCTGAACGGGCTCGACGTGACGGCGTTGATCGATGTGGACACCCCGATCGATCTCGGCACGCATGACCTCCTCGCTCGCGCGGAGGGCTTCCAGGACTTCACCAGGCAGTTTCTGATCTCGCGCGAAGGCGCGATCGCCGAGCTCGACATCGCCCTCGTGCGCCCGGGCGTGACGACGGTCGCGCCGGTGTCGACCGCGCCGCCTCTCGATCCGGTCTCGCCGGGCGGGAAGACCAATCGGCGCGCCAAGTGGGGCGTGGCCTGTGTGGTGACGGGCGTGGCCTTCCTCGGATCGGGGGTCTACTTCGCCATCACCGCCGACAAGGACGTGAACCGCGGCATCGGCATCGCCGGCATCGGCACGGGGGCGGTCCTCGGCGGCGCCGGCGTTTATCTGTTGAAGGGAACGTTTTGAGCTCCGACGACCTCCGCTGGCGGCGCGGCGCCCGCACGCCCGGCGCCGACTACCGCATCTTCCAGACGGCGTTCGTCGAAGCACTGCATCCGCAGACCGGACAGCCGAAGCGCTTCTCGCTGATCGAGTGCGTCGACTGGGTCAACATCATCGCGATCACCGCCGACCAGCGCGTCGTCCTGATCCGCCAGTATCGGGCCGGCAGCGACAGCGTGTGCCTCGAGATCCCCGGCGGGATGGTCGATGCGGGCGAATCCGCCGAGACCGCCGCGCGCCGCGAGCTCGCCGAGGAGACGGGCTTTACCTCCTCGACGTGGCGCCTCCTCGGGGTGACGCAGCCCAACCCGGCGATCCAGGGCAATCGCCTCCATACCTTCCTCGCCCTCGATGCGGCCCAGACGGCACCGCCCGCGCCCGAGGGCACCGAGCTGATCGCCATCGAGACGCCCCCCGTGGCCGATGCGCTGGCGCTCGTGCGCGACGGGACCATCGAACACTCGCTCGTCGTCGCGGCGTTCGGCCTCTACGCGCTCGGCCTACCGTGACGACTCGCGGAGCGGTAGCAGCGGTGACCAGGCGTCGGGCGTGAGCAGCCACAGGAAGTCGCGCGCGCGGGTGGCCGCGACGTACAGGGAGCGCGCCAGCTCCGGGGTCGCCGGCCAGAACGCGGGCGTGCAGTCCGGAATGACGACCGCATCGAACTCGAGGCCCGACACGGCCGCGGCCGTCGTGACGATGATACCCGGCTCGAACTGAAAGTCGCCGTCGAGGACGAGGACGGGATCCAACCCCCGCGACAGCTCCGCGTGCAGGCGCCGCGCATGCTCGGGGGTGCGCGCGACGACGCAGACCTGCCGCCACGGATCGCGCGTGGTGAGCGCATCGAGGTGCCAGCAGAGGAGCGCCGCCTGCGCGAGGGCGTGCGGAACGCTGGTCGCACGCAAGGCGCTGCTATCCAGGCTGTGACCGGCAGGCTCCGGGCCCGGTGGAGTCACCGCGGTTCGTTCGACGATGGCGCGGGCGAACGCACCGATCTCCGGGACCGACCGGTAGGTGATCGCGAGGGTCACCTCCTGCCACTGCGCGCGGCCGAGCTCGGCCTGCGCGGCGGCCCACGTCGTGAACCAGGCCGACTCGTCCGTCGCCTGGCGGTGATCGCCGGCGAGCGTGATGCTCCCGCTCTTCGCGAGCGCTCCCCCGACCACGGCGAGCTCGAGGGGCGCCCGGAGCTGGGCTTCGTCGACGACGATGTGATCGTACGAAGCCAGATCGTCAGCCATCTGAAGCGCGCCGAGGCGCGCGAGCTCGAACAGGATCGGGACATCTTCGATGTCGAACGAATTCGCATTCTCGGTGCGAGTGCCCGCATCGAGGCGACGGCCATCGAGAGCCTGCAGGCGATCGGCGTCGACATGCGCGTACGCTTGCTCCGTCGTGCGCTCGAACTGCGCGCGCGTATGCAACGCGACGGCTTCGATCGCGCGCTCGGGAAGCGCTCCGCCGGCCGCGGTCACGATGCGCGCCATGCGCTCGCGATCTCCCCAGAGGTGCAGCAGGCGCTTGCGCGTGCGCGAGATGTTGTCATCGTCGACGCCGCGCGGTGGCTTCCAGCCCACGAAGTCGCGCAGCACGGCCCGCACGGCGGGATGGCGCTTCATGTGGATCACCTGCGCGGTGGCACCTTCGCTGATGCGCGGGGGCAGGCCCCGAAAGGCGGCGCGGGCACGCTCGAGGAGCCACGTATCGAACACCGCGATCTCGAGCTTGCGGATGCCGAGGCGCTCGGCGATCAGGCGCACGAGTCGGCGCAAGCCCTCCGTGGGCACGAGGACCAGCGTGCGCCGTGATTGCAGCGCGGCGACGCGGTAGAGGGCGACGAGCGTCTTGCCGACACCGGCCTCGCCATCGAGGACCAGCGACACCTCGCGCGGGAGATCGACGGCGCGCTGCTGCTCGGGGTCGAGGATGATCGGGTCGCGACCGCGTGGGGGGCCCGGCGGCGGTAGCATCGTGGGGACAGCAACGACGCGTCCGCGATCCTGGAGCGTCCGCGCCACGACGCGCCCTTCGGCCCCGCCCTCGAGCTCGTAGGTCTCGCCGGGAGCGTGGCGAAAGAACACGCCCGCGATCGGAGCGGTGCGCCACTCGAGCATGGGCGGGGTGGCCTCGAGGTTCGTGCGTGGCCCCAGGGCGTATTCGCGCATCCCGCGCGACGTCTCCACCACCAGGGTGCCCTGAGGGTCGGCCATGGGGCCCCACCTTGCGGCACGATCGTTGGCAGGGCGATAGCGCGCGCAACGAATTCTGGTGTTTAGTCCCCGGCATGCCGCCCAAGACGTCGTGCCCCGTCACCGCTGCGCAGTTCTCCGAGAAGGCCACGCCGCTCAAGATCTCGATCAACGGTCAGGACATGCTGGCCGAGGTGAAGCAGTTCTCGACCGGTAGCTTCGGCTGGTACCTGAACGGCAAGACCGTCATCGAGATCGATGGCAAGGCAGTCAGCGTTCAGATCGGCATGAACATGACCGTCGTCGGCAGCAAAGACGCCGCGCGCGAGTAAGTCATGGCCAGCCGTATCGCGTCGATTCTCGCCGGCGGAGAGCCCGTCGGCAGCAAGGTGACCATCGAGGGCTGGATTCGCACGCGCCGCGACTCCAAGGCCGGACTCTCGTTCCTCGCGGTGCACGACGGCAGCTGCCACGATGCCCTGCAGGTCGTCGCGCCGGCCGAGCTCGCGAACTACGCGAGCGACATCCAGCGCATCACGACGGGCTGTTCGGTCCGGTGCATCGGCGAGCTGGTGCAGTCGCAGGGCAAGGGCCAGTCCGTCGAGCTGCGCGCCGACTCCGTCGAGGTCGTGGGCTGGGTCGATGACCCGGACACGTATCCGATGCAGCCCAAGCGGCACACGATGGAGTATCTGCGCGAGGTCGCGCACCTCCGGGTGCGCACGAACATCGTCGGGGCGATCACGCGCGTGCGCCACTCGCTCGCGCAGGCGGTGCATCGCTTCTTCCACGAGCGCGGCTTCTTCTGGATTCACACGCCGATCATCACGGCGTCGGATGCAGAGGGCGCGGGCCAGATGTTCCGCGTGTCGACGCTCGACCTCGCGAACCTGCCCAAGACTCCCGACGGCAAGATCGACTGGGACAAGGACTTCTTCGGCAAGGAAGCGCGCCTGACGGTGTCGGGCCAGCTGAACGTCGAGACGTACTGCCTCGCGCTGTCGAAGGTCTACACGTTCGGCCCCACGTTCCGCGCGGAGAACTCCAACACGCGGCGTCACCTCGCCGAGTTCTGGATGATCGAGCCCGAGATCGCATTCGCCGATCTCGCCGCCGATGCGCAGCTCGCCGAGGACTTCCTGAAGTTCATCTTCAAGGAGCTCCTGCGCGAGCGTGCCGACGACATGGCGTTCTTCGAGAAGTTCGTCGACCCGGAGTGCGTGAAGCGCCTGACGTCGATGGTCGAGACGAAGTTCGAGCGCATGGACTACAGCGACGCGATCAAGACGCTGCAGTCCAGCAAGGAGAAGTTCGAGTACCCCGTGACGTGGGGCATCGATCTCCAGAGCGAGCACGAGCGCTTCCTGACCGAGAAGGTCGTGAAGGGCCCCGTCGCGGTGATCAACTACCCCAAGGACATCAAGGCGTTCTACATGCGCCTGAACGCCGACGAGAAGACGGTCGCCGCGATGGACGTCCTCGCGCCCGGCATCGGCGAGATCATCGGCGGGAGCCAGCGCGAGGAGCGCCTCGAGGTGCTCGACCGCCGCATCGAGGAGATGAAGCTCCACGCCGCCGACTACTGGTGGTATCGCGACCTCCGCCGCTACGGCACCGTGCCGCACGCCGGGTTCGGACTCGGGTTCGAGCGCGCGATCCAGTACGCGACGGGCGTCGAGAACATCCGCGACGTGATCCCGTTCCCGCGCGCCCCGCGCCAGGCCGAGTTCTAGGTATGTCGGGGCTGGCCACGCTGGTGCTCGAGGCCGAGCGGGGCTATGCGCGCGCCGCTACCGGCGGTCCGCACGTGCAAAGTGTCGACCCCGCGATCGCTGGCGCCGTCGCCTCTCATTACCTGGCGGTCGGCACCCCGCGCTCCTTCGGTCTCATCACGGACGGCGACGCGGGAGCCACCGCGTCCCTCGCGGCCCACGCCACCTGGTTCAACCCGCGTGACGTGCGCTGCGCCGGCAGCGGCGCCGACCGCCTCGTCGCCGACCTCGCCGATCCACGCGCCCGCGTCACCTCCCTCGAAGAGGCCCTCGCGTGCGACATCGTCTGCGTCCACGCCGCGATCACCGTCGTTCCCGATCAGATCCGGCGCGGCACGCACGTCAACGTCCTCCACGCGGGCGCGACGATCTCCGACGAGCTCGCCCGCCTCGCGACCGTCTCGCGCGAGACCCCCGATCTCGGCAAGCTCGCCGCCGGCCTCATCGATGGTCGCCAGCTCGATGAGATCACCGTGTTCCTCCGCGACGTGTAAACCGCGCTGAAGACAGGTTGCCGCCCAGAAGTAGCGGAACTGGTGCGCATGGCGTGGAGACACGCGGAGATAGCGCTGGCACGTGGCCTGCTCTAGCTCCGGTCACCACCATGAAGCCCATCACCCCTGATCAACTGATGCTCGTCATCGGCGGCGCTGCAGCCGCCCGTCCCGCAGCGGCCCCCGCTGCAGCAGCCGGCGGAGCCGCTGGCGGCGGCGGCGGC
>JALHPV010000055.1 GCA_022842285.1 Kofleriaceae bacterium
GACGACACGGCCTGCGGGGTGCTGTTGGCTACCGTGCGCTCGGCCGGGGCCACCGCGGGCTGACCGGCCGCTGGCGTGGCGGCGGGCGTGGTCGTGACCGGTGCGGCGGGGGTCGCCTTCGCGCCGCCGGGCGACTTGAAGCTGACCATCTTGCCGCGGGGCTTGAAGCCCTGGGCCGACGCCGTGGTCGCGATGCAGCAGAGGATCACGACCAGGAGCGCCTTCACCCCCTCATGGTGACATGAAGTTCGGCGGACATGGGGCCCGTTCAGCGAGCTCCATCCGGGCCAGCTTCCCGCCCTTGATCGTGAAGCGGACCTCCATCTCCTTGGATTTACACGTAGTCCCGGTGCAGGCCTTCATCGCCTTGATGACCCCGTCCAGCTCCGGAAGGACGAGCAGATCACGCGGGATGAGGTCCGCCCGGCGGATCGTGTGGAGGTTCCCGTCGCCGTCCTCGTCCGTCTCTGACAGCGGGTCATAGGCGATCGAGATCAGCTCGAGCCCCTTGGCCGGCACGAAGTTCGGCAGGAGGGAGATCTCGTCACTGCCCTGGAGCCGCTCGTAGCTCGCGAGCACGCAGAGCGCGCGCATGGTGGCCGCGGGGGTCTTGCCGGGCCGGGGCAGCACGCCCTTCACGCCCGCGACGTGGAGCGCGCGCACCGCGACGGCCGCCACGGTGCAATCGGGATCCTGCGCGGCCGTGGTCAGCCCGGTCCGCAGGTCCATCTCGAGCGTGGGCGGATCCTTCAGCATGTCGGACTGCAGGAGATCGGCGATGGCCCCGATGCGCGCGCCCGTCGGCAGCTTCGTGTCCGTGACGGCGTGGATGTAGACCGCGCGCTGCCCCTCGGCCGAGAGCACCGCGAGCGCGCCCGGTGAGTGATGGATCGTCGCGGCCGTGACGAGGCTCGGTACATCGAGGAGCGTGAGCACGCCATCGACGGCGTCGCTCGATCCGGCCGCGATCGCGATCCCGATCAGCTCGAGCAGCAACGCGCGATCGGCGCTGGCGGCGGCCGACAGCGCCGCCGCGATCAGCTCCGACTCGGGCGGCGGAATGGCGGCGATGATCCGCAGGGCCGGCATGAGGGCGGCGCCGTCCGTCGGCTCCAGCTGCGAGAACGCCCACAGCGCGAGCACGCGGCGCAGGCACGGATCGTCGAAGCCGGCGGCCTGCTTCGGCGTGTTCACGTCGTACTGCACGCTGACGCAATCGCCCGGCGTCACCGTCGGCATGCACTGGAAGTTGCCGCCGGTCAGCAGCGCGAGGGCGAGCGGGCGTGCAGCCTCGGCGGGGATCTCGTCGAGCTTCTCCTGCCAATCGTCACCGGTCGGCTTGATGACGTCCCGCCACAGCGCGAGGGCGTCGCTCTCCGTCGCGAGCGAGACCGTCTTCCAGTCGACCGCGATCAGCCGCGGCGGTGGCTCGTCCGTGCGCATCGGTGCGACCGCTGCATCGGGGGTGAGCGCTGGCGTCACCGTCGAAGCTACGGGCGTCGTGTCCCGGCCACGGGGCGTTTCGCCACACGCGATCACCGAGAGTGTCAGTACCGCGACAATGCTGGATCGAGATCTCTTCGACACGTCTATGGGACCCGCGTTGCGCGAGGAGGTTTCCCCTATAGTGCGCGTGTTCTCGAAGAGGAGAAATCTAGATGATGAAGAAGATCTCGTTCGTGATGGTGACCCTCGTGGCGTCCATGGGCCTCGCCGCCGGTGAGACCCCCGCCTCGAAGAAGGCCCCGACCCCCGCTCCGAAGGCCCCGGACGTCGCCATCAAGGCGCCGGAGACCAAGCCCGCCCCGCCGCCCGCGGTCGAGATGCCGAAGCCGCCCGCCGACATTGCCGCCTTCGCCAAGCAGGCCGGCGGCTCGTGGAAGTGCAAGGGCACGTCGGTCGACATGACCAACCCGACGGCGACGGTCGCGATGACGGCTTCGGTGAAGTCGAAGGCGGACCTCGACGGCTGGTGGATCACCGACACGATGACCGGCAAGGCCGGCAAGCAGTCGTTCAAGATGATGTCCTACACGACGTACGACGCGAAGTCGTCGAAGTGGCGTCGCGTCTCCGTCGACAACGGCGGCGGGCAGATGGTCGGCACGTCTGACGGCATGAAGGACGGCAAGCTCGTGTTCAACATGGACGCGATGGGCCCGATGGGTGGCTCCATGTTCCGTGACTACACGGACATGACCGACATGAAGGCCGGCGCGAAGTTCCGCGGCGAGATGTCGATGGACAAGGGCAAGACCTGGCAGCAGGTCTACGAGATGACCTGCAAGAAGTAACGAGGACAACCATGAAGAACATCATCACGATTGCCTCGCTCCTCGCCTTCGCCGGCGTGGCCTTCGCCGAGGCTCCGGCCGCGGTCAAGCCCACCGAGAAGAAGGTCGCTCCGGCCCCGAAGCCCATGCCGCCCGTGAAGGCTGACGCGCCGGTTCCGCCGCCCACGGTCGAGCTGCCGAAGCCGCCGGCCGAGATCGCCACGCTGGCGAAGACCCTCGGTGGCAAGTGGAAGTGCAGCGGCACGAGCAAGGACATGGCAGGTGCCGACCAGAAGGTCACCGTCGTCGTGAGCTCCAAGGTCGATCTCGACAAGTGGTGGATCGTCGACACCGTCGAGGTCAAGATGGGCAAGATCAAGGACAAGACGGTCTCGTACACGACGTACGACGCCAAGTCGTCCAAGTGGCGCCGCGTGGCCGTCGGTACGGGCGGCGCTCAGACCATCGGCACGTCCGACGGGCTCAAGGACGGCAAGCTCGTCTTCACGATGGACACCATGAGCGCCATGGGCTCCGCGCAGATGCGCGAGTCCACCGACATGACGAATCCCAAGGCGCCGACGATGATCGGCGAGATGTCGATGGACAAGGGCAAGACCTGGATCAAGGGCTGGGAAGTCGCCTGTAAGCGCTAATCTCCAGATCTCGAATCAAGACGGCCGTCACCGCTGTAATTTGCAGCAGTGACGGCCGTCGATATTTGTAGTCTGCGAGATACCGCGCGCACTACGCTCCACGGGTGAAACGCACGAGTGTGATGGCGATGGTGGCGGCGACTGTGGTGGTTGCCGCGCTCGGTGTCGCGGTCGCGCTCGCCGACGACGAGAGCGATCGCGCCGCGCTGATGAGCAAGCTCGAGGCGAAGCTCGATGCCGCTTCGAACAACCTCTACAACGTTCAGGGCAATAGCTCCTACTCGGAGATCGACGCCGCGAGCAATGCGATCCGCGATGTGGAATCACTCGTCGACGAGCTCAAGCGCGTCGCGGGTAGCGACTCGGCGGCCGAGAAGATCACGTCGTATTACCCGGGATACGTGAAGTTGTTCTACCCGGCGGCAGCCGAGCTGAAGAAGCTGAAGCTCCAGCAGTTGGTCAAGGGCGACTCCGAGGCGCAATGCAAGATGCTCGATGCCGAGCTCCTGAAGCTCGTCGCCAGCGCGAAAGACGATCCGGAAGCCGCCGCCGAGATCATCAAAGCCGCTCGCGACTACGCGGCCCGCGCCGAGCGGGTCATGTCGGCAGTGAGTGCGCAGGCCTCCGATCTGAAGGCATCACTTAGCATCGCCACGAACTTCTCGGCCTCGGACAACGGCTGGAGGCAGGTCACGAAGAATCTATCCGCGTCTGCGACCGCGATCGCGACGGACTGGACCAACGCCTACGACGCGGCCAAGCAAGCCTGCGCGTCGCTCGTGAAGAGCGAAGCCCACCCCGTCGTGGCCCAGGCGCTCGCCAAGCTCGCGGGGAGTACCGAAGGCCGCAAGCAGCTGCTCGAGACGGTCACGAAGGCGATCGACAAGTTTGCGACCAAGATCTCCGAGGTGCACGGCGCGAGCGGGACGTCCGCGGTCGACTCCGCCGGATCACTCCTCGACGAGGTGACCACGGCGCTGCGCTCCCTCATCAACGCCCAAGGCGATGACGCGAAGCTGAAGAAGCTCACCGAGAAGTGGCCAGACCTCGCGCAGGGCGCCCGCGACGCACTGAAGCCACTGCGAGAGCTCAAGCTGCATCATTACGTGCTCGACGCCCTGCCCGCCAAGTGCGACGAGATCGAGAAGCAGCTCGAGGCCTACATCAAGGACCACAAGGCCGATGCGGATGCCGTCAAGTCACTGCCCGCCGAGGCCGAGCGTCTGGGCAAGCCGGTCGTCGTGGGCATGGAGCTCGCCCGCCAGCGACAGACGGAGATGAGCAACGACCGCGATCGTGTCGCGAGATTCTCGTCGTCAGACGGCCCCTGGACTGCCGTGGCCGCCGCCTTCGATATGACCGCCTCGTCCATCCTCGCGGACTACAAGGCCG
Organism: Kofleriaceae bacterium; assembly: GCA_022842285.1. Taxonomy (GTDB): domain Bacteria; phylum Myxococcota_A; class Polyangia; order Haliangiales; family Haliangiaceae; genus JABFXX01. Next base: position 4,322 of record JALHPV010000055.1, read on the forward strand.
GCATGACCAAGCTCGCGAAGCAGTGCGGGAACATCATCTTGATGGAGAAGCACCCCGATGTCCTCGCCGCGATCAAGACCTTCGAGACCACCACCTCGGAAAGTCTCACGAAGCTCGAAGCAGACATCAACCGCTGGGTAGATGACGCGAAGGCGACCTACCGCACCGACTGCGACGGCATGAAGCAGATCTGGGAGGCCTACTGCGGTGTCGACTGGTCACCGACGGCCGACGTGAGCGAGGATGAGGACGCCGCAAAGGCGGTCGCCGTCGATCTGCAGAAGGTTATGCAGAAGGAGATGCAGCCGGTGCTCGACCAGCTCGCCGGACTGGACGCTCGCGTGAACGCCGTATCCGACAAGGCCAAGGGCTCACGCCTCGCCGAGAAGATCGACACGCAGCGAGCACGCCTCGAGCGCCTGAAGAAGCAGGGGGTCTGGGAAGGCAACTTCTCGCCCGTGAAGCAATTCGCCCAGAAGTTTGGCGACAGCGCTCATGCGCAGATGTGGTCGAAGTTCTCCTGCAAGGTCCCCACGTCAGCGACCGGTGTGGCCGACTTCGGCGGTAGCGGGAAGCACAGGAAGCCAGACTGCCTCGTGCCAGATACCTGCACGATCATCGAGTTCAAGCCGAACCGCACCGATGCGATCTCCAAGGGAAAAGCCCAGCTCGCGGAGTACAAACGGTTGCTGCAGCAAATGTATACCAAATATGCAGAGAGCGACTCCATCCCAGACGCCGCATTCGGAGGGAAAGAAGTCATGGATGCGCTCAAGAAGAACTGCTCGACAGGAAGTGACATCTCGCTGAAAACGAGCCTCGAGACATATGACATCTGCGATATGAAATATGAGTGCACGAAATAATCACATCAGACCTGTAATGGGTGCGTGGGTGTGCTTCGCCACCGGCCCCGTCGCGCCCATAAGCGTGGGCGAATCCTTCGTCCGCTACGGCGACCTGCACGGTCTACGGCTCGATGTTGCACTCACGACTTGGAGCACAAGCGAAGTTCGGCAAGACAGGTTTACTCCCGAGAAATTCTCGGAGCTGTTGTCTAACGAGCAAGTTTCACGAATAGATGTCGAGTCTCGTGGCCATGCCCCTGTAAAAGCGTCCTTCTATCTGCGACCAGAAAAGCCTGATCGATACGATATTAGACATTGCGACGCCCGCATGCTGGTCACCGGGGGGGCGCTGGACGGACCATTAGTGTCGATGCTGTCGGGCCTCGCCGAGATCTATTCAATACGCCAAGGACTGGTCGCGTCATTCGCGTCGATGGAATACGCCGAGACCGAAACGAATCTCGGTTTGCTAGAGAAGGCGGTCGACCAACCGACCGCGGATCGTCAATGGGAAGACCACAAGTCGGACGTGTTCTTCGGCACCAAGCTGAGGCGGCTGTACCCGGTGACGATCATCGGGAAGGCGATCTGGGAGTCGCTGCCGCCCCTGCCGGCACTGGAGCGCCCGCCGGAGATTCGCGACGTCGGCGACTGCAAGATGCTGATCGCGTGGCCTGAGCTGTGCTCGCCGCACGACCCGGAGTTCCTGGCGGGGACACGCGAGCTGCGCCAGTGGCTGTGGCCGCACACGATTCAGAATCCGCACGACAAGCTGGATCTCGATGTCTGAGAAGGAGTGGTCGGAACCGCAGTTGAACGAACACAGGAGGCAGTCATGTCGATGAACGGGGAGTTGCGGCAGATTCCGGCCGCCATGATGGAACGGATCGACGACGCGGAGGCCGTCCAGGGGCTCATGGACGAGCCCGGGCTGTCGGTCGGGAAGGCGTGGAATGCGCTGCACTACCTGTACTGCGGCGACACCACGGTAGGCGAGAGCGCCATCAGCGGCGGGGTGCCGCTCGACGAGCTCGACCTGGACACGGGATATGGCGCACCGCAGGTCCTGACTCCCACGGAGGTCGAGGAGTACGCCCGTGCGTTGACCGCGCAGACCGACGAGGATCTGCGCGCGGCGTACGATCCCGTCGCGATGAAGAAGGAGAAGGTGTACGGCTGCAACTTCGACGATCCGGCCGAGGTCGAGTGGCTGCTCGGCGAGGCCCGGAAGGTGCGCGCGTACTACCAGGATGCGGCGAGCAAGGGCGCCGGCATGCTGCAGTTCCTGGAGTGACTCAGGCGCGCGTGGCGCTCGCGAGGATCTCCTCGCAGAGGGTCGCGTAGTCCATGCCGGCCTGCTTGGCGATCTTCGGGAGCAAGCTGGTCGCGGTCATGCCGGGCAACGTGTTCACCTCGAGCACGAAGACCTGGCCGTCGGGGGTGATCCGCAGGTCGGGGCGCGCGTGGCCGCTGCATCCGAGCGCGCGGTAGCTGGCGAGGCCGAGGGCCTCGGTGCGCGCGAGCACGTCGGCGGGGAGCTCGGGCGGCAGCAGGTACTTGGTGTCGGTGCGCTTGTACTTCGCCTCGTAGTCGTAAAACTTCGTGGCCGGGCGTACCTCGACGCTGCCGAGGACGCGGTCGTTGAGGATGCCGACGAAGACCTCGGTCCCGGCGATGTAGTCCTCGATGATCACGGGGCCGTGAAACTTCCGCGCGGCGGCGACGGCGGGGGCGAGCTCGGCGGCCGCCTCGACGACCGACACCCCCACGGAGCTGCCTTCGAATGCCGGCTTCACGACGCAGGGGAGCGGCCAGTCGCTCAACGTCGCCAGGGCATCGCTGCCGTCGGCGGGTCCGTCGTGGGGCAGGGTGGTCCAGCGCGGCGTGGAGATGCCGTTCGACTCGAAGATGCGCTTGGACATGATCTTGTCCATCGCGAGCGCACTCGCCAGTACGCCCGAGCCGGTGCACGCGAGTCCCAGGCACGCGCACATGCCCTGCACCGCGCCGTCCTCGCCGTAGGTACCGTGGAGCGCATTCCACACGACCTGGGCGCCTGACTGCTCGAGCATCTGGGGCAACGACGTCCCGGGCGCCCAGTCGATGGCGATCGCGTCCCAGCCGTTGCCGACGAGCGCCTTGTGAACGCCCGCGCCGGTGTTGAGAGAGACCTCACGCTCGGCGGAGAGGCCTCCCATGACGACGGCGACGCGCTGCTTCATAAGCGTTCTTTCTAAACAATGATGGGCTCGGGCCCAAGTTCGATGCCGAACCGATCCTTGACGGTGTCCTGGATGGAACGTGCGAGGGCGAGGAGCTGTTCCGTGGTGCCCCCGCGGTTCACGAGGGCGAGGGCATGCTTCTTCGAGATGCCGACGCCACCGACCGTGTGGCCCTTGGCGAAGCCCGCCCGCTCGATGAGCCAGGCCGCGGAGAGCTTCACGCGGCCATCGGGCTGCGGCCAGCTCGGGGCCCCCTCGGGGACCTGCGTCGGTGCGACGAGGGGGTTCGTGAAGAACGAGCCGGCGCTACGAGACTCCGGGTCGCCGGGATCCACGACCATGCCCTTCCCACGGCGCAGGCGAATGACGGTCTCGCGCACGGTGGCCAGCGGGGCACGCTCTCCAAGCTCCTTCTGGAGCTCCGCATACGTGATGGGCTTGCTCTGCGCCGACGGCTCGAGCTGGAACTGCACCTCCACGATCACGTAGCGGCTGCTGCCGCGGAACATGCTGTGGCGGTACGCGAAGCCACACGCGGCGTTGGTGAACGTGACGAGCTCGCCGGTCTCGCGGTCGAGGGCGCGCACGTACGTGATCGTGTCGCTGACCTCCTGGCCGTACGCGCCGACGTTCTGCATCGGGGTGGCCCCGACGAGGCCGGGGATGCCGGACAGGCACTCGAAGCCGGCGAGGCCCGCGGCGATCGTCTGGGCGACGAGCTCGTCCCACACGACGCCCGCCCCCGCGGTGACGAGCCCGCCCGGCTCGATCGTCACGTCGGTGAGCCCGAGCTGGACCACGAGGCCATCGAAGCCCGCATCGCTCACGACGAGGTTGGACCCGCCGCCGAGGACGAGCACCGGGTCGTCGGTTGCGAGGGCGTCGCGCAGCTCGTCGATCGAGGTCACGCGGACGAACCGGCGCGCCGGACCGCCGAGCCCGAGCGTCGTCAGCTCCGCGAGCATCACTGGGCTCGGCCCCCGGTCAGCGCGCAACGGTCGCGCTCGACTCGTCGACGCGCACGAGGTTCTTGCGCGTGGCGGCGCCGAGGCGCTTCTCCAGCAGCTCGATGACCTCGTTGCAGGCGAGCTGGATGTTGCCCGCGCCGAGCGTGATGACGAGGTCGCCCGGCTTGGCCTGCGCATCGAGCCAGGCGGCGACGTCCTCGCGGCGGGGCAGGTACGTGATGTCGGGGTGGCCGGCCTCGCGCGCCAGGCGGACGAGGGCCTCGCTCGTGACGCCTTCGATCGGCTTCTCGCCCGCCGCGAAGATGTCGCAGATGACGACCTTGTCCGCGTCGTGGAAGGCGCGCGGGAACTCGCCGAGCTGATCGCGCGTGCGCGAGAAGCGGTGCGGCTGGAACGCGGCGATGACGCGGCGGCCGGCGAACGCGCTCTTGGCCCCGGACAGCGTGGCCTTCACCTCGGACGGGTGGTGGCCGAAGTCGTCGACGACGGTGACGCCGCCCACCTCGCCGCGCACGGTGAAGCGCCGGGCGACGCCCTCGAAGGAGGAGATGGCCTTCACGTACGTCTCGAACGGGATCCCGAGGAAGTCGGCGATCACGAGCACGCCCAACGCGTTGAGGACGTTGTGGGCGCCGGGCATCGGCAGCACGACCTCGCCCAGCTCCTCGGCGCGGCGCCACGCCATGAAGCGCGTGGTGAGGCCGTCGTGGCGGATGTTGCGCGCGCGATACGTCGCCTGTGACGTGATGCCGAAGGTCGCGAACCGCTTCGTGAGGTTCGGCAGGATCGCGGCGACACCGGCGTTGTCGAGGCACAGCGCGGACAGGCCGTAGAACGGGACGCGGTTGCAGAAGTCCGTGAAGGCCTTCTTCACGTTCTCGTACGTGCCGTAGTGGTCGAGGTGCTCGGCGTCGATGTTGGTGACGATGGCGAGGGTGGGCGTGAGCGTCAGGAACGAGCCATCGGACTCGTCGGCCTCGGCCACGAGGTAGTCGCTCTTGCCCCAGCGCGCGTTCGCCAGCCCGAGGGAGTTCACGCGGCCGCCAATGACGGCCGTCGGGTCGAAGCCCGCCGCCATGAGGACGGTGTGGAGCATCGTGGTGGTGGTCGTCTTGCCGTGGGCCCCGGCGACGGCAATGCCGAACTTCATCCGCATCAGCTCGCCGAGCATCTCCGCGCGGGGGATGACGGGGATCTGGCGGGCGCGAGCGGCCTCGACCTCGGGGTTGTAGCCCTTGATGGCCGACGACACGACGACGACGTCCGCCTCGGCCAGGTTCTGGGCGAAGTGGCCGCGGGTGACGGTGCAGCCGATCTTGGTCAGGTGCCGCGTGATCTCGGTGTCGTTCATGTCCGAGCCGCTGACCCGGTAGCCCATGTTGGCGAGGACCTCGGCGATGCCGCACATGCCCATGCCGCCGATGCCGACGAAGTGAATCCGGGTGTCTGGCTTACGAAACATGCACGGGCTCCGAGGCGCTTCTTATCATCTCAACGCTCGACGAGGCGACGCTCATCCACGCTCGATCGTGCAACCTATTGCACACCGTGCGCAATCTGACCGTTCCTGACTTCTCGTCAGTAAGGTTTGCACTCGCCGATCTGGGGCCTGCGCCCACGGTTCTCTGCTCACAACTCCGCACAATCGCGCTGCGCACTTGTTGGCGCGATCCGTGAAACCCGGTTCCGCCCATGCGGACGCATCTCGGTCTCGTTGGAGCTCTGGTGGTTGCCCTCGCGGGCTGTACGGCGAGCATGGGCGAGAGCGCCGATGGCGGAGATGGTGGTGATGACGCGAATGGCGAAGAGGAGCGCTGCGAAGGCCCGCTCGGCGCGCCGAAGTCACCAAGCACCATCGAGGCGATGACCGCCTGCTGTACCGAGCTCGGCGGTCAGGCGCACTGCCTCCCGAACGTGCCTGAGGAGCTGAAGGGCTTCGTCGCCGAGTGCGGCGGTGGTGGCTACTGCTTGCCCGACTCGTTCCTCGAGTCCGGTGGCGCCGAGCCGCCCGCACAGTGCACCGCCTTCGGTGGCTCGGGCGTGTGCTTGTCGAAGTGCATCCCCGACGTGGCCGCCAACATGGGCATCCTCGAGGCCGACACCTGCACGAACCCCGACGACCTGTGCGTCCCGTGTGTCTCGCCGATCGACGGCATGCCCACGGGCGCGTGCGACATCCTCGAGCTCGCGGCGTGCGTCGGCGACGAGCCGAACCCCATCAACCCCGTCAACTCGTGTGACGACCCCGCGACCTGCGACTACGAAGCGTCGTGCCCGCCGGTCATCGATGCCTCGTCGCTCACGGCGTGCGGGGTCGGCGCCCACTGCGTCGGTCCTGCCCTCATCCCCGCCGAGTACGCCGCGCAGCTCGGGACGTGCGAAGGCTCCACCGACCTCTGCGTCCCCGACATCTTCATCGAGACCGGCGGCAAGTTCACCGCCGCCACGTGCGACTCGGTGAACAACGCGGAGGGGCGCTGCCTCTCGGTTGTCCTCCCCGCTGTCGCCGACCAGGCCGACCTCCTCCCGCAGGCCACCTGCGAGACGGGCGAGAAGTGCACGCCCTGCTTCGATCCGATCAGCGGCATGCCGACGGGCGCGTGCAGTCTCTCCTGTGACACCGGCCCGACGGAGGCGCCGACCACACTCCAGAACTGCTGCGGCGGGGCGGGCAAGTGCGTGCCGCGCGGCGCCGTCCCCGAGGACCAGACCGATCAGCTCGCCGAGGATTCCTGCGAGGACATCGAGGAGGACGCCTACTACTGCGTGCCGAACGAGATCCTCCAGAGCGGTCCGTTCCCGACCTGCACCGCCGACAGCTTCATCCTCGGCGAGTACACCGGCGTCTGCCTCTCCGACTGCCTCGACTTCGGCATCCAGGGCATCGCGCTCGCCGGTGGCACCTGCGCCGACGACTACAAGTGCGCTCCCTGCGAGCTGAACGGCGAGCCGACGGGCGCCCCGGGCTGCCCTCCCTGAGCGCTAAGCTCGGGACATGTCGGCTCGCCGCAACGTCCACATCGGCGTCGCACTCATCGCCGTGGCGTACGCCGCGATCTTTGGCCAGCTCGTGATGTTCGGGCTGCCGACGAAGACGGTGGTGTTTCACATGAGCTTGCTCGACAAGCTCCAGATCATCGCCTTCGTCACGGCCGCGATCACCTCCGTGATTGCCCTGGTCCTGGCGTCGCGCGCGAAGCAGACCGTCGAGCCGGCGATGCAAGGTCGCCGCAAGGCCGTGTTCGTGATGTCGATCGTCGCGCTGCCCCTCAGCCCGGTCGTCTGGTTCTTGAACGCCCTCGGCGGCGTCGCGTTCGCCTAGAACGTCCACTGCCAGTATGCGACGGGAAAGATCGGGACCGGCAGGGACAGCCACTCCTTCGCGTCGCGGAAGTAGAACGCGAACGCCGCGCCTTCGATCCGCAGGGTCTTCAGGAAGCGATTGTCCCAGGCGTAGAACGGCGCGATGCGGATGCCGTAGCCGAGCTCGAGCTTGCGCGGCACGAGGTCCAGATAGACGAACGTCGTGCCGTACGACGCCATCAGGTGCAGTGACAGCCAGGGCTTCGGCCGCCAGTCGAGTGCGATCGAACCGTCGGGGTTGATCTCGTTCTCGATCGTGCGACCGATCGCGGTCGTGCGATTGCGGTTCTCGATGCGGACGTTCTCGGCCCACGTGGCGCCCGCCGACGCGTGCACGCGCAGGGTATCGGTCAGCTTGAACGATCCATTCACGCGCGCGAACACCGTCGTGCCGTCGCGATCGATCCGGACCGTGCTGTCCTCGGGCAGCTGCGCGTCGAGGTTGTCCCACAGGTGATGGAACATGGTCTCGACGGCGAGGCTGGCGCGGCCGTCGTCGTAGACCTTGAACCGGGTGTTGATCGAGGGCACCGGGATGTGCGGCTCGACAACCGCGCCGCCGATGATGGCCAAGAGGTCGATGTTGATCGTGAACCAGTCGGTGACGCCGACCATGGCCCAGCTCGGGATCGGAATCGACTGGACCGACTGGTAGTACACGACCTCACCCGCGTGCAGCGTGTCGGCCGTGAACGCATCTGCCGGATGCGTCATCACTTCATCGGTCAGGCCAGGCAACTCCTTGCCTCACAGCAGTAACGAGGCCAGCCGCTACGTGGTGGAATCCGACACGTCGTGCGCACGCGCCACGCGGAGGGCGAGGCCAATCAGTCCGCCGATGAAGAGTGCGAGCCCGGTGAACGCGGTCTTCCAGTAGATGTCGAACTGAAGTGGCCCGGCCGTGTAGTGAGGCGCGACAGCCGCTTCCATGGATGCGGCCTCTCCGGCGCTGTAGCTCGCCCAGGTGAGGCCGACGGCGAGCACCATGACCGCGACGCCGACGAGCGTCACGACGCCGGCGCCGGGACCGGAGCGCGAAGGCAGGGGGGTAATCACGTCGTTCGGTCCGGAGCGTGGCAGACGCGCTGGATGGCGTGGCCGATGGCCATGAAGCCCGCGAGGATCGGAATGTACGAGATCATGACGCCGAAGTTCGAGTCGCCGGTCGCGTGACCAACGAACGAGTGGGCGAGGATGGCGAGGCCGAGGAGGAGGTAGAGCCGGGGCGTCATGACCGGGCGCTCGGCCGCCCCGGCGACCGGTTGCTAACGTTTCGCCGCGACGGCCCAGTCGACGACATCGGCGGCCGCCCTGGGCTTGCCGATGGCCTTCATGGCGCTGGCCATGGTGGCGCGTGCGGCTGGGTCGGTCACGAGGGGCCGGAGGGCAGCCGTCAGGATGTCGGCCGAGAGCTCGGACTGCTTGAAGACGAGCGCGGCCCCGGCGGTCGCCATCTCGCGCGCATTGAGCGTCTGGTGGTCGTCGGCGGCGAAGGGGTAGGGGATGAAGACGGCCGGCTTGCCGGCGATGGCGAGCTCGGCGACGGTGGTCGCGCCGGCGCGGCCGATGACGAGATCGGCGGCGTGATAGGCACTGGCCATGTCCTTGATGAAGGCCTTGCAGTCGGCGGGGACGCCCGCGTCCGCGTAGCGCTTCTGGGTGGCGAGGAGGTCCTTCTCCCCCGTCTGGTGCGTGATGACGAGCGGGATGTCCTTGGCGAGCGCGACCAGCGCGGCGGCGGCGAATTCGTTCACCGCGACTGCTCCCTGCGAACCGCCGCAGACGAGGACGTGCACTGGCTCGCCCGCGGGCCGAGGTGCGGGAGCGAGGAGGCGCTGCAGGAGCTCGCGCCGGACGGGATTGCCCGACAGGGTGACCTTCTTCGGCTTGAAGAAGCGGCGCGACTCCTCGAAGGAGAGGAAGACCGCACGCGCGACGCGCCCGAGGATCTTGTTCGTGAGGCCAGGGATCGAGTTCTGTTCGCAGATCGCCGTCGGGATGCCCCGCAGGCGAGCCATCAGGAGCAGCGGCCCCGACGCGTAGCCCCCGACCCCGATCACGGCATCGGGCGCGAGCTTCTTGAGAATCCGCCGCGCCTGCAGGAGCGCCTTCGGGAGGCGGAAGAGGCCCTTGATCGCGCCGAGCACGCCGACGGTCTTCAGGCCCGAGACCTCGACGAGCTCGAGGGGCCACCCGAGCTCGGGCAGCACGCGGGCCTCGATCCCGCGCGCGGTGCCGACGAACGTGACCTGCGCGGCCGCATCACGTGCCTTCAGCTCCTCGGCGATCGCGACCCCGGGAAACAGATGGCCCCCGGTACCGCCTCCGGCGATGACGAGCTTCATGCGAGAGCGACGCGCACGCGGACGCGCTTCTTGCGAGCCAGCTCGCGGGCGGGGCGTGTGGCCTCCAGGGACACCTTGCGGTCCACGCGTCGACCGACGTTGAGGAGGAGGCCGACGAGCATCATCGTCACGACGAGGGAGGACCCACCGTAGCTGACGAGCGGCAGCGTGATGCCCTTGTTCGGCACGACGCCGAGAACCACGCCGACGTTGAAGAGCAGCTGCACCGCGAAGAGGAGCGTGATGCCGAACGCGAGGTAGCCGCCGAAGACATCGCGGGCGCCGAGCGCGGCGCGGATGCCACGCCAGAGGAGGATCGCGAACATCGCGAGGACGAACGCCACCCCGAGGAAGCCCATCTCCTCGCCGATGGGCGCGAGGATGAAGTCGTTGTGCGACTCGGGCATGTAGCCGAGCATCTGATGCCCGCCGCCGAGGCCGGTGCCGGAGAAGCCGCCCGAGCCCATCGCGAGCCGCGCCTGCAGGAACTGGTAGGCCTCGCCGTTCGCGTAGGCCTCCGGGTTGAAGTACGCGAGGAAGCGCTGCATGCGCCACGGCGTGCCGACGACGAGGTGGTACGCGACGGGCGCCGCCGAGAACAGCGCCAGCAGGATGTACGAGACGCGCGTGCCGGCCATGAACAGCATGCCAAGCGTCGTCACGCCGAGCACGACGGACGAACCGAGGTCTGGCTGCGCGAGGAGCAGCACCATCATGAGCCCACACACCACGAGGTGCGGCACGAAGCCGACGGTGAAGGCCTTGACCTTGTCCGCCTTCTTGCCGAGGGAGTAGGCGAGGTAGGTGACGAGCGCGAGCTTCGCGATCTCGACGGGCTGGAACGTCAGCGGTCCCATCCCGATCCACCGCTTCGCGCCGTTGCGGGCGGGCATCGCGAGGGTCGCCACGAGCAGCAGGAAGGCGAGCAGCAGGAGGGGATAGACCCAGCGCCGCAGGATCCGGTAGTCGACCCGCGCGGCCCACCACATCGCCACGCCCCCCAGGCCGAGGAACATCACCTGGCGCTCGAGGAAGTGCGAGGCGTTGCCGAGGCGGGTCAGGCCGTCGGCGGCGGTCGAGGCGTAGATCTCGATCGTGCCGATGCCGAGGAGGCCGAGCGCCGCGACGAGCAGCCACAGATCGTAGGGTCGCTCGGGGACGGTCGCGCTCGGATGCTGGACAGCCACGACCTGCGCCGTCGCGGGCAGGGTGGGGTCGATCGCGCTCACGGACCCATCCTCGGGGCGCTTATCTATGCGCGCCAGTTTTCGGCGTCAGTCCTGTGGAATCTCATGGAGGCGGAGCTCGAGGGCGGGGGCGGGGGCTCGCCGGGTGGTGCGGTCACGCGCCAGCCAGGCCGCGACGTCAGCCGCCCCGGCCGCGGCCCACGTGGGGAGCTCGGGCACATCCGCCAGACCGACCTCGCGGACGTCCTTGCGGCGGCTGCGGGGGGCGACGTGCGCCAGGCGGGGATGGGCGGGAGCCGGCAGCGGCCCGAGCTCGCCGATGACGATGCCCAGGTCGGCGCGCGCTTCCACGAGCGCTTGCTCGATCATCTCGCCCGCGTTCCAGAGCACGATCTCGCGGAGCTCGAGTGGATTTCGCACCGTCACCGGGAGCGTGCGCGCCCGCACGTGAATCGGGATGGTGTCGACGAACGTCGGCACTGTCGCACGCCAGGTTGCGAAGGCCGGCGTCGCGAACGCGATGGCCTCGTGCGAGACCAGGTGGCCATGGTGGGCAAGGGTGCGCGCGATCGCCACGTCGGTCACGTCGACCCGCGTATCGAGCACCACGACTCGCACGGGTCCTTGATACCATCGCCAACAGTGGGACGTTTGCGGGTCGCGGCGTTGTTCCTTGGTGTTGTCGGCGCGGGTTGCCTCGAGCCCCAGCTTCGCGAGTGCCCCGACGGCGTCTCGTGCCCGATGACGCTGCAGTGCGGCCCGATGGGGGGGTGCTTCGCGCAGTCCGCGATCGATGCATGCGCGACGGAACCCATGGGGGCCGCGTGCACCTACGACGGGATCTCGCAGGGTGTCTGCGAGAACCTGGTGTGCCTCCCCGTCGGGTGTGGCAACAGCGTCATCACCTCCGACGAGGTGTGCGACGACGGCAACACCATCAACAACGACGAATGCTCGGCCGACTGCAGGTCGAACAACCAGTGCGGCAACGCGAGCGTGGACCTCGCGGTCGGCGAGCAGTGCGACGACGGAAACCTGGTCGATGGCGACGGTTGTTCGGCGGTCTGTCAGCTGCCGCGCTGTGGCGACGGCACGATGGATGTCGGCGAGCAGTGCGACGACGGGCCCGAAAACTCCCTGGCTCCCGACGTCCCGTGCCGGCCGAACTGTCAGCTCCGGCGCTGCGGCGACGGGATCTTCGACACTGCCTCGGGGGAGCGCTGCGACGACGGTAATAACCTCTCCGGTGATCTCTGCTCGGCCGACTGCCTGTCGCTCGAGGAGTGCGGCAACGGCATCGCCGACTTCGTACGTGGCGAGCAGTGCGACGACGGCAATCTCGTGAACCACGATGGCTGCTCCCAGACGTGCATCGTCGAGCGCACCACGTGGATCAACGATGCTCCGCGCACGCCGGTCGCGCGCGCGAGTGCGGCGCTGGCCTACGATCCGTCGCGCCGCACTCTGGTCTTGTTCGGTGGTCTCTCGGCTGTCGCCCTCGCCGATACGTGGGAGTGGAATGGCCGCTGGCACCTGCGCACGTTGCCCAGCTCGCCGCCGGCACGCAGTGGTCACGCGATGGTGTACGACCCCGAGCGCGATCGCATCGTGCTCTTTGGTGGGCGCAACGGCACGACCTTCCTCGACGACACGTGGGAGTACGACGGCGCCACCTGGACGCGCCTCGCTGGCGCCGCGGCCCCACCCCGCCGAGCGGAGCACGGCATCGCCTACGACGCGCAACGCGACCGCATCGTGGTGTTCGGTGGCCGCGACAGCCTGGGCGCGAAGGACGACACGTGGACGTTCGCGAGCGCGACAGGCACGTGGACCGTGCAGCCGCTGACGGCCTCACCGTCGAGACGCTCGCAGCACGCCATGGCGTACGACCCCGTCACCGCGCGGATCGTCGTGTTCGGCGGGCGGGATCCGTCGGGCGTGCTCGGTGATCTGTGGACGTGGGACGGGACGAGCCCGAGCTGGGTCGAGACGAACGACGTCGGTGCCCCGGCCAGTCGCGCGGCGGCCGCCATGACGTTCGATCCGGCCGTCGGGGCGCTCGTGCTCTACGGTGGGTACACCTCGTTCGCTCCGGTCACGCGTTCGAACGAGCTGTTCGAGCTCGCCGGTTCGAGCTGGTCGACCCGCCCCACTCCGCCCGTACCCATGCGCGGTGAGCACGTGATGGCGATGGATCTCGCGACGGGGTTTCTCGTGGTGTTCGGCGGCACGGGCGCGAACGGCGGGCTCGCGGACACCTGGACATACCGGTCCGACGAGAACTGGGACGACGAGACGGTCGCGCTCGTGCCGCTCTCGCGGCGCGCGGCGTCACTCACGTACGACCAGCGGCGCGGTCGCGTCGTGCTCTTCGGCGGCGAGCGCACGAACTTCCTCGGCGACACGCACGAGTGGGACGGCTCGGCGTGGACGCTGTATCCGGTCGCCGGACCGCCACCTCGCGCGAATCATGCTGCGGTCTACGACACGGAGCACGCGCGCACGGTGATCTTCGGGGGCCGCACCATCGGGAACGTGCCTCTGAATGACGTGTGGGAGTGGACTGGAGCGAGCTGGTCCGAGCGCAGGGGGAGTGCCCTGCTTCCGCCGGTGCGGTTCAACGCTGGCGCGGCGTACGACGCCGAGCGCGATCAGCTGGTCGTGTTCGGCGGCTTCTCCGGCGGAGTCCTCGGCGACACCTGGACCTGGAGCGGGGAGACCGGGCAATGGATCGCGGCCCGACCGACGCCGCCGCAGCCGAGCGAGCTCGCACCCGCTCCGCGCCAGGGCGCCGCGATGGCCTATGACCGAGCGCGCGAGCGCGTGGTGCTGTTCGGTGGGGTGGGCGCGTCCGCAGGCGCCGAGGTTAACTTCGACGACACGTGGGAGTGGACGGGGACGGCGTGGGAGAAGCTGACGCCGGTCGGGCCGTCGCCGCCGCCCGGCTCGGCTCGTCGCGCGGTGTATCTCGATGCCGCGGCCCGCGTGGCGGTGATCGATGACTCCGGTGATACGTGGACCTGGGACGGTACCCGCTGGACGCATCTCGCCTTCGCCGAGCTACCGACACCGCTGGCGGATGCGGCTCTCGCGTACAACGCGGTCACCGCCGAGGTGATGCGCTTCGGGGGGGCGGCGGAGACGCCCCGCAACGACACCTGGCTCATGACGTCAGCGAGCACGGTGGCGATCGAGGCGTGTCAGACGCAGCGTGACCTCGACGGCGACACGCAAGCCGGCTGCGGGGACGAGGATTGCTGGGCGGTCTGCTCGCCGCGGTGTCCGCCGCAAACGTCATGCGAATCCGACGTGACCCCGCGCTGCGGCGACGGAGTGTGCGATGCGCTCGAGACCTGTGGCTCGTGCCCGGGCGATTGTCCGAATTGTTTCCTGTGCGGCGATGGCACGTGCGACGCTCTGGAGCAGTGCCCGGGAGACTGCCCGTGAAGCGCCGTGCGCGCGCCGCGATCGTCCGCCGCGTGTTCGAGGGTGCCCTTGTACTCGGGACGATCCAGGGCTGCGACGAGGCGCCGAACATGGCCTCGCCTGACGACGGCATGTCGATGTGCGAGGACGAGGTGTGCTGTCCCGACGGGGCCACCCTCGAGGACGGCGCGTGCTTGGTGGCGCCGGAGCGCGTCGAGGTGTGTCCTGGCGATGCGACGGCGGGCCCCGAGCAGACGTGCGTGGTGGAGCCGGTCCTGACATACGCCTGCCCGAGCGGCAGCACCCCGACAGGTGAGGTCTGCGCCGTGCCGCCCGTGCCGGCCGGGGAGTGCCCGGCGGACTCGATGACCTTGCCGAACGGCACCTGCGCCGTTCCGCGTACGAGTGGCTTCAGGTGCCCCGAGGCTACCGCGCCCGATCCAGCGACCGGATTCTGCATCGAGGTGAACCCCGAGCGTCATCCCTGTCCGCTCGGGACGATCGAGTACTTCGAGCCCGCGGCCAGCGGTGGCACGGGCTTCGTCTGCATCGACCCCACGACGAATGCCTGTCCGTCCGGTTCGTACTTCGATGGCCTGAACTGCGTCGGTGGTGCGAGCTGTCCCGAGGGTACATCCTGGGATGGCTCGGCCTGCATCGGCCCGATGAGCTGTCCGTCGGGCGCGTTCCCGATCGAATCCACCTGCTACACGAGCACGTCCGGAGCCTTCCAGTGCGGCTCCGGCAGTTCGGCCCTCGATGGCGATTACTGCACGCCGATCTGTCCCTCGGGCTCGACCTACGACGGAGGCTCCGCGTGCACCTCCGCGGCGGGCTCCGGGGGGTGTCCGTCGGGGTGGCTCTCGGGCGGCTCCGCGTGCTTCGTCTACTCGACATGCCCGTCGGGAACGTACGCCGAAGGCAGCGCGTGTCGGATCGACTGCAGCGGCAGTGGCTGCACGAGTGGCAGCGGGCTCGTGGAGGTGGGAAGCGGGGAATGCCCGTCGGGCACGACGTACTGGACCTCGGGCTACTGCATCTCCTCGGGGGCCGGCTGCGAAGTGACGGGGCCCAGCGGAGAATGTCTGTTACCGGTCCTGCCGTGTCCCGCGGGCATGGTGCCGACGACATCCGGCCTGTGCGGATACGCGTCCCTGGAGCCGGTCGTGTGCATGGCCTCCGGATCCGCCATGCAGCTCTCCGCGACGAGTGCGGCCGGTGGCATCGGCTGGGAATGTGTCCATCCGCTCGAGGCTGGCTTCGTCTGTCCCGCGAACAGCGTCGACACCGGTGAGCATTGCGTGCTCGTCGATACCGGAGCCGCGGTCGCGATGTGCCCGCCTGGCTCCTACGTGTTCGGCACGCTCTGCGCCGTCGCCATGATCGTGGTCGATCGCGACTGCCCGGCGGGCGCCACGCCCGCTGGCGATGCGTGCCTCGTGTCGACCGAGATCGAGCTGCAGTGTCCGGCTACGAGCAGCGCCAGCGGTGCGGCGTGTACGGTGCCGGCGATCGCATGTCGGTGCGACGAGTCCTGATCGCGATGACGCATCCGTTCTTCGCCTGGAAGAACGGGGCCGACATCAACACGCTGCAGCTCGTTCGCCAGCTGCGAACGCGTGGCGTCGACGCCGAGCTTCACGTTCTCGGTGTGGGAGACGAACGCGCTGGCTACGATATCGAGGGCGAGCTCGTCCGCGTGACCCGGCTCGAGGTCCCCGCCGCGTGGGCGCCGCACGCATTGGCGCGCGGACTCGAGGTCGAGCTGCGGGCGGGCCTCGCACGGATCATCGCCGATCGAGCGCCCGACGCGGTCTTCGTGCCGTGGGGCGACACCGCTCTCGCGCGCGAAGCGGCCCAGGTGCACCCGCGGGTCGGCATCTTCATCCAGAACGGCGGCGCGGTCGGTCCCGGGACACCACTCGCCGCGTACGAGGGACTCGACCTCTTCACCGTCTCCCCGATGATGCAGCGGAAGTGCAAGAAGTACCTGCGGCGCGACGCAATCCTCCTCTACAACCGCGTCGAACCCGAGACCGTGATCGCCACCGACGGTCCGCGCGATCGCATCGGCATGGTTAACATCTGCGGTGACAAGGGGGCGGTCGTCTTCCTGACGGTGGCCGCGAATCTCCGCGCACAGTCCTTCATCGCGACTGGAGGCTGGAAGGGACTCGCGGAGAAGTACGCGACGATGACCACCAACCTCGACAACGTCGAGATCATCCCTCCCACCGACGACATGCGGACGTTCTATCGGCAGCTCCGTATGCTCCTGGTGCCGTCACTCTGCATCGACGCGTTTCCCCGTGTGGCGATCGAAGCCCAGATGAACGGGATCCCGGTCGTGTGTACCGATCGGTGCGGCGTGAAGCAGGTCGTCTCCAGCCTCGTCGTGAAGACCGCGCCCAAGCCTGCCGCCCTCGACGCGGAGGAGTACTACCGACGTGCGGACCTCAGCGTCGCGACGGTGCGCGGCTTCCTCGATGCGATCCTCACCGTCGACGAACCGGCCAACTACACCGAGTTCTCGACGCGTGCGCTCGAGCAAGCGGCCGCGTACACGACGCGCCAGGAGCGCACGGTTGACGCCTTCGCCGCATGGGTGGCACGCGGCGCGTGACGTAACCGGGACGTGCTCGAAGCTTGGCGGCGCGTCACGGGCGCTTTGGTGAAGTGGCCTGCGCGGGTGCCTGGCGGCGACACCGGTCCGAGCAGTAGAGGACCTTGTCCCAGTCGCGCGCCCACTTCTTCCGCCAGGTGAACGGGCGTTCGCACCCGCGGCAGATCTTCGTCGGGAGATCGCGCTTGGCGATGCCTCGCGGCATCAGTCGAGCCGCTTCGCGCCGACGGCCGAGACCGCCAGGCGGCTTGCCGACGCTGGGGCGATCTCGCTCGTGGACCCCATCCGTCAGCTCGCGGCGACGCAGAACGCGAACGTCACGACGTCGAGGTCGGCGCCGCTTCCATCCCGCATCGTGAGCCGGATCGTCCAGTAGCCCGACATGAACAGGTTGATCGGGGAGATCGCGTAGTTGCCGCCACCCGCCGGCGTGACGGTCGGGGTCGGGCTGGTGCCGTGGCCGTGATCCGGCATGAACGGACGCGCCGTGATCACCGCACCCTCGACGGGCTGGTCCGCCGCGTCGCGGACCTGGATCGTCCAGGCGTAGTTCCCGGTCCGGCCGGGAACGGGGTCGCTCTCGGTGAGGACCACGTCATATCCCGCCGGCCCCGTCTTGGTGAGGCCGGGCGTGTAGTCATCGTCGCGCTCCTCCGAGTCGCAGAGGCTCGGCGCATCGGGACCGGCATCGATGGTCGGGGCGTCGATGGGGGCGGCGTCGATGGGGGCGGCGTCGATGGGGGGTGCAGGGGCATCCACGAGTGGGGCGGCGTCGTCGCCGCACGCGAACCCCGCGGCCACGAGCAGGGTCAGTTGCAGCCGCATCCGCCTGCCTTGGTCCGGGAGCTTCCCGACGAGCCCTCGCGATACGCCCGGGCGTGGTCCTCGCCGCCGGTGAGGGTCCCGAACGCCCCGAGCTCCATGTCCGGACGGGCGAGCGTTCCGCGCTGGTGGGCCTGCACGCGGGCGCATCCCGCACCGCCCAGGGCCACGATCAGAAGAGCGGCGACGCGCACGACCAGCGCAGGCTATCAGAGGCACGTGGGGGCGGTGGGTGTGAAAACTTTTCGCACCGGGGAGCCTCCAGCAGGGTGTTACTGACGAGGGCTGTGCGCGGGGTCTCGCTCGAGCGAACGGCCGTTGGGGTCGGGCTCCGCCCGCCGTTCTATGGGCACGTGCACGAGCACGCTCCGGCGGTCGGCTTCTTCGAGGTGATCAGCGAGAACTTCCTCGATCCACGCTCGCCCGCGAGCGCGCACCTCGCGCGGATCGCCGATCGCTATCCGATCGTCCTCCACGGCGTGACCCTGAATCTCCTCGGCCCCGAGCCGCTGGACGAGGCCTACCTCGATCAGATCAGCCGCCTCGCCGACCGGGTTCGAGCTCCGTACGTGACCGACCATCTGTGCTGGACCGGCGCCCATGGCGTCACGCACCACGACCTGCTTCCGGTCCCGTACACCGAGGAGATCGCCGACCTGGCCGCGGAGCGCGCGACCTACGTGCAGCGTCGCCTGGGCCGGCCCTTCGGGCTCGAGAACCTCTCCTCGTACGTGGAGCTCGCGGACTCGACGATGACCGAGTGGGAGTTCTACACGCGCGTCGTGCAGGCGGCAGACGTCGGCTTCATGCTCGACGTCAACAACGTCTACGTGTCGAGCGTGAATCACGGCTTCGACCCCCGGACGTACATCGATCGTATCGAGGGCTCGCGGGTGCTGCAGATCCACCTCGCCGGGCACTCGCGCGAGCCGAGCGGTCTCATCGTCGACACGCACGACGCGCCGGTGTGCGACGAGGTCTGGGACCTCTACCGCTACACGTGGCAGCGGCTCGGTCCCGTCCCCACGCTCGTCGAGTGGGACGCGAAGATCCCGCCGATGCCGCAGGTCCTGGCCGAGCTCGATCGCGCGCGGGAGGTCCGCGGATGACGCGCCCGGTCCCCGATGCGCTCGCGGCGTTCCAGCAGCGGTTCTCGGCCATGTTGCGGACCCCGCTCGATCGCTCGACGGGGACGCTGCGCGCGACGCCCGCTCGCTATCCGGCCGAGCTCCAGACGTGCATCACCGCCGGCGCCGTCCCCGTCGACGAGCGGCTGGCCGTCTACAACCGTCAGTACTGGTTTCGGTTCTTCACCGTGCTCCAGGGCGTGTATCCCCTGACGACGGCGCTCGTCGGGGCGTGGGCGTTCAACGGGCTCGTGGCGCGCTTCCTCGAGGCGAATCCGCCGACCGGTCACGAGCTCGGGATGCTCGGTGATGGGCTCGCCGAACATCTGCGCGCGACCCCGCCCGTGACCGACGTGCCCGCGACGGCCCTCGCCGAGGTGCTCGCCCACGACGTCGCGTTTCACCGCGCATGGACCGCCCCGAACGCCGAGCCCCTCCGCATGACCGCAGATCTGGCGCCGCGGCTGGAGCGTGGTCGATTCGTGCGCGCGCCCAGCTTCTCGCTCCTGCGCGAATCGTGGCCGTGGGTCACGATGCGGCACGAGCTCCCGACGCCGCTCGGCGAGCATCGCGTGCCGATGCCGAAGCGACATCCCGCGCCGCGTGACTGGCTGGTGGGCCGCGCGGGCTCCACGATTCATGTCGTACCCCTCGAGCCCGCGCAGGCGGTGCTGCTCGAACAGCTCTCGCACGATCCGTTGCCGGCGGTCCTCGCGCGCCTCGAGGATCAACTCGGGACCGACGCGTGCCGCGGGGTGCAGCGGTGGCTCGCGCACGCGATGGACCTCGGCGTGTGGACGGCGTTCGAGGACACGCCGTGAAGGCGCACTGGAGCCTGGCCGTCCTGGTCGCCGCCTGCGCCGACACGAGCGAGGGTGACTTCGAGGTGCCGGCCGCGGATGCGCAGCGCTTCCGCGAGCAGGTCTATCCCGTGCTCCTCGCCGATTGCGGCTTCGCCGCGTGCCACGGCGATCAGGCGCGGTTCTTCCGGATCTGGGGCCCCGGCCGGGTGCGGCTCGATCCCTCGACCGACCCGTATGCGCCGCCGACCTCCGCCGAGCTGGCCGAGAGCTTCACCCGCGCGCGCTCGATGCTGATCGCCTCGGAGGGCGTGGCGCGCTCGCCGCTTCTTCGCAAGCCTCTGGCCGTTGCCGCCGGAGGTGCCGGCCATCGGGGCGAGGATCCGTGGGGCGCGAACGTCTACCTCACCAAGCAAGACCCGCGCTTCACGACCCTCTTCTTCTGGGCGACGGCGGAGGTGACGCCATGATCAGCCGGTTGATCACGACGAGCCTCGTGCTCGCCCCGGCGTCCGCCTTCGCGTTCTCCGATCCGGCGCTGTATGCCGAGGCGGCCGAGCGCGGCGGGGGCGCGGGGCGGTACTTCACCGGCTCGCCGGCCGACGGTCACTCGTGCAGTGTCTGCCACGACGGTGGGGCGGCGCCGGACGTGACGATCTCGGGGCTGCCCGACATCCTCCGGCCGGGAGAGCGCTACGACATCGCGCTCACGTGGCCCGACCCGGACGTCTCGCACGCGGTGCAGCTCGAGCTTCTGACCGCAGATGGCGTGCACCCAGCGGTCACCTTGCCCGATGCGGCCGAGGTCTCGGCGAGCGGACGGTGCGAGCGCGCGCCCGATGGCGAGGTCGCGCACTATGCGATCGACACCGGCCCGCGACGCATCATCGGACTCTCCGACTGCCGGGCCCAGGAGCTGCGCTTCTCGTTCGTGGCGCCGGCGGGCGCCGTCACCTTCTCGCTCGGGGTCGTCCGGACCGACAGCTCGGGCACCGCGACCGGTGACGGCGTGCTCGAGGTGCGCCGGACGCTGGGACCGACGGCCGAGGGGGGTGGCTGCAGCACGGGCGGATCGGCCGGCGGGCTCGTGGCGCTCACGATCGCGGGCCTGTTCGCGCGGCGTCGGAGACGGTCAGAGCTCGAAGCCAAGCGTGGCGGTGAGCTCGAGGGCGTACACGTGATCGAGCCCGACGAACGCGAGGTAGTCGATGCGGGCACCGCTCGTGCGCCCGCCGAACACGAGGACGCGCTCGCCATCGCAGAGCTCGACCCGATGCAGGTAGCTGAGCCCGATCTCCTGGGTGAAGAACGCGGACAGCTTGCGGTCACGGGTGAGATAGCGGTTGCCCTCGAGGTCGAAGTAGCGCTCGCGATAGAAGCTCGCCTCGCCCTGCGTGTAGTAACGGTAGCGAGCGGCGATGATGGCGTCGTCGCCGAGGCGGCGCGTGACATCGGCCTGCGCGCCGTGCGAGCGCAGCCCCCAGTCGTCGGCGTAGAAGCGGTACTCGGCGCCGACGGACCATCGCGGGTCGAGGGCACGCCGCACGCGCCCGAGGGCAGAGATCCGGATCCGCGTCTCGGGTACGACCTCGGGGACACAGAACGGCGCGCCCGACGCGCAGGTCCCGTCGCCGCCGACCGCGACGAAGCGGTACGGGCTCGCCTGGTACCCGTCGAGGCGCGTCCCTTCGATGGTGAGGTCGGCGACGGTGCGCCGCCCGAGCACCTGCGCCACCGTGAATCGCGCCCCGACGCTCTGGACCGGACGCTCGAAGAACGGGTCGCCCGCGCGCCCGACGACGTCGTGGCTCCCGAGGACGGCCAGGCCGAGCGTGGTGTTCTTGTCGGCGAGCTCGAGCGTGCCGCCGAGCACGGCGCCGTGGGAGACGTAGTCAGGCTCGGTGGAGAAGCGGTAGCTCCCTCGCACCGCAACGGGGCCCACCTGCTGCGTCGCGCCGGCGTCCACCTCCTGACGGACCTCGCGGATCGCGGGCGTGGCCGCCGTGGTGACATCGACGGAGGCCCCGGTCCAGGCGTCGATCTCGACCCCCACGTCGACGGTCGTGGTGCTCGTGACCTGGGCCGCGACGGCGGCCGTGGGCGTCACGACGGTGGTGCGATCGGTGTCGGTGCGGACGTAGATGCTCGTCGAGGCGGTCGTGACTCGCTGCGACGAGCTGCTACACGCAGCGCATGCGAGTGCGACGGCCACCCAGCGCATCGGCGCATCCTCTCACCGGCGATCCCGGTGTCAATGCGGTTGATTTGCGCAGGTCTCGTGCTGGCCGGCTGCTACCAACCGACGGACACCGGGGACGGGCCCGGCATCACCGCGCCGTCGGAGCTCTTCCCGCCGGATGCGCCCGTCGATGCAGGACCGCCCCCGCTCTGTGGGGGCTCCGATCCGTCGCCGCTCTCCCGGCTCGCGGTCACGGTGCGGACGACGCCCGTCGGCGGAACGTTCGCTCCGCGCAACGTCGGGGCGATCTGGATCGAGCGCGCCGACGGCAGCTTCGTCCGGACGCTGGAGCGCTGGGCGCGGGTGCGCGGACGCTGGCTCCTGCGCTTCAACGCCAGCTCGCAGGGCAACATCGTCGATGCGATCACGAGCGCCACGCTCACGTCCCACAAGACCCACGAGGTCAGCTGGGATCTGCGTGACGCCGAGGGCTGCGAGATCGAAGCCGGTGACTACCAGGTCGTCTTCGAGCTGACCGACCGCAACGCCGCCGGCGAATCGCTCGCCATCCCGTTCACCAAGGACACGGCCCCCGTCTCGCTGGCCCCCGCCGAGACCCGCACCTTTCACGATCTGTCGATCGAGTTGAACTAACGCCCGAGTAGGAGAAATGACATGAGCTCTTCGCACGCCACCCCCTCGACCACTCCACGTAGCCCCTCGGCGGCCCTCTGGGCCTCCGCCATGGCGGGCCTCTTCGGCCTCGGAGCCTGCGGCGACGACGGCGCGAACGTGGAACCAGATCCGGTCGTCGACGCCGCGCCGGTGGTCGACGCGGCCGAGCCCGA
Source organism: Kofleriaceae bacterium (assembly GCA_022842285.1). GTDB lineage: Bacteria > Myxococcota_A > Polyangia > Haliangiales > Haliangiaceae > JABFXX01. Next base: position 27,080 of record JALHPV010000055.1, read on the forward strand.
CGCTTCGGTCATTCCTGATGCTCCGCCCGAGCCCGAGACGAAGATCATCAGCGAGACGCCGGGCGAGCGGACCTTCGCCGAGCTCAAGGCGATGTGCGACGCGCGGGGCGGCTACATCGAGATTCACACCGCGTGCTCGGGGACGAACTCCTGCGCGGGCTTCTCGTACGGCGACTGGGGCGAGGGCGCGATCCTCACCGAGCACAGCTGCAGTGCGGTGAGCGGCTGCAACGGCCTCGGCTGTGTGGTCCTTCCGCCCGATTCCGGCAAGACCGCCCTCGAGATCCTCTCCGCGGAGCTGCCCGACACCGAGGGGGTGGCCCAGCGCGCGTGCAACTACTGTCACGCGACCTGGGACGACGCGGGCGACTTCGACGTCACGAAGTTCACGGTGCACGTGCTCCCCGGCTCGGGTCGCACACTCGACAACTGGCTCGACCGCACCCCCGAGGCGCAGGCCCGGATCATCGCCTTCGGTAGTCACGAGCGGACCGCCGATGGCATCCAGGTCGGGAACATGGCCGCGTACCGCCAGATGTACTCGCGCGCCGAGATCGAGCGGGTCGTCCAGTACATCCGCGCGACGGCGACCCCGGTTCTCGTCGAGACGAAGGTCGAGGATCCGGCGACGTTCCTGAAGCAGCGCGGGGTCGGGCCGGGCCGCCGCGCGATGCGGCGTTAGGCGCTACGAGTCGAGCCGCTTCGCGCCGACGGCCGAGACCGCCTCGCGGAACACGCGGCCGCGGTGGCCGAAGTTCTGGAACATGTCGTAGCTCGCGCAGGCGGGCGAGAGGACGACCGCGTCCCCAGCCGTGCAGAGCTCGGTCGCCTGGCGCACGGCCTCGTGCATGTCGGTCGCGTCGATGACAGGGTACGTCGCCCCGTGCTCCTGGGCGGCGGCGCGGATCAGTGGAGCGGCCTTGCCGATGAGGACGATGCCCTTGCACACGCCGTCGAGGGCCTCGAGCATCGGGACGTAGGAGCCGCCCTTGTCGACGCCCCCGGCGATGAGGACGAGCGGTCGCGGGAAGCCGCGGACACTGGCCGCGACGGAGGCGACGTTCGTGCCCTTGCTGTCGTCGTAGTAGTAGACGTTGGCCTTGTCGCCGACGAGCTCCATGCGGTGGGGCAGGGGGCGGTAGGCGCGGGCGCCCGCGCGCACGGCATCGATCGAGACGCCGCAGGAGCGGGCCGCGAGATACGCCCCCATCGCGTTCTCGAGGTTGTGATTGCCGACGATGACCAGGTCGTCGACGGGGAAGTCCTCCTCGTGCGTGGCGAGGCGGAGCTGCAGGCGCTTGCGATCGTCGGACACGGACGCGCCGTGGCCGGTTCGCGTCGCGCCTGGACGCGAGTCGAACATGTAGGCGTGGCTCGGGATGGTCGCCATCTCGCGCACCACCCACGGATCGGCGGCATTGCCGATCGCGACGTCGCCCTCGTGCTGGAGATCGAAGATGCGGCCCTTCGTCTCCGCGTAGCGCTCCATCGTGCCGAAGCGATCGAGGTGGTCCTCGGTGATGTTCGTCAGCACGGCCGCCTTCGCGCGGAACGTCGTGCAGTTCTCGAGCATGAAGGCCGCGACCTCCGCGACGATGTAGCCGCCGGGGACGTTCGCGGGGTGATCGACGGCGTCGATGAGCGGCATATTGCCGAGGTTGCCGCCGCAGAACGTCGGGCGCCCGGAGGCCTCGCAGAGCTTGCCGGCGAGCGCCGTGGTCGTGGACTTGCCGTTCGTGCCGGTGATGGCAATGAGCGACGCGAGTGGATGCAGGAAGCGATAGGCCAGCTCGATCTCGGCGATGACCTCGATCCCGGCCGCACGCGCGGCGAGGGTTTCGGCGGTATGCGGCACCCCCGGTGACATCACGACGAGATCCGACGCGACGAAGCGCTCGCGGTCGAAGCCGCCGAGCTCGAACGTGACGGGCACGCCGTCGAGCTTGGCCATCCCCGCCGCGAGCTCGGCCGCGGGCTTCTGATCGACGACGGTGACGACGGCCTTCCGCGCGACGCAGAACTTCGCGAGCGCGATGCCGGTTTGCCCGAGCCCGACGACGACGACGCGTTTGCCTTCCAGGTTCATCGGAGCTTCAGCGTGCCGAGGGCGACGAGGGCCAGCACGAGGGAGACGAGCCAGAAGCGGACGATGATCTTTGGTTCCTCCCACCCCTTCAGCTCGTAGTGGTGGTGGATGGGGGCCATGCGGAACACGCGCTTGCCGGTGCCCGTCAGCTTCCGCGTGAGCTTGAACGAGCCGGTCTGGATGATGACGGACATCGCCTCGACGACGAACAGCCCGCCGACGATGAGGAGCACGAGCTCGTTCTTCGTCAGCACGGCGAGCATGCCGATCGATCCGCCGAGCGCGAGCGAGCCGACGTCGCCCATGAAGACCTGCGCGGGGTACGTGTTGTACCAGAGGAAGCCGACGCCACTTCCGAACAGCGCGGCGCAGAACACGGCGAGCTCGGCGGTGCCTTCGATGTGCGCGACGTGCAGGTACTCGGCGATCGACACCGACTTGCCCGCAGCGTTGATGATCGTCGTCTCGACGCCGGCGATGTACGCGAAGATCAGGAACGTGCCCGCATTCATGATCGACGGCCCGATCGCGAGACCGTCGAGACCGTCGGTGAAGTTCACGGCATTGGCGGTGCCGACGACAACGAAGGCGCCGAAGATCGCGTAGAGCCACGGTGGCAGGGTGAGGCCGCGCTCGTAGAAGTCGGTGAACGGCAGCTGGACGGCGAGCCGGATCGGATGGCCCTGCCCGTCGTCGAGCGGCATGAGGTCCGAGTAGAAGAGATACAGCATCGCGGCGCCGGCGATCCCGAACTCGAGCCCGAGGCGCAGCCAACCGGAGAGCCCGGCCTTGTTCCGCTTGGCGACCTTCATGTAGTCGTCGGCAAAGCCGATCGCGCCGAACGCCGCCGTCACCGACAGCGCGAGCCAGACAAACTGGTTCGAGAGATCGCACCAGAGCAACGTCGAGACGGCCAGGCAGAACAGGATGAGCGAGCCGCCCATCGTGGGCGTGCCGGCCTTCTTCTTGTGCCCCTCGGGACCATCGGTGCGGATGGTCTCGCCGATCTGGCGAGCCTTCAGCCGCTCGATGAACCACGGGCCGATCACGAACGACAGGAGCAGCGCGGTGATCGCGGCTGCCAGGATACGGGTCGACGTGTACCGGAAGACGCGGAGGAACCCGATGTCCTCGCCGAGCACGCGGTACAGCAGGTGGAACAGCATCTTAGGACTTCACCTCTGCATTGAGCGGGCCTACCGTCCGCGGCGCCAGGACGCGCATGGCATCGAGCACGCGCTCGAGCCGCATCCCCCGGGAACCCTTCAGGAGAAGCCAGTCGCCGGGCATCGTGCGGGCAAAGGCCCGCGCCGCGGCGGTATCCGGGGCCTCGACCTTCTCGGCTCGCGGCCCGGCCGCTTCGACGACGGTCGCGGCGTGCTCTCCGAGCGCGATGATGCCGACGCCGAGCTCCTTGGCGAGTGCGCCGGTGTCGGCATGCGCCTGCTTCGCGAAGTCGCCGAGCTCGAGCATGTCACCGACAACCGCGATCGCCGCCTTGCCCGCAGCGCGCGCCGCGAGCGTCTTCCTCGCCGCCGC
>JALHPV010000056.1 GCA_022842285.1 Kofleriaceae bacterium
CGGCCGATCGGGCTGGGCTGCTCGACGACGAGGGGCACGACGTCTATCAACACGCGATTGAACACCGAGGCGAGGCGATGGAATGTGCCAAGCTGCTCTTGGTCCGGGTGGTCGGCATGCTGAGCAAGCTCTGCCGATGATCGTGAACGAGCACGTGACACGTGCACGTGTACGCCCCCGGAACCTGCTAACTGACCACCATAGGCGCTAGCGCTCGAGGACCGACGACGGGCCCTCCGCGTAGCCGATCGACAGGGATCCGGTGTCGCAGGCGACGGCGAGGTACCAGATCCGGAGGAGGCCGCCCTCGATGCGCGCGGACGGCGCGAGGATGCCGCACGCATCGTGCGTCCCGGGGGTGCCCACGAGAAGCGGCTCGCGATCCACGACGAACATCGCCCCCTGCGGCCGCGCGATCGCGACGCGCTGGCCTTCGCCCTCGCCGAAGCCACCGGTGACGAGTAGCCGCCCCTCTGGATCGTTCTCGATCCAGCCCGGCTCCGCGAGCCCGTGCACCTGCCAGCTCACCGTCGGGTCCGGCACGACCACGCGGCCCTGGCGGGTCCACGTCACGCCGCCATCGGTGCTCGTGGCGCCGCGCAGCGCCAGGCCTCCGGTCGACTCCGCGGGTTGCGGATCGGCGTAGCAGTGACCGACGTACACCATCGAGAGCGCGTTGGTCGTGCCGCGAATCGTCGGGGAGTAGACCGCATGGCAGTCCGGGCCCGCCGTGGGACCGAGCACGTCGACGACGACGTCGGTCGCGCGGAGCAGACGCGCGGGAAATCCGACGGCCGGGACGGCGGTCGCACCATAGGTCGACGCGAAGATGACGGGCTCGCCATCGACGACCACCAGCTCGGACCCTTCGAGGGCGGTCTCGGGCGCCGTCGCCTCGAGCAAGGTTCCGCCGCGCTGCCACGTGATGCCGTCCGTCGACGTGGCTCGGCACAGGGCGGTGTGAACGCCCTCGGGCAGACATGTGTAGACCATCTCGAGGCCGTCGGAGGTGCGGCGCACGCTCGGGTCCGAGGCCACCTCGGTCGGGCCGCCGAGCACCGGCGCGGGGTGCTTGGTGAGCGTGGCCGGGGGGCCATCGATCGGTGAGGCATCGGAGGGAGCAGCGTCGGGCGTCGCGGCGTCGACGCTGATCGCCGCATCGTCACCGCCGCACGCGGCGAGCAGGGAGAGGAGCCAGAGCTGGCGCATCATTCGACGGTAGCAAACGGCCGCGGTCACAGGGCGACGCGGAGGGCGGTCATCACGCGGGCGGCGCGGGCTTCGACATCGGAGCGGATCGCGATGAAGCGCGGATCGGTGCGCAGGCTCGCGAGGAGCGGCATGCGGTCGAGCCACACGATATCGAGGAGCTTGAGCTCGTTCGCGCGGTCGAGCGCTTGCAACGCCGCCTCCGGTTGCTCGAGGGCGAGGGCCATCTCCGTCGCACGCTGCAGCACCGTCGCCTGCATGCGCTGAGGGCGATCCGGGGTGAGCGGGACCGCGATCGTGGCGTCCCACATCACGGCGTCGAAGGTCTGCGTGTCGAGCCAGCGGCGCGTGATCGCGGCGAGCATGCTGCCGATGGGACCGACCCGCGCTGCGAAGCGTCCGGCGACCTCGATGGCGGTGGTGAAGTCGCGGAGCCAGATGGCGATGCGGGCCTGCGAGAGCGCGCCGGCCTCGACGACCGCCTGATCCGGGTCCGTGGCCAACCGCGCGTGACGGGCCTCGACCGACGCGTAGTCGCCGTCGAGAGCGTCCATGCGCACCAGATCGAACTGGATCGGATTCTCGCGGCCGGGATCGAGCGCGATGGCGAGCGCGAACAACCGTCGCGCATCGTCGGCCAGCCCGATGTCGGCGAGGAGGCGTGCGGCCGTTTCGTTGGCGGCACTGTTCATCGGCGCGCGGGCGAGGGCGGCGGCGATCTCGGCGGCGCCAGCCTCGACCTCGCCGAGGTTGATGCGCAAAAGACCCGCGGCCAGCGAGCCCTCCGGCTCCCCCAGCGCCAGCGCGCGCGCCGCGATCTCGCGGGCCGGCGCGAGCAGGTGCGGTTCGCCGAGCTTGAGCCACGCCTGGACGCGCGCGTACGCCAGCTGCCCGATGATCGTCGCCGTGTCCGGTGCGATCGCATCGGCCTGCTGCAGCAGATCCACTGCCGTGAGCGCGTGCGCGCCCCAGAAGCGGCGCATCTCGCTTCGCGCCTTGAGATACAGCTCGACCGCGCGCGGGTCGGTGGGCTTCGCCGACGGGCTCGCGGCCCGGGTGGACAGCGCCGCCGCGATCTCCCTCGCCAGCTCGTCGGATGCCGCGAGCAGCTCCCCCTCCGGCAGCTCGATGCGCTTCGCCCAGATCTGGAAGCCGTCGGCGATGCCGACGAGCCGAACCGCGATGCGCAGCGCGGCCCCCGACCGGCGAATCGAGCCGATGACCACGTGGTCGACTCCGAGCTGCCGCCCAGCCAGCAGCGCATCGGCTCCCGGATCGAGAGCGGCGGCCGTCGTCGGGCGTACGCGCAGCGTCCCCGCCGAAAGCGCGTCCACGAGCTCCTCGCGCAGCGTCTCCGCGAGATACGCATCGACCGGCGCCGTCACGATGTTCAGCACCGCGATCGTCGTTGGCCCGGTCCCCCCACCCGGGAGCGACAACCCCGGCACCCCCGTCGGGATCGGCGTCAGCGTCGGCGTCAGCCCCAGCGCCGCGCCGCCGAGCTCCGCCGCCGCCGCCCTCACCTCCGCGATGCGCTCCCCGAGCCCGACGGCATTCGCCGGCCGCTGCTCGCGATCGAGCGCGAGCAACTCCATGACGATCGCTGCAAACGCCGCCGGGACCCGGGCCCCGCTGAACGGTCGCGGCGCCTGCGTGGCCTGCGCGACGGCGAGCGCCACCGCCGTGTCGCCCGTCCACGGCCGCGTCCCCGTCGCGAGCTCGTAGAGCATCATCCCGAGCGAGAACAGATCCGCGCGCGCATCGACCTCCAGTCCGGCCAGCTGCTCCGGGGCCATGTACCGCGGCGTCCCCACCAGCGCGCCGACCTGCGTGACCGTCTCGTCGTTGCCACTGCGGGCGATGCCGAAGTCGGTGATGACCACGCGATCGCTCTCCCGCTCGAGCAGCACGTTGTCGGGCTTCAAGTCCCGATGCACCACCCCCGCGAGATGAGCCGCCGCGAGCCCCTCACAGATCTGCACCGCGACCTTCTGCAGCCGTGGCCACTCGAACTTCGTCACCCCCGCCTGTGTGAGCGGCGCCCCCGCCACCAGCTCCATCGTCAGGAACTTCTCGCCGCGGTGGTCACCGATGTCGAACATCCGCGCGATGTTCCGGTGCTGGATCTTCCTCGTCAGTCGCACCTCGCGCCGGAACCGCTCGAGGGCATCCCCCGCGATGCCAGACCGCAGCACCTTCAGCGCGATCCGCTCTCCGAGCTCGGTGTCCTCCGCCTCGTACACCCGCCCCATCCCCCCGGCCCCGAGCCACCGCACGATCCGATAGCGCCCGGCCACGAGCTCCGGAATCTCCGCGTCGCCAGGACCCGCCGAGGGCAGCGACCCCGCGACGGTGTCGTCGTGACCGACGGACATGGGGCGAGGATAGCGCCCGGCACGGGGGACAGACGCAACCTACGCAACTTATCGAGGTTGTCGACGGAGCTGGCTCGGGCCACGGCGGCGGTCCTCGACGGGAGGCTCCGCACGCTGCGTTTGGCCCCGGCTAGGGCTCGGCTTCGTGCGCGTAGAGCTTGCCGACAGGCCGGTTGTTGAGCCAGCGCTGGTCGTCGTCGGTGATCCGGCCGGCGAGGATGTCGGCCCGGAGCTGCTGTTCGCGCTCGGCCAGCTGCTTGATCGAGGCCATGAAGCGGTCAGCGCACTTCTTGTAGAGGGTAGGGCGCGGCTTCTCCTGCATCAGGTCGTCGTAGGCGACGGGGTTGCCGAAGACGGTGATGACGGCGCGCTCGCGGCGGGCGGCGGGGGTGAAGTTCGACTTGATGTCCTGGACGATGTCGTTGCCGAGGCCGAGGATGAAGGTGGGGATCACGGTCGGCTTGGCGAGGAGGGCGACCTTGCCGACGCCGGGCTGGGCGGGGAGGAACTTGTAGGGATCGTCGCCCTTGTTGCGTGTGCCCTCGGGGTGCATGCCGAGAACGTTGCCCTGGACCTGGAGGGTCTGGACCATCTTGTCGAGGGCGGCGTCGTTGTGGACCCGGCGCTCGGCCTCGCGGAAGATCGGCGGATACATGGCGCCGCCGGCCACGGCCGCGTTGACGAGGATGCCGAGGGGCTTGTCGTAGAAGAACTGGGAGCGGACGGGGAAGGAGAGGTGCTTGGCCCAGTGGACGGGGCCCATGTAGCAGGCGAGGAGCATCGCGTACTGGTCGAAGAAGCTGCGGTGGTTCGAGACGAGGAGGACGCCGCGCTCGGGGCGGAGGGCCATGAGGGGCTCGAGGCCGTCGGCGAACATGCGGTTGGCGAGGGCCGCGCGGACCCAGAGGTAGGAGACGCCACGGAGGAACTTCGTCTGCAGCCACTTGCCACGGGCATCCTCGTTGGCAGCCTGGGCAAAGCGGAGGGCGAGGCGCTCGGTCCGGGTGAGCGGCAGGTCGTCGGCCATGGGCGCATAGGACTATGCGACGAACCGCCGCAGCACCAGCGATCACCCAGCTCTTCTTTGGGCGTCCGCTAGATTGACCCAAACGCGCGTGGCGCCTATTTTTCGCACCGCTCCGCAGAGGCAAATCCCTGATGTCACTCGAATTCTCCGCCGACGCACAGCAGAAGATCGCGGCGCTGCGCGAACGTTACGCCGTGTCTGGCTCGGCGAAGCCCGTCGTGATGGCGGCGCTTCACCTCGCACAGAAGGAGCACGGGCATCTCTCCGATGATGCCCTGAAGCTCGTCGCGCGAACGCTCGACCTGCCGTACGCGCACGTGTACGGCGTCGCGACCTTCTACACGATGTACAAGCGCGAACCCTCGGGCGCGACGACCATCCGCATGTGCACGAACATCTCGTGCATGCTGCGCGACGGCTACGCCGTGCTCGAGGCGTTCGAGAAGGCGCTCGGCGTGAAGAAGGGCGAGTCGACGAAAGACGGCGCGTTCCATCTCGTCGAGGAGGAGTGCATCGCGGCCTGCGCGAATGCGCCGTGCGCCATCGCGGGCACTCAATACCTTCTCGATATCAAGCCGGGCCAGGTGCCCGAGATCATCGAGCAGCTTCGCAAGAAGCCACACCCCGAAGGCGAGGTCGTCTGATGCCCGCGGATCGCACTACGAAGCTGGTCTCGATGCGCTTCGGCAACGAAGCCGCGAAGACCATCACCGGCTACGAGGCGGCGGGTGGCTACTCGTCCCTGCGCAAGGCGCTCGCGATGCGCCCCGATGACATCACGGCCGAGGTGAAGGCGAGCAACCTCCGCGGTCGCGGTGGTGCCGGCTTCGCGACCGGCGTGAAGTGGGGCTTCGTTCCCAAGGACGCCAAGCAGGTTCACCTCGTCTGCAACGCCGACGAGAGCGAGCCGGGCACCTGCAAGGACCGCGAGCTCATCTACTGGGATCCGCACCTCCTCATCGAGGGCATGATCGTCAGCGCGCACGCCCTGCGGGCGACGCACAACTACATCTACATCCGCGGCGAGATGATGCGCGAGTACGCGGTCCTCAAGAAGGCCGTCGACGAGGCGTATCAGCGCGGGTACCTCGGGAAGAACATCCTCGGCACCGGCCTCGAGATTCACCTGACGGTGCATCGCGGCGCGGGCGCTTACATCTGCGGCGAGGAGACGGCGCTCCTCAACAGCCTCGAGGGGCTCCGCGGTCAGCCGCGCCTGAAGCCGCCGTTCCCGGCCGTGAAGGGCCTGTTCGGCAACCCGACGATCGTCAACAACGTCGAGACGCTGATGAACGTGCCGTTCATCGTCGAGCGGGGCGGCGCCTGGTTCGCCGAGCTCGGCATGGGCCGCTCGGGTGGCACGCGCATGCTCTGCGTGTCGGGCCACGTCGAGAAGCCCGGCGTGTTCGAGCTGCCGATCGGCATCACGTTCCGCCAGCTCATCGACGAGGTGTGCGGCGGCGTGTGGAAGGGCCGCAAGGTCAAGGCTGTCATCCCCGGCGGCGTCTCGATGCCCCCGCTCGATGACAGCGAGCTCGACGTGCCCATCGAGTTCGACGCACTGCAGACCGACGAGCGCATCAAGCCCGTCATGGTGACACCGACGCAGCAGTTCGATCTCGGCGGTGGCCGTGCGCTCCGTACGATGGCGGGCTCGGGCGGCGTGGTCGTCCTCGATGACCAGTGCGACATCCCGAAGGCTGTCTGGCGCATCATGAAGTTCTTCGCCCACGAGTCGTGCGGTCAGTGCACGCCGTGCCGCGAGGGGACGGGCTGGCTCGAGAAGGTCGCGCGTCGCGTGGCCGAGGGGCGCGGCAAGCCGAACGACGTCGACCTGCTCGCGCAGATCGCACACGGCATCGCTGGCAACACCATCTGCGCGCTCGGCGATGCCGCCGCCTGGCCGATGCTCGGCTTCCTCACGAAGTACCGCGCCGAGTTCGAGGCCGCCGTGAACCGCGCGAAAGTGGTGGCGGCATGAAGGCGTTCATCCTCGCGCTGCTCGTGGCGGTCGGCCTGCCGGCGATCGCGTTCGCGCAGGGCAGTGCAGCGCCTCAGCCGGGCCAGCCCGGTCCGCGCCCCGGCACGATCGTCGTCCAGCCCGGTCAGCCGCTGCCGCCGAATGTGCGCCGCCTCCAGCCGGGCGATACGCCCCTGGCCGTTCCCGCGAAGGGCGGCGCGCAGGCACCGGAGCTGCTCCAGCCGGCGAAGCCGGAGAAGTTCCCCCACGGCGACCGCGTCGAAAGCAAGCTCGACAGCAAGGGCATCCCGGCGAGCAAGCCGCTCGCGCTGCTGTTCTGGGCGTTCGCCGCCGCCACCATCGGCGGCGCCCTGTTCGTCGTCACGCGCCGCAACCTCATCGCCGCGGTGATGGGCATGGTCGGCAGCTTCCTCGGCATCAGCGCCATCTACATGATGCTGTACGCGCACTTCCTCTCGGTCGTGCAGATGCTCGTCTACGCGGGCGCCATCATGGTGCTCTTCGTCTTCGTCGTCATGATCTTGAACCGGCCCGAGGACGAGCCCGTCGCTCCCACCGGTCGTATCGGCGGCGTGATCGGTGGCCTCGCCATCGCGTACCTCGTCGGTCGCCTCGTCATGATCCTCATCAAGGTGCGGCCGCCCACTGGCGAGGCCGCGAACCTGGCGCCCGGGCCGACCTCCCTGGGCCACGATTGGGGCTCGGTGAAGGCCGTCGGTACGGACCTGTTCGGACCCGGACTCTTCCCGTTCGAGGCCATCTCGATTTTGCTCCTCGTGGGCGTGGGGGGCGCGATCGCGATCGCGCGCCCGCTGCACGAAGACGAACCGGCATCTACTTCCGGGGCGGACAACGTATGAGCGACATCCTGTTCAAGGTTGGCTACGGGCACTTCCTGGTGCTCGCTGCCGTGCTCTTCCTGATCGGCATGGGGGGCGTGCTCGTCCGCCGCAACGCCCTCATCATCCTCATGAGCGTCGAGCTCATGCTGAACGCGGCGAACATGACGCTGTTGACGTTCGCCCGCATGTGGGGCGACCTGTCGGCACACACGTTCGCGCTGATCGTCATCGCTGTCGCTGCTGCCGAGGCCGCTGTTGGTCTCGCCATCGTGGTCGCCGTGTTCCGCGGCCGCCGCAACGTCGACGTCGACAAGCTCACGGCGCTGAGGCACTAGATGGAGTACGCAAACCTCAAGTTCGCCGGACTCCCGCTGCTGGCGTGGATTCCGTTGCTGCCGCTCCTCGGAGCGTTCATCAACCTGACGATCGGCCGCTGGTTCTCTCGCGGCACGGTCCACACCGTCGCCATCGCCGCGGTCGCCGCGTCGTGCGGCCTCTCCCTGTACCTCGTCTTCGGCCCGCTCTGGACGGCCTTCAAGGCCGGGAACGGCGGCGTCGGGATCTATCAACAGGTCTACACGTGGATCGAGGTCGGCGGCCTGAAGGTCGATCTCGCGTTCCGCCTCGACACGCTGTCGGCAGTGATGATCCTCATCATCACGTTCGTCGGCACCCTGATTCACATCTACTCGACGGGCTACATGGCCCACGACCCGCGGTTCGGCGCCTTCTTCGGCTATCTGAACCTCTTCACGGGCGCGATGCTCATCCTCGTCCTCGGCTCGAACATGCTCGTCATGTTCATCGGCTGGGAGGGCGTCGGGCTCTGCTCGTTCCTCTTGATCGGCTTCTGGTACGAGCGCGAGGACTACGCCACGGCAGGCCGCAAAGCCTTCGTCGTGAACCGCATCGGCGACTTCTGCTTCCTGCTCGGGATGTTCCTCCTGTTCTGGGCCGCCAAGACGCTCGACTTCCGCGAGCTCTCGATGGCGAACAGCGCCACCGTCGGCCCGGTGCTCGTCGAGCGGTTCTGGGGTGGTGAGCGCCTCGCCGCCGCCGCCGGTATCTTCCTGTTCATCGGTGCCTGCGGAAAGAGCGCGCAGCTGCCGCTCTTCGTCTGGCTGCCGGACGCCATGGCGGGTCCGACGCCGGTCTCCGCCCTCATCCACGCGGCCACGATGGTGACCGCCGGCGTCTACATGGTCTGCCGGCTGTCGTTCCTCTACTCCGCGTCGACGACGGCCCTCATCGTCGTGTCGACCGTCGGTCTCCTGACCGCGCTCGCCGCGGCCTTCATGGCGTTCGCCCAGACCGATTTAAAAAAGGTCCTGGCGTACTCCACCGTCAGTCAACTCGGCTTCATGTTTGTCGCCGCCGGCACGGGCAACTGGACGGCCGCGATCTTCCACGTCGGGACGCACGCGTTCTTCAAGGCGTGCCTCTTCCTCGGCGCGGGCTCGGTCATGCACGGCATGGAGCACGGCGGGTCGCAGACCCCCGGCGACATCCGCACCATGGGTGGTCTCCGCAAGCACATGCCGATCACGCGCGCGACCTTCATGGTCTCGTGCCTCGCCATCGCCGGCATCTTCCCGTTCTCGGGCTTCTTCTCGAAGGACGAGATCCTCGCGGGCGCGTTCCTCGTGCATCCGCCGGGCTGGCCCATCTGGTACGGCAAGATCCTCTGGTTCGGCCTCCTGATCGCCGCGCTCGGCACGGCGTTCTACATGTGGCGCCTCTACTTCCTCGTGTTCTCCGGTGAGGAGCGCTCCGAGGAAGCGAAGCACGCGCACGAGTCGCCGCCGTCGATGTGGGCTCCGCTCGTCATCCTCGCGACGCTCGCGACCATCGCGGGCTTCATCGGCATGCCGCACCTCGAGGGCATCCACCTGCCGAGCTGGTCGCACGGTCTCGCGAGCTGGCTCGCCCCGAGCACCGCTCCCACGTGGTACGGGCCCGAGGGCGGGGGCGCGATCATGGGTCACGGCAGTGACGGCACCATCCTCGGCCTCATGGCCGTCGCGCTCGCCATCGGTGTCATCGGCATCGGTGGCGCATGGATGCTGTATGGCAAGGGTCCGTCGCGCTCCGTCGACAAGCTCGTCGAGGGGCCGCTCGCGGGCGCGTACGAGGCCAGCAAGCACAAGCTCTGGTTCGACGAGATCTACGAGGCGAGCATCGTGAAGCCGTTCCGCACGATCGCGACCGGCCTCTTCGAGATCGTCGATCGGTGGCTCATCGACACCGTGGCCGTGAATGGCACCGCGTACGTCATCGGCATCTTCGGCCGCATCTCGCGCTGGTTCCAGAACGGCCAGGTGCAGCGGTACCTCGCTGGCCTGGTGGTCGGCGCGGCGCTCGTCTTCTTCCTCGCCAGCCGCAAGGCCGAGCCGACGTTCTCGTATGAAGTCGATGGCGACGAGCTCGTGCTGAAGGCGGATGCCGGCGCGGGTCTCCTCACCAAGACCTCGAAGCTCAAGTGGGACCTGAATGGTGACGGCAAGGCGGACCAGGACGCCAGCGGCGCCTTCTACACGGAGCCCGAGATCCGGGTGCGCATCGGCGACGTCGGTGCGCGCGTCATTCTCATGCTCGAGGACCCCGTGACGCGTGAGAACAAGCAGGTCTCGCGCACGATCGAGCTTCCGGGAGCTTACTAATGCAGGGCCAGTTCATTCTCCCGTTGATCCTCGGCCTGCCGCTCCTCGGCGCCATCCTCGTGATGTGCACGCCGCGCGCGGAGGCCTCGCTCCACAAGGGCATGGGGCTCGGCGTCACGATCATCACGTTCCTCGTGTCGCTGCTCGTGCTGCGGTACTTCAACCCGCGCGAGGCGGGCATGCAGCTCGTGTTCGACGTCGAGTGGATCCCCGGCCTCGGGGCACACTTCAAGACGGGCATCGACGGCATCTCGATCTTCCTCGTCCTGCTCACCACGCTCATCGTTCCGCTCACCCTCCTGGGGACGCAGAAGTCGATCGAGAAGCACTCGCGCGAGTTCATCGCCGCGATCCTCGTCCTCGAGACCGGCATGCTCGGCGCGTTCGTCGCGCTCGACGTCTTCCTGTTCTACGTGTGCTGGGAAGTGATGCTGATCCCGATGTACTTGCTCATCGGCATCTGGGGTGGCCAGCGTCGCCTCTACGCGTCGATCAAGTTCGTCATCTACACGATGGTCGGCTCGCTCCTGATGCTCGTCGCCATCTTCTACCTGTACGTGCAGGCGGGAAACGTGACGGGCGTCTACACGACGGAGCTCGACAAGCTCTCGCAGGTGGCGCTCCCGCAGAGCGCGCAGTTCTGGTGCTTCGCGGCGTTCGCGCTCGCGTTCGCCATCAAGGTGCCGCTGTTCCCGCTGCACACCTGGTTGCCCGACGCGCACGTCGAGGCGCCGACGGCGGGCTCCGTGATCCTCGCCAGCGTGCTCCTGAAGTTCGGCATCTACGGCTTCCTGCGCTTCGCGATGCCGCTGTTCCCGCACGGCGCGGCCATCTGGGCCCCCGTGATCGCGATCCTCGCCGTCGTCGGCATCATCTACGGTGCCTTCGTCGCCTTCGCGCAGGACGACGTGAAGAAGCTCGTGGCGTACTCCTCCGTGAGCCACATGGGCTTCTGTGCCCTCGGCATCTTCGCGCTGACGGCGTACGGCATCAGCGGATCGATCTACGCGATGCTGTCGCACGGTCTCACCACCGGCGGCCTCTTCCTCGGCATCGGCTTCCTCTACGAGCGTCGCCACACCCGGCGCCTCGCCGAGTACGGCGGCATCTGGAAGCAGATGCCCATCTTCGCGGGCCTCTACCTCATCATCGTGATGGGCTCGGCGGGTCTGCCGGCGCTCTCCGGCTTCGTCGGCGAGTTCCTGACGATCATGGGCACGTTCAACGCGGGTGACACGTTCCCGGCGAACTTCCCGAACTACCTGCCGTACCCGCGCCTCCTCGGTGCGCTCGCGGCGACGGGCGTCATCTTCGGCGCCATCTACCTGCTCTACATGTTCCAGAAGGTGTTCTTCGGGAAGCTCGACAAGAGCCGCAACGGCCACCTGAAGGACCTGTCGGGTCGCGAGCTCGCGGTGTTCATCCCGCTCTGCCTCGGCATCTTCCTCCTCGGCGTCTTCCCGCGGCCGTTCCTGCGCGTGATGGAGCCCAGCGTCCAGAAGTTCATGAGCGACTACCGCATCCGCGTGCAGGAGCCCGATGGGCCTGCGCACAAGTACGGCGCGATGACGCCGGTGGAGCCTATGAATCCGGGAGCCGCTGACGCTGCTCCGGCCGCTCCGACCGGAGGTGCCCAGTGATCATCAATCCCGCTGACTTCGGTTACATCGTCCCGTACCTCATCCTCGTCATCACGGGCCTGCTGCTCGTGCTCGCCGAGGCGTTCTACAAGGGCAAGGACCGCACCGCGCTCGTCTCGCTGGCGGTCGCGGGGGCGCTCGCCGGCGCGATCGCGTCCGTGGTGCTCTACCGCCAGGTCGCCCCGGGCGCGCGGGTCACGCTGTTTGGCGAGATGCTGTTCGCCGACCGGACGGGCTACATCCTGTCCGCGCTGTTCTGCGTGGCCACGGCGCTGACCGCGCTCATCTCGCCCGCGCACCAGCGCGAGCACGAGTGGCAGCTCGGCGAGTACTACGGCCTCCTGCTGCTCTCGGCGTCGGGCATGGTCATGCTCGCGCACGCGGCGAACCTCGTCACGATCTTCCTCGGCATCGAGACGATGTCGATCGCCATCTACGTGATGTGCGCGATGCGCCGCCGCTCGCGCCGCGGCAACGAAGCCGCGATGAAGTACTTCCTCATCGGCGCCTTCGCGACGGGCTTCCTCATGTACGGCATGGCGCTGCTCTACGGCGCCGCCGGTACATCGAACCTCCTGCGCATGCAGTCGGCCCTCGCGGCCACGAGCAACCCCGGCCTGGTCATCGCGGGCGGCTTCCTCCTCGTCGTGGCGTTCGGCTTCAAGATCGCGGCCGTGCCCTTCCACATGTGGGCGCCCGATGCCTACGAGGGCGCGCCCACACCCGTCACCGCGTTCATGGCGGCGGCGGTCAAGGCGGCCGCGGTCGCGGCGATGATGCGCCTGTTCGGACTCGCACTCGGCGGCGACCTCCTCCCGTACGGCCGCCTCGGCTGGGCGAGCCCGTTCGTCGTCATCGCGGCGATCACCATCACGCTCGGCAACATCAGCGCGATCCGCCAGGACAACGTGAAGCGTATGCTCGCGTACTCGTCGATCTCCCACGGTGGCGTGCTGCTCGTCGGTATCTGCTCGCTGGGCCTCGGCGCGGTCTCCGCGAACGGCAGCCTCATCTACTACCTCATCGCCTACACGCTCTCGACCCTGGGCGCGTTCGCGGTCGTCATCTACGTCGGCTCGCGCGGCAACGAGCGCACGCTCGTCGACGACTGGTCGGGCCTCGCCAGCAAGCATGGCGGCGCCGCTCTCGCGATGACGGTCTGCCTGCTCTCGTTCGGTGGCATGCCGCCGACCGGAGGCTTCTTCGGTAAGTTCTATGTCTTCAAGTCCGCGATGGAAGTCTACGACGGCCAGCTCCTGTGGCTCGTCGTCATCGGCATCCTGAACTCGGCGATCAGCATCTTCTACTACCTGCGCATCGTGACCGCGATGTACTTCAAGGAGCCGACGACGCCGTTCACGCCGACGAAGTCTGGGGGGCTCATCTTCGTGATGGCGCTCTGTCCGCTGCTGGTGCTCGAGATGGGCATCATGCCGGGCTTCTGGCTCAAGCTCGTCGGAGGCTGAGTGAGGTCGCTCCACGCGCTCGCGCGGGCGGCGGGACTCGAGACGGACTACACGAACTTCGAAGGTCACCGCACCGTCACGAGTGACGAGTCGCTGGTGGCGATGCTGAAGACGCTCGTGCCGGATCTCGGCATCGCGTTCTCATCGGTGAACGACGCCCCCGCGGCGATGACGGCGCTGGAGCACCTGAAGCACGCCGAGATCGTGCCGCCGGTCGTGATCGGCTGGGGCCGCGAGCTCGTGGTGCCGTTCTCGGTCGTGGCCGATCAGGACTCGCCGTGGGAGGTCGTGGTGACCACCGAGAGCGGCCAGACCGTGCGCGCGAGCGGCCGGATGTTCCACCTCCCGGCCAGCGACCACACGCACGGCCGCGAGGTGCGCTGTGTGCGGCGCGCGACGATCGAGGTCGGCGAGCACGGCTATCACCAGGTCGCCTGGACGGGCGCGCACACGGGTGGCGAGGCCGTCGGCATCTGTGCCCCCGAGGTCGCATGGGGCGCGCCGGGGCAGGGCAAGCGGCGCTGGGGCGTGTTCGCGCCGGTCTATGGCCTGGCCAACGCGCGCACGGGCGAGACGGGCGACCTCTCCACCCTGCGGCAGCTCATGGACGGCGTGGCCGCGCGGGGCGGCAGCTACGTCGCGACGCTGCCCGTGCTGGCGCAGTTTCTCGACGAGCCGTGCGTGTTCTCGCCGTATTCGCCGGCGAGCCGCATCGCCTGGAACGAGCTCTACCTGGATCTCGGCGAGCTCGCCGGCCTGGTCGGCGCACCCGCGCCCGTCGCCCCGCCCGCGCGGCACGCACTCATCGAGGCCGGGCGGACGCGCGGCCGAAGCGGCGCCGAAGGGCGCGGCGGGTTGATCGACTACCGCGAGGCGTACCACTGGCGTCGGCACGCGCTCGATCCGATCGCCCTCGCGCTCATGGCGCACCCCGAGCACGGCAAGGCGATCGACGCGTGGGCGATCGAGACGGGCGCGTACGACTACGCGGCCTTCCGCGCCCTCGGCGAACAGTTCAAGACCGGCTGGCATTCGTGGCCCGCGCCGTACAAGGACCACCTGCCGGGGATCCGCGACCACGCCGCCGCGGTCGCCGCGAACGTCGATACCAATCGCCTCGTCACCCACGTCGTCGCGCAGTGGGCGATGCAGCGGCAGCTCGACGCGCTCGCGCAGCACGACGTGGGCCTGTACCTCGACCTCCCCGTCGGGGTGAACGCGGATGCGTACGAGGTCTGGCGCCACCGCAAGCTGTTCCTCCTCGACGCCTCGACCGGGGCGCCCCCAGATCCGCTGTTCCTCGGCGGGCAGGACTGGGGATTGCCGCCGCTCTCGCCGATCGCGCTGCGCCGCGATGGCTACCGCCTGCTGATCCGCGCCGTGCGCCACCACATGCGCGTGTCGAAGATGCTGCGCGTCGATCATGTGATGGGGCTGTTCCGCCTCTACTGCGTGCCGAAGGGCTTCGCGGCCACCGACGGGACGTACGTCAAGTACGCGTACGACGAGGTCCTCGCGATCCTCGCGATCGAATCGCATCGCAACCAGTGCGCCGTGGCCGGCGAAGACCTCGGTACCGTGCCCGATGTCGTGCGCCCGGCGATGGAGCGGCACGGCTTGTACCGGCTCCACGTCGGTCAGTGGTACTTCCCGAAGCACCCCGCTGACCAGCCCGAGCTCCCCCCGAAGAATTCGGTCGCGAGTCTCAACACGCACGACACGCCGACGTTCGCGGGCTGGTGGCAGGGCTCCGATACCCAGGACCGCCTGGACCTCGGTCTCATCACCGAGAAGCAAGCGGTCGTCGAGCGCGACGAGCGCGCGTGCACCAAGGCCGAGCTCATCAAGCGTGCCGATGCCGCCATCGTCGGGGGCGCGCTGAACGACGCCGAGCGCGCCATGTTATCCGCGACGATCGAGCTGGCCGCGGGCCCGGCCGAGGTGATGCTCGTCGCCCTCGACGATCTCGCGCTCGATCCGGTCCCGCACAACGTCCCCGGCACGGTCGAGCAGCGCCCCAACTGGCAGCGCCGCATCACGGCGTGGGAGACGGCGCTCTCCGACAGCAGCGCCTCCCCGGTGGCCTCGGCCACGATCGCCGCGGTGGTCGCCGCGCGCACGCGCTGACCGTCCGCCCAAGGGCACCGCTGATCGGCCCGCGGCGCTATGCTGAGAGGGATGGGGCGCTCTTCGCTACTCGCCGCACTCGTCGCGACCGGCTGCTCGTTCGGTGGGGCCGCGGGCGACGCAGGGACGGACGACTCCGTGGACGACTCGTCGGTCGATGATGGTCCGCCCGACAGCAACCGCCCTCCCGACGCCGCCGTCGATGGTTCCGTGGAGGGTGATGCCGCGTCCGTCGATACCGACGGCGACGGGTACCCCGACGGCGCCGACAACTGTCCCAACGTCGGGCAGATGGACCAGCGCAACCACGATGGCGACCTGCTGGGCGATGTCTGTGATCCGTGTCCGCATCTGACCTCGAACACGGACACCGACGAGGATGGCGTCGGCGATGCCTGTGACCCGCGGCCCGGCATGGCCGGCGACACGCAGCTCGCGTTCTATGGGTTCGACGACGGCTCCGTCGATCTGAGCACGTGGCCGCAGGCCGGAAGCTGGTCGGTGGCCGGCGGACGGCTCGTGCTCGCGACGCCCGCGTCGGGTTCGCAGTACATCTCGCTGCCGGACACGCCGGGGACCGTCTATCTGATGGCGGGCGTGGAGGTCGATGTCACGCGGCAGCCGCTGTCCCGCGTCGGGATCGTCGTGGGGCAGCAGGGGACGTTCCCGGGGATCGACCGCTATTACGCGTGCGAGACCGATCGCGGCGTCGGTGGCCTCGACTGGAACGCATACGCGCAGTGGGACGGCGACATGCCCCTCGACTTCAATCAGGGCGGGACGCTCGGACCGGGCGGCGCAGGGACGCTCGTCACGTACTCGATCTTGCTGTCCAGCGACGCATTCGAGTGCCGGTGGGCGTCAGGCGGCAACTCGCAGGGGTCGCTCGTGTCGCCGATCGGCGAGCTCGGCGACCGCATCACCATCGGCACGCAGACGGAGGGACTCGCGAGCTTCGACTACGTGTTCCTGGCCAAGCCGGGCGGATAGCGCCAACAACAGCGCGAGCGCGCTGCCATCGGATGCGCCTCAATCATCCGTTTCGGACGGCTTCTTCTCGAGGCGCTTGCGGACGTTGTGATCGAGGATCGCCTTGCGCAGGCGAATCGATGCCGGCGTCACCTCGACGAGCTCGTCGTCGTTGATGAACTCGAGCGCGTACTCCAGCGTGAGCTGCTTCGGCGGCGCGAGGACGAGCTTCTCGTCGGCGGCGGTGGTGCGAATGTTGGTCAGCTTCTTCGCCTTGTTCGGGTTCACGACCAGGTCGTTGTCCCGGGCGTGAATGCCGATGACCATGCCGGAGTAGTTGTTCACCGACGGGCCGATGAACATCTGCCCGCGCTCCTGCAGATAGAAGAGGCCGTAGGCGTTGGACGTGCCCTGCTCGCTCGAGATGAGCACGCCGTTCTGGCGCGTGCGGATATCGGGGAGCTGCGGACCGTACTCGGCGAACTGCGTGTAGAGCACGCCGGTGCCGCGCGTGTCCGTCATGAACTGGCTGCGGTAGCCGATGAGGCCGCGGGCCGGGATGCGGTACTCGAGGCGGGTGCGGCCCTGCGCCGACGGCCGCATCTCGCGCATGATGCCGGCGCGCCGGTTGAGCTCGGCGACGACGGGCCCGGAGTAGTTCTCGTCGAGGTCGATGACGGCGTCCTCGTACGGCTCGAGGGTCTTGCCGGTCTCCGGGTCGGTCTTCAGGATGACCTGCGGCTGCGACACGCAGAGCTCGTAGCCCTCGCGGCGCATCGTCTCGATGAGGACGGTGAGGTGGAGCTCGCCACGACCCGAGACGCGGAAGACGCCCGCATCGGCCGTCTCCTCGACGCGAAGGGCGACGTTGCTCTTCAGCTCGCGCTGGAGGCGCTCGGCGAGGTTGCGCGAGGTGACGTACTTGCCTTCCTTGCCGGCGAACGGACCGTCGTTCACGCGGAAGTTCATCGTGATCGTCGGGGCGTCGATCTTGAGGAGCGGCAGGATCGTCGGGTTCTGGATCGACGTGATCGTCTCGCCGACGTTCAGGTTCGACATGCCCGTGAACGCGACGATGTCACCGGCGATCGCCTCGGCGAGCTCGAAGCGCTTCAGGCCCTGGAAGCCAAGGACCTTCTGGACGCGGAACTCTTCCTTGGTGTCGTCACGGTGCGCGAGGAGGACGCGGTCGCCAACCTTGGCGCGACCGGCCCGCATGCGGCCGATGGCCATGTAGCCGAGGTAGTCGTCGTAGTCGAGCGTCGCGACCTGCATGAGCAGCGGCGCGTCGGGGTCGCCGGCGGCCGGCGGGACCTTCTCGAGGATGAGGTCGAGGATCGGCCCCAGATCCTTGGGCTCGTCGCCGAGCTCGCGGATCGCGTAGCCCTGGCGGCCCGAGGCGTAGATGACGGGGAAGTCGAGCTGCTCGTCGGTGGCACCGAGCGAGTCGAACAGCGCAAACACCTGGTCCATGACCTCGTGCGGATCGACGCCCGGACGATCGATCTTGTTGACGACGACGATGGGCTTGAGCCCCATCTCGAACGCCTTCTGCGTGACGAAGCGCGTCTGCGGCATCGCACCCTCATAGGCGTCGACGAGCAGGAGGACGCAGTCGACCATGCCGAGGACGCGCTCGACCTCACCGCCGAAGTCGGCGTGACCCGGCGTATCGACGATGTTGATGCGCGTTCCCTTCCACGTGACCGCGGTGCACTTGGACAGAATCGTGATTCCGCGCTCGCGCTCCAGGTCGTTGGAGTCCATCGCGCGCTCGGCGACGACCTCACCGGTTCGGAAGGTACCGGCCTGCTTCAGGAGCCCGTCGACCAGGGTGGTCTTGCCATGATCGACGTGAGCGATGATGGCGACATTGCGAATATTTGTACTGACGACGGACACTTGGGGCGGCGGCTCTATAGCAGCCACCCGCCATGGGCACAATGGCCCAGGGCGACCGCCGCCGGCCTGCCGTGGGTAGGGTGTGAGTGGGGGATCCCGACGATGTGTGATAGGTGGGGGCGTGCGCATGGCTTTCGCCGGTCTGACCGTCGCGGCGCTGGCGGGCGCGTGCGGGGGGAAACGAGAGGCGACGCCAACCCCCGGCCGGGATGCGCGGACGGAGGTCACGGTGCCGGATGCGCGGCTGGAGGTGCCGCCGAGACCCCTCGGCTTGCCCGACCTTGCCGCCTGGCGCTGGCCGGAGCGCGCTGGCCACGGCCACGTGAAGACCGCCCGCGGTGCGGAGTCGGTTGGAGACTGGAGCGAGGTCGAGGCGGCATGCGAGCGAGCGCTGGGGCAAGACCCGTCGCACCTCGAAGCGTCGTGGCTCCTCGCGATCGCGAAGGCGAAGCTCGGCAAGCTCGACGAGGTCCTCGCGCCGCTCCAGATCGCCGCCGCCGGTGACTTCAGCAAGTGGGGCGCGGGCTCGCTCGAGCGGCCGGCGTTCGAGCCGTTCCTCGCGTCGCCGATCGGCGAGGCGTGGCGCCGCCGGGTCGACGAGGATCGCGCGACCTACGTGGATGGCATCGGGCGCTCGCTCGTGGTGCGCGCCGCGGGCGATCTCTACGCGTGGGATCCGACGAGCACCCGCTGGTTTCGACTCACGCGGACGAATGGGCGCGTCGTGGCCGCGCTGCGCTCGCCGGGGGCGCTCTGGTACGTCGTGCGCGGCGGTGTCGGTGTCGTCGATCTCACCGTCGGTAAGACGTATCGCCCGCTGGCCGTCGGTGGCGGCGACCTCGAGCTCGCCGCCGGGTGGGTGAAGACGGGCACCCAGGTGCTCCGGCACACGAAGGAGCGCACCGAGCCGCTCGTGAAGAAGGAGCGCAAGCGCCCGGTGGGGCCGTGGCTGGCGCTGACGGCCGGACGCCCCGTGCTGCATGCGAAGCCTCTGGACGGCATCGCCGCCGACTGGGACGAGCGCGGGTTCGCGAGTGCCGTCCGCATCTCGCGTACCAACCGCGTCCTCACCGCGCCCGGTCAGATCGATGGCGCCTCGCTCGTGTGGTCTGCGGATCGCACGCGGCTCGCCTTTGTCGCCGAGCTCGTCGATGACTGCGCGCCGGGCGAGAGCGCGATCGGCGCGTTCGTGGCCGATGCCGCGACCGGTTCGATCACGAAGCTCGGCGCCGCCGCGAAGGGCATCGCGATCGAGTGGGTCGACGAGACACGTGTCGCGATCGCCGCCGATGACGGCGTCGCCGTCGTGGCCCTGGACGGCACCGCGCAGCCGCTCGTGGGCGCCACCGATCTGGTCACGCCCCGGCGTCTGCCGAGCTGTGCCGAGGTGGTCGTGGCCGAGCCGACGCCCGCGGGCGAGCCGGACCCCGGGGAGCCCCCGGAAGCGGAGTAGCCCCTCACGCGATGTTCACGACCCGGTAGCTAGACCGTCGAGTCTACTGGTGAACGTCGAAGCCCTGACACCGGGGCGTCCTGGCAAGGCCTGTAAATATAGCCACTTAGCAACCGGCACACCGGCTGCTTTAAGTCCGGCTCGTGAGTCGCCTCCGCACGCTGTTCATCGCCGGCCTCGGCGGCGCACTGAGCACGCTCGTGGACGTCTGCCTCGTGGTCCTGCTGGTCCGCGGGCTGGGTGTCCCCGTGTTGCCCGGTGCGTTCATCGCATCAGCGTCCGGGGCGGTCGTCTGCTTCCTCGCCAACAAGTACATCGCGTTCCAGGATCGCTCGCCGATCCGCGTCGATCAGGTCATCCGCTTCGGCCTCGTGGCCGTGGCGAGTGCGCTGCTCTCGGCGTCCGCGATGCATCTTGCGGTGGAGGAGCTCGGTGCTCCGATCGTGCCGGCACGCCTTGCCGTCGCGGTGCTCGTCTTCCTCGCGTGGGCGTACCCCGCGCAGCGTCGCCTCGTCTGGCGCCGCCTTTCAACGGTCACGGCTTGAAGGAGTCTCTTATGTCGAACGGCTTCGTCGATCTCTCGATCATCGTCCCCGCGTACAACGAGGCGGAGCGCCTGCCGCCCACCCTCGTGAAGCTGCACCGCTTTCTCCAGAGCCAGCCGCTCCGCTGGGAGATCGTCGTCGTCGACGACGGCAGCAAGGACAACACCTGCGCCATCGTCGAGACCTCGATGCAGTCGATCCCGAACCTCCGCCTCCTGCGCCAGACGCCGAACCGCGGCAAGGGCGCGGCCGTCCGCATGGGCATGCTCGGGGCGCGCGGCCAGCTCCGCGTCATGTGTGACGCCGACTGCTCGATGCCGCCCGAGGAGCTCGCGCGCCTCATCCTCCCCATCACGAAGTGCGAGGCGCCGATCAGCATCGCCTCGCGCTACGCCGAGGGCGCGAAGACCGAGCCGCAGCCGTTCTACCGTGTCCTCTGGAGCCGCCTCTGCAACAAGGTCATCCAGCGCTCGCTCGTCCCCGGCGTCAAGGACACGCAGTGTGGCTTCAAGGCCTTCACCGCCGAAGCGGCGCGTGACCTCTTCCGCCGCGCGACCATCGACGGCTGGGCCTTCGACCTCGAGATCCTCGCCCTCGCTCGCAAGGAGGGCTACGCGATCGCCGAGGTCGGCGTCGAGTGGACCGACGACAAGCGCTCGAAGATCAACCCGCTGAAGGACATGTGGAAGGTGATCAAGGAGGCGCTCGTCATCCGCAAGAACCTCCGCACCGGCGTCTACGACGGCGTGAAGCAGCTCCCCGCGCCGACCCCGGCCTGAAAGCGCTCGAATTCCAATTCGTTAGCGAAGCGGTGGCTCGTCTACCCAGATTGGGTAGAATGATGCCCAGAATGGGTACATCGCTCGAGGCCCGTCGCCACCAGCGCGTTGCTGGGGCGGTAGAAGGTTCATCGGTTCTCGATGCGCTGTGGTCTCGTTCGAAGCAGCGTGTTCTTGGGATTCTCTTCGGGCAACCGGATCGCTCCTTCGCAATCAGCGAGTTGATCGCGCTCGCGAACGTTGGCTCCGGCGCCGTCCAGCGGGAAGTGGAGCGACTGACCGCGAGTGGGCTCATCGTGAGCTCCATCACGAACAAGACGCGGACGTATCGCGCAAACGAAGCTGCGTCCGTCTTCGCCGAGTTGTGCTCGATCGTTGCGAAGACGAGCGGCGTCGCCGCATTGATAGCCCGCGCGCTAGCGCCCCTCGGTAACCGCATCCCGTACGCGTTCGTGTACGGTTCGACGGCGAAAGACAGCGCTCGCGCAACGAGTGATGTCGACATCCTCGTCGTGTCGGACGAGCTCTCGCTGTCGGAGGTCTTCGGAGCCCTCGAACCGGTTGAGCTCCGGATCGAGCGGAAGATCAATCCCACGCTCTACACGGTCAGCGAGTTCACCTCTCGACGAAAGACCAGCGCGTTCCTCCGCAAGGTGCTTGCCGGACCACACATCGACCTGGTCGGTGAGCCTCCGTGAGCTCGCGACTCGACAACCTGGTGTCGACGGGTGTGCTCCACAAGGAGCCGCGCGACAACGACGAGCTCGCAGGTCTGAAGCGATCGGGGAGCGAACGGCTTCATGACGCGGCGAACACGGGTCTCGCGCTCTCGAGCCGCTTCGACCTCGCGTACAACGCGGCGCACGCGCTCGCGCTTGCCGCGCTCCGGTATCACGGCTACCGCCCCAACAAGCAGCGTTACATCGTGTTCCAGGTTCTCGAGGAAACTCTGCAGCTGCCCTCCAGGCAATGGAAGGTGCTGGACAAGGCGCACAACGATCGAAACCGATCCGAATATGAAGGTGATGTCGAGCTCGACCATCGGTACGTCGAAGAGCTCATCTCGATCGTCGTGGAGGTCGAGAAGCGGGTGACCGCACTCGTCATCTGACGACGCGCAGGGGACACCCCGCGGGTCACATCCGCAGCCAGATCGCGCCGTTGAGCGCGGTGGCGAAGCTGACCCAGGCCAGGTACGGGGCCAGGAGCCACGCCGCGACCGGCCGGCAGCGCCGGAAGCAAACGATGGTCGCCACGATCGCGCCGAGCAGGAGGACGATCACCGCGAGGCCGCCGCTGACGGAGCGCAGCCCGAAGAAGATCGGCGTCCACGCGGCATTGAGCGCGAGCTGGACGCCGAACGCGATCAGCGCCACCTGGCGCGGCCTGCCGGCGGGGGACCGCCAGACGAGCCACGCCGCGATGCCCATCACCGTGTAGAGCGAGATCCAGACCGGACCGAAGATCCAGCCGGGTGGCGCCCACGGCGGGGTATCGAGCGCCCGGTACCAGCTCGCGTCCGTGACGACGGCGCCCGAGGCGCCCGCTGCCTGGCAGAGCACGATGAACCCGACGAGCGCGAGGGCCGATCGGGCGCCGGTGCGCGGTTCAGCGGGCCCGCGGGTGGTGGTGCTCATCGAGATCAGATGTCATAGCGCGCGGGTCGGTTACCGCCGCGTGCAGCAGCGGGGTCTTTCGGTGGTATCACTGAGGCGCCCAAACGGCGGAGAGGTCGAGGTGACCGCTGGTGTCGGCTCGCAAGGGTCCGGCACGAGAGGAAAGTCCGAGCTTCACAGGGCAGGGTGCTGGCTAACGGCCAGTCGAGGTAACTCGCAGGACAGTGCAACAGAAAGCAGACCGCCGGTCGCGAGGCCGGTAAGGGTGAAAGGGTGCGGTAAGAGCGCACCGCCTCTCCGGCGACGGAGAGGGCACGGCAAACCCCACCCGAAGCAAGACCAGACAGGGGTCGCGTTGCCCGCGCGATGACTCCGGGTTGGTCGCTCGAGCCCACTGGTAACGGTGGGCCTAGAGGAATGGTCATCCACGACAGAACTCGGCTTATCGACCTCTCCGCCGGGCGGGCCTTTGATATCGTGGGATAGATGGGTGGGCCCGAAGGACTCCGATCTCCGGTGCACGAGATCGTGAACGCGCTCTGGCGCGCACTTCACGATCTCGGGTCGGCCGCCGAGCTGGGCGAGATCGAGCGCTGGGGCTTCTCGATTCATGCCGCCCTGTCAGCGCCAGGCCGCGAGTTTCACAACCACGACCACGTGGTGGACCTCCTGGCGGATGGCGATCCACTCGAGGTCATCGCCGCCCTCTATCACGATGCGGTCTACATCCAGGTGGACCAGGGGGCGCCGCGCTCGATGAAGGCCGAGCTCGACCAGGTGCTCGCGCACGAACCGGCGGGCTGGAAGGTCCTGCCGGCGGCGGCCAAGCCGGTGACGGGGGAGGTGCTCGCGGTGTTCGGCCGCGAGGTCGGTGATGTCGTGACGGGGACGTCGGGGCTGAACGAGCTCGCGTCGGCCCTCGTAGCTGCGCTTCAGCTCGAGGATGCGTTGACACGCGAGCAGCGCATCGCGATCGCGGCCTGCATCGAGCAGACGATTCCGTTCCGCGAGGACCCGGCCCCGGAGCTCCGCGATCGGCTCGCGCGCCTGGGGATCGCGGGCGACGAGCTCGAGGTCGCGGTGAAGCGCGCGGTGCGCGTGGGGAATCGCGACGTGGAGAACTTCTCCGACAACGATCCGGGGCGCTTCCTCGACAACACGTGGAAGCTCCTGCCGGAGAGCAATCCGGCGCTGCACGCACCGATGGTCTACACCGTGCGGGACTACCGCGCCGCGCTGCAGAAGATGGAAGGCTTCCTCGCGTGGCTGCCCGCCGACCGCGTGTTCCATTACTACGACGACGAGCCGGCGCCCAGCGTGCACGCCCGACGGGTCGCGCGGACCACGGGCAACCTCCAGCTCGCGGTCCGGTACCTCCGCGCCAAGCTCTATTCCATCGCGATCGTGGAGGCGATCTGTGAGGTCTCCGGTGGCGACGTCCCGATCGACTACTTCATGGGCGGCATGAAGGCGCAACTCGCGTCGCACCAGGGCGGCCAGATGAAGCGGATCGAGCAGTTCCTCGCGCCGCTCCCGCACGCTCGCGATCTCGACTCCGCGCTGCACAAGCTCCTGGCCGACGGCCGGGCGTCGGAGTCGAGCTTCGACACCGGCCCCTCGCCGCTCGGGGCCTTCCTGCACGCCAGCGTCGGCGAGGCCGAGGTCATGAAGGGCGTCGAGGGTGCGCGCCGCTGGTGGGGCGGGGCGATGGATGCATCGACGTTCCTGGCGAGCCAGCCCGCAAAGCCAGTGGCCGCGATCGCGCGCGCGGCTGCTAACATCATCGAGACGCGTCGCGATCGGCTGTTTGCCCTCGCGGAGCGCCTCGAGCGGTAATGCGACGCCTTCTCCTCCTGCTTCTCGTCACGGTCGCGGGCTGCCCGCAGATCGCGGGTGAGCGCATCGTCCAGCCAGGATCGGCCGTGCAGGCCGCCTTCGATGACGATTCGAAGGACAAGCACTACGTCGGTTACATCAACGATGATCTGTCACCGCGCGAGGGCCGCGAGACGTCGATCTCGAAGCACTCGAGGATCCCGCTGACCTACCGCGGTTACAGCGAAGAAGCGCAGCAAGTCTGCTTCGAGTTCGAGTGGGAAGCTCGCCACCAGGGCGGCGAGGAGACCCTCGACGAGGCCCTCGCCAAGCGCGAGCGCGCCTTCGCGGGCCTGACGATGCAGATCGAGGCCCGGAGCACGCTCGATGATCTGAAGGACGCGACGTGGCCCGCCTCGCCGCGCTCGGACATCGAGACCGCCCGCGTCATCGATCACGAGCTCGACACCGAGCCCTTCGTCGACGAGGCCACGGGCGAAATGACATACGCCGAACGCCTCCTCACCCGCGTGCTCCTGTGTGGGCGCGCGCCGCAGTTCTCCGAGCGCACGAAGTACCTGACCGTGATGAGCTTCCCGAACGACGGCTCGCAGCCCGCGATCTTCGTCTGGCAAATCGACGGCGGGGACAACCGCGCCAGCAGGTAGTCGCGTAGGGTCGGGCGCATGACGCCCATGCTGCTCGTGACCGAGATGAAGAAGGTGCTGCGCAACATCGATGCGTGGCTCACCAAGGCCGCCGCGCATGCCGAGGCCAAGAAGTTCGACCCGTCGGTGCTTGTCACCTATCGCCTCGCGCCCGACATGTTCCCCTTCGGGCGGCAGATCCAGATCGTGTGCGACACCGCCAAGCTGTCGGTCTCGCGGATCACCGGCCGCGAGGCGCCGTCGCACGCGGATACGGAGACCACGCTGCCCGAGCTCAGCAAGCGGATCGGCGAGGTGATCGCGTACCTCGACGGCTTCAAGGAGGCCGACTTCGCCGGCGCCGCCGAGCGCTCGGTCACTCAGCCGCGCTGGGAAGGCAAGACGATGGCGGGCCTCGACTACTTCGTCGAGCACGCGATCCCGAACTTCTTCTTCCACGCGTCGATCGCCTACGCGATCCTCCGCCACAACGGCGTCGAGCTCGGCAAGCGCGACTACCTGGGCCAGCTCAGCCTCCGCGGCTAGTACCTCCCCACAGAGGATCTGATCGGTCCAAGGTCGCCGAGCGCCTCGTCAATGCAGGGGATGCACCTGGCTGACGGCGCGAGTCACGTGATCGAGGATTGGCGATAGATCGCATCGACATCGAGCTCGGTGACCACGGTCTCGATCGCGACGCGTCCGCCTGTGATCGCGACCCGCGTGATCCAGCCATCTGCCGTGCGGCGGTGGACGGTGATTCGGCGCTCGCGATGCGAGACCACGACGTACTCGCGCAGGCTCGGGATCTGTTGATATGCGTCGAGCTTGAAGCCCGTGTCGGTGGCCTCCGACGAGTCGCTCGTGACCTCGACGAGCAACGCCGGGTTGAGCGCGGTCGCCTTCGGGCTCGGGGCATGCTGCTCCAGCGGCCCGCAGACGATCGATGCGTCGGGGAACGTCGCCAGGCCCACGGCCTCGACGTACACGCGCAAGTCCGAGGTGTGGACGCGACACGGCCGGTCACCGACTGCGGCCCCCAGCGCAACGATGAGGGAGGCCGAGAGGGCCGAGTGGTCCTCGGACCCTCCCGCCATCGCATAGATCTCCCCGTCGACGAACTCGTGCTTTGTCGAGCTATCGTGCTCGATCGCGACGTACTGGCTGTACGTATAGCGGTGGTAGCGCCCGCGCTGGGAGACCATCCCGGCAGTCTAGCGCAGCCCGGGCCCCGGCCGCGGGAATGCTAGGGTAGGCCCCATGCGCTTCGCCAAGTATCACGGGCTCGGGAACGACTTCCTCGTCGTCGATCTGCGCGCGTCAAGTGCCGCCGAGGCCGAGGCCGTCCAGGATCCGACCCGCGTGATCGCGCTGTGCGACCGCCAGTTCGGCGTGGGGGGCGATGGCGTCCTGGCCATCCTGCCGTCGAGCGTCGCCGATGCGCGCATGCGCGTGCTGAACAGCGATGGCTCCGAGGCCGAGATGTGCGGCAACGGCCTGCGCTGCGTGGTGAAGGAGCTGTACGACCGCGGGGGCCTCGCGAAGCCCGAGCTCGCCATCGAGACGGGCGCGGGCGTCCTCACGTGCGCCGTCGAGGCGCAGGCCGGCATCGCGACGAGCGTCACCGTGCGGATGGGGGCGCCGCGGCTGACGCGGGCGCAGATCCCGATGCAGGGGCCCGCCGACGAGCGCGCCATCGAGCAGTCCGTCGACGCGAAGGGCACGCCGCTGGCGGTGACCGCGGTGTCGATGGGCAATCCACACGCGATCACCTTCGTCGAGTCGGGCCAGCGGGCCCGCGAGCTCGCCGAGACGATCGGCAGCAGCGTCGAGAATCACGCCCTGTTTCCCAAGCGGACCAACGCCGAGTTCGCGCACGCCAAGTCGCGCACCGAGATCGATCTCGTCGTGTGGGAGCGCGGGTGTGGCATCACCCTCGCGTGCGGCACCGGGGCCTGCGCCACCGCCGTCGCGGCCGTGCTCACTGGCAAGGCCGACGAGGGTGCGCCGATCCGGGTGAACCTGCCCGGGGGCTCGCTCGCGATCACCGTGCTGCCCGGCATGGAGAACGTCCTGATGCAGGGCCCCGCCACCCACGTCTTCGACGGGACGCTCGAGCTCGGCGCGCTCGCGCCTAGACCTTCACGATGAAACTGTAGATGGTGCAGAGCGGGACGGCCTGACCGTTCTCGAGCATCGGCTGGAAGGTCCAGGCCAAGATCTCCCTCCTGAGCAGCGAGTCGTACCCAGGATAGCCAGAGCTCGTCATGAGTCTCGCCTCGGAGACGAGGCCCTGCACGTCGATGCACACCTTGAAGGTGCAGACGAGCTTGCCCTTGCCGTCCTTGAGGGCGGCGTCCAAGACGGACGCCGGCGGGAGGACGTTGTAGTTGCCGGTCAGGCGGTTCGCTTCCAGGCGACCCGCCGAGGCCGTGCTCGGCGACGGTGGTGGTCCTGTGCCACCCGGCACGCCTCCGACGTCACCTCCGACCACGCCTCCCACGACGCCTCCTACGACGCCTCCAACGACGCCTCCCTCCACCCCTCCTTCCACGCCGTCATCTGGTTCGAGCACCCGTGGCTCGTCGCGCGGCGCCACCGTGTCCTGTGGCACCGCCTCGACGTGTGGGTCCTGCGCGGGCGGTGGGGGGGCGGGCGTCGAGCGCCAGCACCCCGTCAGCAGGAGCAGGGCGGCGATGCGCATCTAGTAGCTAGGTGCAGGCGGCGGGTAGCTATTGCCGTAGCTCGCGCCACCGTAGGCGTCACCGCCGTAGCTCTGCGTCGAATACGGGTCGTTGCCCTGGGTCGGCGCCTGACGCCAGCCGTTCCAGACGCCGACGCGATCGCGCGCATCGGACCACCAGCGACCGCTGTACTGCTGGCCGCGCACGTCGAAGACGAGATAGCCCGCGCCGCCCAGCGGCGGGTTGGAGGGTTCCTGCCAGCGGAAGTTCAGGACGTTGCCGTCGAGGCGGCCCGAGAAGTAGCCCGTCACCTCGGCGCCCGCCTTCTGGTAGACGTACACGCCGTGGATGGCGCCTCCGGCGATGCCGCCCTGGCTGTTGTCGGGCTCGATCTTCACGGCGCCGAAGGTCGAGCGCCAGAGGCCGAGCGAGCTCGACGGGTCCATGGGCTGCGACGCGGGCGGACCGCCCGTCTGCGACTGCGGGGCGGCGCCGGTCGGGGCCGGAGCGTACGCGCCGGTGTTGCCGGAGGAAGCCGATGCGATCAGTGCCAGCCCTGCGCCGGCCACGAACGCCAGGCGCACCAAGGTTCCCGTGGTCATATGCACCGACGAGTATAGCCTCCCGGGTGGGGCCGCAGGTGTTGTCGTTTCCTGGCAACCTGATAGTGTCCCCGTCGCGATCCGTGCGGCATTCCACATCAGGTGGCACCGGCGGCCCGCGGGCCCATAGCTCAGTCGGTTAGAGCGGCCGGCTCATAACCGGTGGGTCCCTGGTTCAAGCCCAGGTGGGCCCACGAAAGGTTAAGAAAAGCAGTGCGCGAACAGCTCGTGTTTCTCCTCCAGCTCCAGCAGTCCGACGCCAAGGTTCGCGAGCTCGAGGCCGCCGCCACGTCCCTTCCCGCCAAGCTCGATCCCTTGCGCCGCGATCTCGCGAAGCTGCAGGGCATGCTCGACACCGAGCGCGCCAAGCTCAACGAGACCGAGACCTGGCGCAAGCAACAGCAGGAGCTCATCGACCGCGAGCGCGAGGCGCTGAAGACGGCGCAGAGCAAGCTCCAGGCGACCAAGAACAGCAAGGAGTTCGGCGCCGCCACGCGCGAGGTCGAGAACAAGCGCAAGTCGATCAGCGACCGCGAGGCCGAGCTGAAGAAGGTCACCGAGACCACCGTCGCCTCGAACGCGCAGCTCGAGGCGCGTGACAAGGATGTCGAAGGCGTCCGCAGCGAGCTCACGGCGAGCGAGGCCGCGCAGTCCGGCCAGCTCAACGAGATCATCACGAACCTAGCCGCCGCCCGCGCGACGCGCGACGAGGCCCGCGCCAACGTCGACAAGCAGTTTCTCAAGCTGTACGACAGCCTCGCGGCGAAGCGCGGCTATGCCGTCGCGCCCGTGGTGAAGGGCGTCTGTCAGGGCTGCCACATGGCCTTGCCGCCGCAGCTCAACAACATCCTCGCCCGGATGGAATCGATCGAGACCTGCCCGCGCTGTGGTCGCCTCGTCTACCGCAAGGAGCTCCTCGAGCCCGCGGCGACCGAAGCGCCCAAGCCGCCCGCGTAGCGGTCGGAGGACTAGCGGGGGACTAGCGGGCCGAGGTGCCGCGCTGGATCGTCCTCGCTTTCGACGCGCGCGACAGGCGGCCGAACTGGTCGACGAAGCGAACCACGACCTTCTGCTTCAGCTTCGGCGTGACGGTGCCGTCCGGGTTGATTCCGCAGCTACCGCGCTCGTACACCATGACCGACCGGTTGCCGGCGTTGACCAAGCCATACGACAGGGCGTGCTTGGTCTTGGCGTCGTAGATGACCATCGCGACGGCGTCTGCGGGCGCCGGCGTAGCCAGCGTCACCTTCGTGAACTCGTCACTGCTACGGCGCCCCTCCGTGATGGAGTGCCCGATCGTCTTGACGTTTGGCGCCACGAGCGTGCTCGGCGTCGGCGCTCCCACCGCCACTGTCGCGCGCGCTCGCTTCCCATCGAAGAGCTCGACGGATGTGACGTTCGCCGGTACCTCGTAGATGACCAGGCCCGGAGCCAGCGTCTTGACCGTGGGCTTGGTGGTGCCCGTCGCGTCCTTCCACTCCCACGTGGGCTGGAACGCTTCGCCTTCGTCTTCCTTGGATTGGTCCTGAGAGGTGGACACGAGCACGCCAGTTCCCGCGGGGACCTCGGCCGAGGTCAACACCGTGGGCGAGCGCGTCGGGAGCCTGCACTTCGCGTGAGCGGGCGCGGCGGCGGCAACGAGCGAGAGGGCGACGAGGAACGAACGCATCCCAGATCGTGACATGGCGTCACGCTCCGTACGACCACGCGTCGCGCGGGTGTCTCGCTACGGGGCGGGCGTCGGCTCGGCGGGCGTCGGCTCGGCGGGCGTCGGCTCGGCGGGCGTCGCCGGCTTC
This sequence comes from Kofleriaceae bacterium, assembly GCA_022842285.1. Lineage (GTDB taxonomy): Bacteria > Myxococcota_A > Polyangia > Haliangiales > Haliangiaceae > JABFXX01. The sequence goes on from JALHPV010000056.1 coordinate 30,136, forward strand.
GCGGGCTTGGCCGGCTTGGTCGCGGGCTTGGCCGGCTT
>JALHPV010000057.1 GCA_022842285.1 Kofleriaceae bacterium
CGCTCGACGGCGCGAACGTCGAGATCCGCGAGGCCGTCGGCGAGGACAACTTCTTCCTGTTCGGCCTCACCGCCGAGGAGGTCGTCGCCACGAAGCAGGCCGGGTATCGCCCCGGCGAACTCCTGAACAAGGACCCGGAGATGATGCGCGCCCTCGAGCTCATCAACAGCGGCGCCTTCTCGGGCGGAGACCGCGCGACCTTCGCCGGCTTCATCGACGACCTCGTGAACCGCGACCCGTTCCTCGTGCTCGCCGACTACCGCGCCTACATCGATTGCCAGGCCCGCGTGGAGACGATGTGGCGCTCGCGCTCGGCGTGGTTGCGCTCGTCGATCCTGAACACGGCCCGCTCGGGGCGCTTCTCGTCGGATCGCTCGATCTCCGAGTACGCCGCGAAGATCTGGCACGTGAAGCCAGTCAAGCGGTAGCCGCACGCCGGCTGGGGCGCATCAGAACTCGGTGCAGCCACCGATCTCGCCGTCACCGATGGACGCGACGATCACGTCGGAGTCCGAGCGGAAGTACGCGCCGACCGGATTGTCGCCGCCGTAGTAGCGCACGACGGTGAACTCGCGCGCGTCCTGGTGGCGGAACGTCTCGACGTAGATGATGCCCTCGTCGACGGACTCGAAGGCCTCGGAGACCGTGGTCGAGCCGGTGGCCGCGACGATCTGCTTCTGCAGCATCTCCGAGAGCCCCGCCGCGTCGGTCAGCTCGACGTCGCTGGTCTGCTTCATGTCAGGCATGAAAGCGGCCTCGCCCATCGACTGGCCGAACACGCACGCGCGCGGCTGCAGCTTGCACTCGTAGATGTCGCCATCGTTGATGGATGCCGCCACCTCCGTGCCATCCTCGACGAACACGGCGCCGTAGGAGTTATCACCCGCACCGTACTCGATCGCGATCAGCGACCGCCCGGCGAGGTTGTCGTAGAAGCGGTAGCGATTGATCTCGCCCTGGTCGACGGCTTCGAACGCCGCCTCGATGGTCGTGACGTCGTCGTGCGCCGACTCGCGGACGGCGGCGATGATCTGCGCCTTCAGCGCGTCGTTCATCTGGCTCGTCGCCGTGAGCACCTTCGAGCCGTAGTCGACCAGCGCGCCTTCCTTCACGTCCACGTTCTCGTGGAACGTCGAGCCCAGGATGCACTGCTCGGCCGGGTCGACGCACCCGGCGCCGTCGCAGCGGAGCTGCACCATGAACTGCCCCGTGGCCTCCTGCTCGACGCCCTTCACGATGACCCGATACACGCCCGCACCGAGGTTCTTCGAGAGCCTCGCGAAGTCGTCCGTCGGCTCCGTGCGGGCGATGCGCTGCCAGGTGCCCTCGTCGCGCTGCTTGTAGACGTAGAGGACCGACGAGGTCAGCTCGGGCTCATCCGTCGGCGCCTGCCGCGTGACCACGCTGACGTCGGCATCGGCCGTGAGCTCGAACGTGAAGGCCGGGAAGTTCTGGTTGCTGCTCGGATCCAGCGTCCCGAACTGCCAGACCCCCTGAAACAGCTTGCCGAACTCGGTGGGGTGCGCCCACGAGTCCGCCGCGCCCTCGGTGATCACTTCGGGAAGCTCGACATCCTCCTTGACCTGGGTGGCACAGCCAACGAGGGAGGACGCGAGGAGGAGGGAAGCGAGCATCTTGCGCATGGGACCGCCATGAGCACGCGACGTGCCGTCGCACTTGCGTGACGGCTCGGTGGCAACTCTCGCGAGGCCTCGCCTACCCCCGCGATACGGCGTCGAGTTGTCGCTCGGCACGGCCGCGTGCGCTGGCCGCTAACCTAGCCGGCGAGCAACTGCGATTGCCGCCCGCCGCGCGGTTAGCAGCTGTCATCCGCGCCCCGGACTACGGCCCGAACCAGTCGCTCTGGCTGTTCTGGCGCTTCGCGACGAACGCCGCCTCGGCCTTCGTCAGCTTGCCGCCGAAGAACTGGATCCCGTGCAGCGCGCGGAGCTTCGCGAACTCCTGCCGCTTCGCGTCCTGCTGCGCGACCCGCTTCAGCGCGGCCCGGAAGGCCTTCGCCACGCGCGCGCGGCCCTGCGTCGTGGTGCCGGTATCGGCGAGGACGCCTGTGGCCCACTCCGCGACGTACTCCGTCTGTTCGTCGATCAGCAGATAGATGTCGATCAGCGACGCGAGGCGCTTTGCGGCATCGGTCTCGGCGGCAAGCGTCTGCTGCGTCGCCAGCGAGTACTCGACGCTCGCGAGGGCGTTGCGGATGGTGTCGCGCAGATATTCGGTCTCGATCTCCGCCGAGTAGTCCTTCTGCTTCACGGCCGGCGCGAGCGCCGCGATCCGCGCATCCACGGCCGCCTTCAACGCGTCGGAGGTCACGGCGCCGTCGAGGCGGTGAAACAACCGCACCAGCTCGTCCACATGCATGCGCGTCTCGAGCTTCTGGCAGAGCCAGGGCCAGTACTGCGCCACCGCCGCCCGCTGCTTCGCATCGCCATGGAGCGCGACCCGCGACAGCACGATCGAGATCGTGACGTCGGCCTGGGTCGTCTCGGACCGGGTCAGCTTCGCGAGCGCGGCCGTCGCGGCCTGGGGCGTACGATAGAAGCTCGCGACGTTGTCGATCGCTTGCGCGGTCTCGATGTTGAACCCACCGTCGCCGATCGCGGCCGCGAGGTACGCGTCGACGTCCTTGCGCCGGAGGTTCTTCGGCGGTCGACCGCGCTGGTACGTGTCCCCTTCGTAGATGAACAGCTCGAGCGTGCGCATCTCCTTGGTCGTCGCGCGCGCCTTGTACGGCGGCGGCGGCGCGCGGTCGGCAAGCGCGGGCAGCGGCAGCAGGGCGAGCGCCAGGGTGACCGAGAGGATCCGCAGCATCACGGATGCTAACGCGCGAGCGAGGCAACGGGTGCATTCGCGCGGCGCATCGCGCACCTCCGCCGACATGCAGGTCTCGCCGGCCGCCGGATCAGCGTGATCGGCAGGGCAAACCTAGACCTGCAGGCCCTTCTTGTAGGCGAGCAGCTCCTTCTGCGTCTTCAGCAGGAGCTGGTTCGTCTCGAGGAGCTCCTTCGTACGCACGCGGACCTGGTTGGCCAGGCGCTCGCGCTCGCGGGCCTCGGTCTCGAGCATCTCCTGGTACTTCACCTGGACGACGGCCTCGTCGGTGACGTTGCGCTGGATCTCGAGGGCGCCCACGTGCTGACCGCGCTCGTCGGTGATCGGCACGGCCGAGAGGATGAAGCGCAGCTTCGAGGTCTCCTCGCCGACGATGTGGCTCGAGATCTCGTCGAGGCGGACATGCCGGTTATCGGCCCAGCACTGCTGGGCGATGCACTCCGTCGCGCAGATGTTGTGCTGGAGCACCTCGTAGCAGTGCTTGCCCTTGAGACCGCGGGCGACCTGGCGCGGCAGGAGCGCGTAGAACGTGCGATTGAAGTCGACGATGCGCCGCTCCGTATCGACGACGAAGTAGCTATCCACGATCGCGGGCGCGACGCGCTTCAGCTCCGCGAGGAACTGCTGGAGGGCCGGCGAGGGATCCACGGGACTATCGTATCAGCGTTCACGGCGTCCGCTCACCTATCGCGATGATCGCGATGCCGTGTCGTAGAATGAGCTCGTGGATCCATTGCAGGCTTGGTGTAGCGAAGGCGAAGCTGCCGACGAGTTGCTCACCAGGGGTGACCTCGGGAGAGCCGATGCGGCCTACGCGGCCCTGTGGGCGAAGGTCCGAGCAACCGGCACGCTCGACGTGTTCATCGTGTCGAAGATCGTGCTCGGGATGTTGTGCTGCAAGGTGCTGCTACGTTCCTTTCAGGATGCGCATGGGTTGTGGACCATGGAGATGCGTGACGGTAACGGCCTCGGGTTCGGGATCTTTGGGCTCGAGAACGGCGAGATCCACGAGCACGACGCCGCCATCTACCTGATGGTCTCGGCGGCCTTGCACGCGCAGAACACCGACCGCGAGGAGGCACAACTCGCTGTCGACAACGACCTCGGCCGGGTGGTCGAGCTCGCTGGCGAAGTCGACATGCGCGAGCTCGCACTCAGCAACTGGCACCACCACCTGGTCGAGATCCACGAGCAGGACCCGCCTCCCGCCAGCGCCACCGTCGCGCTCGACTCGGCGTCCGGAGGCCGTCCGGTGACACTGCGTCCGCTGGCCTTCCCGCGTCCGCGCCGCTGGGTGGTGGACTGGGGCGACGGGACGGCCGTCGAAATTCACCCCAATCGCGAGGCCAGGCTGGTCGAACCCGCACCGCCGCCCAAGCGTGGCTTGTTCGCCCGCCTGTTCGGCCGATCGTGAGCGGGACAGGTTCCGCAGCACGCCAGAGGCTGGCGGGCAATTCTCGGTCCAATTAAATTCGCGGCGGGAGGGGCAGACGTCGTAGATTCCTCGTCGGATGGACACGCGGGGACAACCGCGCCGTGGGCTGGGCATTTCGATCAAGATGATCGTCACCACGACGCTTCTGATCGTGCTGACGGTCATTGGCACCGCCGTCCTCAACTACATGCGCCTGCGCGAGTCGTACGACGAGTCGGCACAGGAGCGGATCAAGATCTACCGGGCGGGCCGCGAGGCCATCGGGGCGTTCGCCACGCCGCTGTTCGCGCGTGCGCTCGAGGGGCTCCTCGCCAACCGTGGCGTGGACGATCAGATCCAGACAATTCTGACCGAGACGGTCCTCCGCGATACCAAGGTGGTCGACGGGAACACGGAGTACGGGCTGCGGCTCGCGTACGTGCTCGACCAGGACCGGATGCTCGTCGCTCACTGCGTCGAGGCGCCGGACCTCAAGTGCACGACGGGCGAGCACAAGCCGCTCGCGCCAGCGCTCGGTCCGCTCACGCTCGAGAGCTGGAACCAGGCGCTGACGGCGTGGAAGGCGCTCCCCGCCGACGGCTCCCCCCTCGTGGGACTCGACCTCGCCGACGGTGCCGACCAGTACCGCGTGTTCGCGTACCCGGTGGTCAAGGAGCAGGCCGCCACCGCGGGTCTCGCCGCCGACGATACGCGCCCCGACGACCGCCTAGGCTACATCGTCGTCGCGTACGACCTCGCCCCGATCCAGTGGTTCGCGGCGGCGGCCGAGAAGCAGAAGGCCGCGGCGTCGCGCGACGCGATCATGTACGGCCTCATGGTCGGAGCGCTGTTCGCCGTCATCGGCACCGTGCTCGCGATCTTCCAGGGCCTGTCCATCTCCCGGCCGATCAAGCTCCTCGCTTACAAGGTCGACCAGATCGCGCGTGGCGATCTGCAGGCCCGCGTCGAGATCTCGTCCCACGACGAGATCGGCGTGCTCGGCGAGAACTTCAACTACATGGCCGATCAGCTCGCGATCCTGCTGCAGGAGACCGCCGACAAGGCGCGCATCGAGCAGGAGCTCGAGCTCGTCAAGGCGATCCAGGAGACGCTCGTTCCGAGCAGCGAGCTCGTCACGCTTGGACCGCTCGAGTTCGCGGGCTTCTACCAGCCGGCCGCCCAGACCGGTGGAGACTGGTGGACCTGGCACTCGCTCGTCGGGGACAAGGTGCTCGTCGTCATCGGCGACGTGACGGGGCATGGCGTGCCGTCGGCGATGATCACCGCGGCCGCGAAGGCCGCCTGCGACGTCGCGCGCCACGTGCACTACGACAACGTCACGGTCACGAAGCTCCTCGAGATCATGAATCGCGCGATCCTGGAGAGCGCACAGCGGCGGTTCGCGATGACGTGCTTCGCGTCGGTGATCGATACGAAGGCGCGCACGATCACGTACGCGAACGCCGGCCACAACCTGCCCTACCTGGTACGCGGGCAAGGGGCGGAGCTCGGCAATCTCACGAGCCGCGGTAATCGACTCGGCGACGACGTCAACTCGGAGTACGAGGCGAAGACGACCCAGCTCGAACCGGGCGACATGCTCGTCTGGTACACGGACGGCGTCGTCGAGAACGACAATCCTGCCGGCGAGCAGTACGGCGAGCGCCGGTTCCGCACCTCCATCAAGAAGTTTGCGGGCATGGATGCCGCCTCGATGCGCAACGAGCTCGTGCAGGACGCCGCCGAGTTCTACGGCGACGAGGCGCGGAAGGACGACATCACCATGATCGTGGGGCGGATCCGATGAGGGCCTGGATGCCAATCGCGGCGATCATCCTGGCGGCGAGTCCTGCCGTGGCGGGCGTGGAAGACGACCTGCGGGATGGCGATCGTCGCTTCGAAGCCGGCGAGTGGGCGAAGGCGGCGACGGCGTACGACCGCGCGATCGCCAACGGCTCGGGGCAGGTGCCTGCCGAGGCCTACGGCAAGCGGGCCGCCATCTTCATCATCTTGCGCGACTACCCGGGCGGCCTCGAGTTCGTCGAGAAGGCGAAGGCGCGATACCCGAGCGCGCCCGAAGTGCTCGAGCAGGAAGCCCTGTTGCTATGGGAGACGGGTGATCAGGAAGGCGCCATCGCGGTCGCCGAGAAGGTGGTCGCCGCGAAGCCCAGCGCGTTCACGAACCAGAAGCTGGTCGGCGAATGGTATGCGACGCGCGATCCCAACCGCACGGCCAAGGCCTACGAGGCCTACCTCGCTGCGCGCCCGGAGGAGCTCGAGGCCGGCGACGTGTTGCCCCGCGTGCGGCTGGGGTTCGCCCAGCTCGCGAATGCCCGCGCCGCGATCGCCGACGGAGACGACCCGCGAGCGCAGCAGCTCTTCGCGAAGGCCGGCCAGCAGTTCGAGATCCTGCTGAAGAAGCACGCGAAGCGACCGCACGCGCAGGTGAACGCGGAGAACGGCCTGTGCGCCGTCTACACCGGCATGGGGCGCTTCGATCAGGCCGTCACCGTGTGCGAGCGGATCGTGGAACAACCGAAGCGCATCGACGCGAGCGGGTCCGTCTGGTTCAACCTCGGGACCGCCTATCTCGCCCGCAAGCAGACGGCCAAGGCGCGCAGCGCGGCAAGCGAGTTCACGCGCATCAGGAAGAACGAGGCGCGCGGCTATCTGCTCCTCGGTGACACGTTCTTCGCCGACAGCGACTGGGGCAATGCGCTCGACAACTACCTGAAGGCCGAGAAGCTCGTGAAGGAGGACCAGGCCAACGAACAGGTCCAGCTCTCGGTGCGCCTCGGCAAGACGTATCGCCGCATGCCGCCGCCGCCATCGTTCCGCGGCAACGGGCCGAACCCGAACGTCGAGGTCGCCATCGACAAGCTTACCGACGCGCTCGCCGCCAACCCCGGCAGCGCGGAGCTCGTGCTCGAGCTGGGCTCGGCGTACCTCGAGACGAAGCTCGACGACAAGGCCGCCGCGGTCACGGAGAAATGGTTCCAGACGGATGCGGCGAAGAAGGCGAGCGCCGACACGCGCGCCAATCTCCTGCTGCTCGCCGGCAAGGCGCAGTTCAACCAGAAGAAGCTGCGAGAAGCTCGTCAGCGCTTCGAGGGTGCATACGAGCTCCGCCCCAAGGACGTCACGATCCGCCGCGCGCTCGTGGCCGTCATCAACGAACAGGCCTTCGAGGCGACCGCGGAGTCCGGCGGCGAGAAGACGGGATTGGCGCTTCTCGAGCAGGCCATCGCCATCGACGAGAAGTCGCCCGTCACCCTCATGAACCTCGGCCTCCTCGCGCTCGAGCGCGGCGAGTGTGATCAGGCGCGCACCACGCTCGCCAAGCTCGAGGGGATTCGCGGCCACGACGCCGTCCTCCGTCCGCGCCTGCACGCTCGGTCGTACCTGTGCGGGAGCAAGCCGGATCCGAAGAAGGCGAGCGAGCTGTACGCCGTCGCCGAGCGCGAGGCGAAGAAGGCGAACAACGGGGCGGCGCTCACCGAGATCTACGTCGAATGGGCCCCCCTCCTCTGGGATACGGACCTCGACGCCGCCGTCACCAAGCTCGAGCTCGCTATCGACAGCCTCGGCAAGTCGACCGGTGAGCTCGCCGAAGCCGCGCGCCGCAACTACGCGCTCGCGTTGTACCGGCACGGCTGGAAGCTCATGCGCGATGGCAAGGGCACCGAGGCCGCCTCGGAGTTCGAGCGCGCCCTGAAGGATCTATCCGTGCTCCAGGGCACCGAGGAGCAAGCGCTGGAGCTGTCGCGCGCCCTCGCGAACCTCGACGCCGGCCGCAACAGCGAGGCCGCAAGGGGATTCGACTCGCTCGCGAAGCAGGGCAACCAGTCCGCGTACATGAAGTCGCCGTACGCGAAGGTCGGCACGGCGTTCTTCTCGGCGTACGCGACGTATCGCCTCGGCACCACGCAGTCCTTGCAGACGGCGACGACCAAGCTCGCGAAGCTCGAGAGCGAGGGCGGGGCCTTCGGCGCGAAGATCAGGGAGCTACTCGCATCTGCCTACGAGACGCTGGCATACGCGCAGTGGAAGGCGGGCAAGACGTCGGCGGCGGGTAAGTCGCTGGCGCAAGCCGACAAGCGCGGCAGCGGCGACATCAAGAAGCGCGTCGCGCTGAACCGCGCGGTGCAGTCGCTGGACAAGAGCGACCTCTCGACGCTGGAGAGCTTCGGCTCGAGCCCGCCGGAAGCTCTCGTGAATCTCGGCATCCTCTACGAGCAGCTCGGACGCCCCAAGGACGCATTCGACGCGTGGGTGAAGGCCAAGAGCAAGGGCGTCAGCTCGGGGGAGCTGAATCGATGGATCGAATCCAAGAAGCGGATCTACGGGTACTGATGCGCGCGCTCCTCATCCTCGCGCTCGTCGTCGCGGCGACCCGCCCGGCCGACGCCCAGCCAGCCAAGGCGATCACCGTCGGGATCTACGCACCCACCGTCGAGTTCGGCTCGGCCAGCGCCCGGCTCTCGTACGTCCAGGGCCTCGCGAAGGCGATCGAGGCCGCGACAGGTCAGTCCGTCACGGCATCGTCGTATGCGAGCTTCTCGGCCCTCGAGAAGGACGGCGTCGACTTCGCGATCGTCGAGGCGCAGTGCTACGCGACGAACGGCAAGGGCAAGCTCATCGCCACGGCCGTCGTGGGCGGCGGTGGCAGCCGACAGTGGGCGCTCCACGCCAACGTCGACGACATGACGGCCCTGCGCGGGAAGAAGCTCGCGTACGTGCAGACGGGCTGCAACGACGCCGGGTTCGTCGACAACGCCATGCTCGACTCGGAGGTCGATAGCGCCTTCTTCGGGACCCGGGTCGGCAAGTCGGAGCTGACGGCCGCCGTGGCCGAGGTCGCCTCGTACAAGACGGCGCAGGCCGTGTTCGCGCCCGGGGGCAGCGCCAAGGGACTGACGAAGCTCTTTGACACGGTCACGGTGCCGAACCCCGCGTTCGTCGCGCTGTCGTCGCGCGTCGCCAGCTCGCTCTCCGACCAGGTCGCCGCGACAGTGCTGGGCTACAAGGGCAGTGGAGCGATCAGCGGCTGGCAGAAGCCGTCGAAGGAGTCGTACACGACGCTGGGCGGCCGCATGAAGCGCACGGCGAAGCAGTCGATGTTCGCGGCGCCCCAGCCGGTGCGCATCGATGCGAGCGACGTGCTGGTCGATCCGCCGACGATGCAGGAGCCCGCGCGCCCGAACCTCCGCCATCTCTTTGTCCGTCCATCGGACAATCGAATGAACTGAGGTGGCTGCGCGTCATCGGGTGCTCGCGCTTGCCGCGCTCGCGTGGGCGACGGGCTTGGGGCTACGGGCTTCGGGCGCCCCTGCTGCCCCCGCCCCCGCTGCCGCCCCTTCGACCGCGCTGGAGATGGCGTTCACCGGGGACATCATGTTCGGGCGTTACGTCGAGGGTGGGTTCAAGCCCATTCGGGCCGAGGACGATGACCCGTTCGATCGGGTCGCGGGCTTGCTCGACAGCGACCTGACGCTGGCCAACCTCGAGACGCCGGTGATGGCCGCACCACCGACGGTGAGCAAGTGGGGCACGCGGATGCGGTTCGTGACGACGCCCGCACGGATCGCCCGCCTCGCACCGGCCGGCATCGACGTCGTGACGATCGCGAACAATCACTTCTACGACATGCGCAGCGGTGGCGTGACCGAGACGCCGGTGCTCCTGCGCCAGGCGGGCATCCACGTGGTCGGGGCAGCCCGGGATACCGATCCGCTGTTCCGCGTCGAGACGATCGAGACGCAGGGCTGGCGCGTCGGCATCGTCGCGGCGTCGGCCGTGAACAACACGGGCAAGCCCACCCCGGAGAGGCTGCCCTACGTGCACACGGGCAAGCTCGGGGCGGCGCTCGTGCCGGTGATCGAGGCCGCGCGCGCAGACCACGATCTCGTGATCGTGGCCGTCCACTGGGGCAAGGAGTACAGCGACGCGCCGAGCCGCACGATGGTCAAGGCAGCCCATCGATGGATCGATGCAGGAGCCGATGCGGTCATCGGTCACCATCCGCATCGCCTCCAAGGGATCGAGCGCTATCACGACGGCGTGATCGCGTATTCGCTCGGCAACTTCCTGTTCGACAACGCCCATCGCGACAAGCGCGACGCCGGGATCCTGCGCCTCACGTTCTCGCGGCAGTGTGCCGTGACCGCGCGGTTTCACCCGACGGTGATCGAGGAAGGCGGGCCCGGATTCGAGGCGACGCCGGCCGACACCCGCGCCGAGCTCGAGCGCATCGGGAAGCGCCTCATCTCGCTCTCGAGCGCGAAGCCGCTGACGACGACGTGGCGGAGGGACGGAGACGCGCTGGTCAGCGACCCTGCGTCATCTTCAGCATCACCAGCGGCGTGCGGAAGATGATGCCGAGCTCCGTGCGCAGGAACGTGTCGAAGCGTTCGAGGCTCACCGTGTACGCGAGGTCGTAGAGCAGCTTGATGCGCATGTCGTCGGCGAGCGCGCCCTTGGTCTCGTCGAGGTTCCACGGGTTCTGCAGCGTCTTCGCGAGCTTTCCGATCTCGCTGCCCTCGGGGATCGAGCCCGTGTAGCCGAGCGAGATCTGCGCGAGCCCCGTGATGCCGGGCTTCACGTCGCGCATGCGCTCCTCGAACAGCGGAATCGCGCACGAGAGCTGCTGGAGCAGCTCGGGCCGCTCGGGCCGCGGACCGACGAGGCTCATCTTGCCGCGCAGCACGTCCCAGAACTGCGGCAGCTCGTCGAGCCGCGACCTGCGAAGGAACTTGCCGACCTTCGTGATCCGCGGATCGTCGGCGCCTGCCACCACGACGCCCGTCTTCGCCTCGGCGTTGACGATCATCGTGCGGAACTTGTGCATGTCGAACTCGTCGAACTCGAGCCGCTTCTTGCCATCCTCGGACCGCACGGTTCGCAGGCGGCCGGCCCGGCGCTGCCGGAACAGCACGGGGCCGGGCGACTCCGCGTAGATCGCGGCCGCGATGAAGGGCAAGAGGGGCGCAGTGAGCGCGAGCCCGACCGCCGCCCCGGCGATATCGATCGCACGCTTGGCTAGACGAACTGCGCGTTGCACGTGTGGCGGTCTATCACGCATGTGCGGAGTCGCCCGCTCGTCCCCAGGAATCCTCGCGCAACTCTTACGGAGACGTTCGATGCGCACGGTCCGGGTTGTGCAGCTACCTTGCGCGCATGACAGCCCCGATTCGCTTGAGTGTGCCCGGCACGCTCGCCTATCGGGCCGTCGCGGTCCGGGTGGTCGCGGAGGCCGCGCGCCTCGTCTCGAGCAGCAAGCGCCGCGAGCCCGACAATCCGCTGACCGTGGATGTCACGGACCCCTTCGACACCGCCGTGGTCTCCGCCTTCATGGAGATCTTCAACAACATCGCGCTCCACGCCTATTCGGCGGCGACGGGCACGATCGAGCTCGCGATCACTCCCGGCGAGCGCCAGCTCACGATCGAGATCGCCGACACCGGTGCGCCGTTCGACATGACGACGGTCACGCCCTTGCCTGACGTCACCGCCGACGCCCTGCCCGAGGGCGGCATGGGCATCCATATCGCGACGGCGATGCTCGACGAAGTTTCGTATCAGCCCGGGCCGCCGAATCGTTGGCGCCTGCTGAAGAGGAGTTGAACGTGCTCGCACCCTACGAAGTCACCCGGTCCCCCCACTTGACCCTTGCCGTGCGCGGCTCGCTCGACATCAACACCGCGCCCGCCCTCGCCGAGGAGGTCGATCGCATCATGGCCAACCGCCCCCCGGCGATCACCGTCGATCTCGGCGCGCTCGAGCTGATCGACAGCTCCGGCGTCGCCGCGCTGGTGAAGCTCTACAAGGCGATCCGCGCGGCGGGCGGCACCATCACGTTCGTCAACACGCGCGATCAACCCCTCGCCATCTTCAAGCTCCTGAAGATGGACCGGGTCTTCGGCATCTAGCGAAGCCCGTGCTCCGCGTCCTCGCCATCACGAAGATCTTCCCGAACGCCGTCGAGCCGCTTTCGGCGCCGTTCAATCGCCAGCAGTTCGCGGCGCTCGCGCAGAAGTGCGCCCTGACGGTGATGGCGACGCTGCCCTGGTTCCCCGGCGCGGGACTACTCGCGCGCTGGTCGTCGGCAGGCCGGCTGGCGAAGGTGCCGCGTCACGAGCGCATCGATGGGATCGCCGTCACCCATCCGCGCACCCTCTTCATTCCGCGGCTCGCTCACGGTGCATGGGGACCTCTCTACGTGGCGTCGATCGCGCCGGCGATCGCGCGCCTCCGGGGCCACGTCGATGTCGTCCTCGGTTCGTGGGCCTACCCTGATGGCTTCGCCGCGGTCGTCGCCGCGCGCATGCTGGGCATTCCCTGCGTCGTGAAGTTGCACGGCTCGGACATCAACCTCGTCGCCAAGCGACCCGGGCCGCGGCGCCTGACGGCCTGGGCTCTGCCGCAGGCGACCCGCGTTGTCGCGGTCTCGCGCGCGCTGGCCGACGAGGCCGCTCTGCTGGGCGTGGCGCGCGACAAGGTCGCGATCGTCATGAACGGCGTCGACGCCAACCTGTTCCATCCTCGCGATCGCCACGCCGCTCGCCGAGAGCTGGGGCTCCCCGCCGGGCCGCTCGCCCTCTATGTCGGCAATCTGAAGGCCGAGAAGGGCGTGCTCGATCTCGCCGCGGCGTGGTCCCAGGTCTCTCAGGGAACGCTCGTCATCGTCGGCGGCGGGCCCGCCAAGCAGCCGCTCGCGGCGGCCGTCGCTCCGTACGGCGAACGCGTTCGCCTCGTCGGCCCGCAGCCCCTCGCGTCCATCCCGGTATGGATGGCGGCGTGCGATGTGCTGACCCTGCCGAGCCATGCGGAGGGCACGCCGAACGTCGTCCTCGAGGCCCTGGCGTGCGGTCGGCGCGTCGTCGCCACGACCGTCGGTGGCATCCCCGAACTGATCACCTCGCCCGCCCTCGGCGAGCTGGTGCCGGCGCAGCAACCCGCAGCCCTCGGCGCGGCCCTCGCACGAGCACTGGCATCGCCGTACGACCCCGCCACCGTCGCCGCTCTCGGGGCGCGCGGAGGCTGGGAGGCCAGCGCGGCCGCCCTCTACGCCGTGCTCGAAGAGGCGTCGGGCTCCATCGCGACGAAGGTGGCCGCGTGAGCGAACGGCGCGCGCTGGACTGGTACGAGCGCGAGGAGAGTACACGCGCCGGCTTGCTGACCGAGCTGCGTCGCATCGCCCTGCGCACCAAGGCCCGGCCGTGGCGCGTGCTCGCGCTGGCGATCGTGCTGACGAGCGCCGTCACGTACAAGGTCGTCACCAAGCCGCGGGTCTATGAAGCCGACGTCGTCCTCTCGCTGTCGGAGACCGAGTTCTCGTCAGAGCGCAGCACGATCCCGTACGAACAGCTGCGAGAGTACGTGGAGCACACGTTGCTACCCGACGCGAAGTTGCAGGAGGTAGTCGAGCGACATGACCTCCATCGTTTGCGCCGCACGCGGGGCATGCAGTACGCGATCACCGAGCTGCGGGACCAGCTCGAGATCGAGATCTGGAAGAACTCGTTCGTCTACTACTACGACGAGGAGTACCGGTCACTGAAGAGCGCGCGCATCGGCATCACCGTCATCGACGATGACCGAGAGCTGTCGTCGGCCATCGCACGCGACATCGCGATGATCGCGATCGCCGAGCACGAGCGGCGACGCCTTCATGCGGCCCATCGGCTGACGGCCGATGTGACGGCACTGCGCAGCGAGATGGACCGCCAGCTGGCCGAGGTCGCGGCGGGCGTGGCGCGCCGGCGGGCCGATCTTCTCGAAGCCACGGAGCGAGAGCAACGCGGCCGCGCGGCGGTACTGACCGATCAGATCAACGAGCTCATGCGTGAGGAGCGGGCCGTGCTGAAGGAGCGGTCGCGGATCCTGGCGAGCCCGGATGCGCTGGCGGAGCAGGCAGCGCGGGCCGGACTCGGGACGAGCCTGGATCTCGTCGCGGAACGCCGCCCCACTGAGCCCGAGCGCTCGTTTCTGGCGCTCGCGATCGCCATCGCCGTCATTGGCACGGGGGCCCTGATCGGCTCTGCATTGCTCCTGGGAGCGTTCGACTCGCGGATCCACGACGTGGACGACCTCACGAGGCTGGGGATCCCGGTGTTCGGCACCGTGCCTGCATTCGCGGGTGACCGCATCGGCTCCCTGGCCGACCGCACCCCCACCTCATGACGCCTCGCCTCACGCCTCGCGACCGGCTCTCCCGCCTGGTCGACCTCGGTCGCAAGACCCTTCGCTACTGGTGGCTCGTCGCGATCGCCGCGATCGTGGGCGGTGCGCTCTCCCTGGGCTTCGCGCTCATGAAGCCGCGCCGGTACCAGTCGTCGACGACCTTGTCCTACGAAGAGCTCATCAAGAGCGACGTGCTCACGCCCGGCCGCGAGCAGATGAGCCAGCGAGCCATCGGCGACCGCTATCGCGAGCTCCTCATGACGCGCACGAACATGGCTGCGATCATCGCGGATCCAGCGCTGTCGCCGTTCCCAGGCGAGGATCCGGAGACGGCCATCGACAAGCTGCGCCCGCTCGTGAAGCTCGAGACCCGCGGCGGCAACACGCTCCGCATCGTCTACACGGACAGCGATCCGGATCGCGCGAAGGCGGTCGTCGAGCGCCTGACGAAGCTCCTCCGCGAGAAGGACGAGGGTCTCGGCAACGAGTCGGCGCGTCGGACCGTCGAGTTCGCCACGCAGGAGAACGAGTCCGCCTCCGCCGTGCTGCGCGACCGCGAGCAGAAGCTGGCGCAGTTCCTCGCGCAGCACCCCGAGTTCGCACAGGACACCCTGCAGGGCGCGAGCGATGGCGCGGGGATCCGGGCGATCCGCGATGCCCCCAAGGTCGAGAGCAAGAACCCCAAGCTGCGGGCACTCGAACGCCAGAAGGCCCGCATCCAGGCGCGCCTCGATGCGCCCCCCGACGAGCCGATCCGGATCACGGCCCCCCCATCGCCGGAGCGCATCGCCGCCGAGTCTGCCGTCGAGGAAGCGAAGCGCGCCCTCGCCACCGCGACGCGTGAGCTCGAGTCCGCGCGACAGCGCTACACCGAGAAGCACCCCACCATGATCAACGCCGAGGAGCGCCGCACGGCTGCGCAACAGCGGCTCCGTCAGGCGCAGGCCGCCGTGCCGCCCGCCGTCGAAACGCAGATCGCGCCGGCCACACCGCAGGATCGCGCGAAGCTCGAGACGGACCTCGACGAGATCACGGCGCAGATCGCCCGCGTGCAGTCGCAGACCGGCGACGCCCCGGTGGATTCGTCCACGGAGCGGGTCGTGGAGCTCGAGACCGAGCACGCGCGACTGCGGCGCGGTGTCGCCGAACAGCGCGAACGTGTCGAGGCGCTGGCGTCGACGGTGTTCCGGGCGCAGATGGACGCGAGCCAGAAGCTGGCGGAGTCGAGCCGTCTCGCCGTCATCGACCCGCCGTTCAAGCCCGTCACGGCGACGGGGCCCGGCGAAGTCCTGATCCTGATCGCGGGGACCGCCTTGTTCATCGCGCTCGGCGCCGCGCTCGCCCTGGGCCTCGGCATCCTCGACGACCGCATCTTCCGTGCGCTGGACATCGACGAGGTCGGCGTCCCTGTCCTCGCCGTGATCCCGTCTGCCACCCCCCGCAAGGTCACTCGCCGATGACATCCCCGCTCAAGACCACGCAGCTGGGGGTCGCACCGATCGTGCCCCCGCCGTCGGTGACGAACGTGGCCGTTCAGGTGACCAGCCACTCGCTCGCCGACCAGGCACCCGATCCGCGGCTCGTCCTGTACATCGACCCGGACTCCCTGCGCGCGGCCGCGTTCCGGGTGCTGCGCCATCACCTGCTCGAGCAGGGCTCTCCGCAGGTGATCGTCGTCTCCAGCGCGGGCGATGGCGACGGCAAGACGACTGTGGCGCTGAACCTCGCCCTCGCCCTCTCGGAATGCCAGCGGGCCAAGGTCCTCCTCGTCGAGGCGCACCTCCGCCGGCCGGCCCTGGCGAAGGCGCTACGAATCGAGGACGGCTGGTGCTTCGCCGACCAGCTCATCCGACACCGAGCGACCCCCGGGGCGCCGTGGATCTTTCACGACATCGCCGAGCTGGGCCTGCACGTGGGCCCCGTGAATCCACGCGTCGACCGCACCCAGCTGCTCGACGGTCCTGCCTTCGCGGGCGCCATGCAGCAGCTCCGACAGGCCGGCTACGACCACATCGTGCTCGATGCCCCACCCGTCCTCGGGTCGGCCGACGTGAACCTCATGGCCGAGGCGGCCGACGCCGTGCTCCTGGCCGTCCGCGCCCGCCGAACGACCGCCCGGGACCTGCGCCGCGCCATTGATCAGCTCGGAGCGGCCAAGGTCGCTGGTACAGTGTTCGTGGAGCCTTGATCGACCCGGTCGCTGCTGCAGAACACCGCATGGCCCGCCTGCAGGCCACCGCGACCGCGTTGGCGCAGGTGATGACGCCCAGCGAGGCGGGACGCGCGGTGCTGGAGCAGGCGCTCAGTGTTTTCGGGGCCGAAGCCGGGGCGGTCTACCTCCGCGAGGACAACACCCTGCGGCCGACGGTCGAGATCCTCGGGCGCCGTCAGCCGTTCCTCACGATCACGATCGACGACGTCACGCCGCTGTCCGATGCGGTCCTGTCCGGTGAGCACCGCTTCTACGAATCCCGGGAGCAGATCCTCGCGGAGTATCCTGCGATCGGCCCACGACTCTCGACGCTGGTCCAGGCCTCGGTGGTGCTCGTGCTCGCCGTGAAGGGGCGCGTGTTCGGAGCGATCGCCTTGTCGTTCGAGTCGCCGCGAGAGTTGCCCGCTGCCGATCGCGTCTTCGCCGATGCAATCGCCGCGCAATGCGCCCTCGCGATCGACCGCGCAGTCCTCATCGAACGCGAGCGCGCCGCCCTCGAGCGAGCCGACCTCCTCGCCAACGCCACTGCCCTGCTCGCGTCCACGCTCGACACGACCCGCGTGTTGCAGCAACTGCTGGAGCTCCTGGTGCCACGCTTCGCGGACTGGTGCGCCGTCGAGATGGTCGAGGGGGACACCACGCGCCAGATCGCCGTCGCGCACGCCGACCCCGAGAAGGTGAAGTGGGGCATCGCCTTGCGTGAGCGCTTCCCTCCCGACCGCAAGAACCTCACCGGCATTCACCAGGTCATCGCGACGGGGAAGGCCGAGCTGCACCCCTACGTCCCGCCGCATGCGGTCGTAGGCACGGCGCTCGACCCCGAGCACGCACGCCTCCTCGAAGCGTTGAACATCTACTCCGTGCTGCTCGTGCCGCTGGTCGCACGCGGTCGCGTCCTCGGGGGACTCTCGCTCGTGTGGGCGGAGTCGAAGCGGTCGTACACCCAGGTCGACCTCGAGCTCTTCAGCGAGCTCGCTCGCCGAGCCGCCCTCGCCATCGACAACGCGACGCTCTACCGAGACATGCGAAAGGCCGTCGAAGTGCGCGACGACTTCCTCGCTGCCGCCGGGCACGAGCTCAAGACGCCACTCGCCGCCCTGATGATGCAGATCGAGAGCGTCACGCGCGCCCTCGATCGCGAGACGCCGCCCGCGCAGCTGAACGAGCGGCTGAAGAAGGCCTCGCGTGCCGCCGGTCGCCTCGAGAAGCTGATCGACGACCTGCTGGACGTCTCGCGCATCACCGCCGGCCGCCTCCACCTCGACCCCGAGCCCCTCGCGCTCGACGAGGTCGTGAAGGAGGTCGTCGACCGCTTCCTCGAACAAGCCCAGCTCGCTGGCTGCGACCTGACCCTCACCACCGAGCCCGCCCAGGGGGTCTGGGACCGCCTCCGCATCGACCAGGTCGCCAGCAACCTGGTCGCGAACGCGATCAAGTATGGGCGCGGCGCTCCGATCACCGTCAGCACGACCGTCTCGAAGCCCTTCGCCGTCTTGCGCGTCACCGACCGCGGAATCGGCATCGCCCGCGAGGAGCAGCAGCGCATCTTCGAACGCTTCGAGCGCGTCGTCGAGAACCGCTCCTTCGGCGGCTTCGGCCTGGGGCTATGGATCGCCCGCCAGATCGTCGAGGCATCGGGGGGGACGATTGGAGTGGCGAGCAACCCCGGCGAAGGCGCAACCTTTACGGTGATGCTGCCGATGTCTCCTCCTCATGCGTGACGCGCCAGTCCTGATCGTCGACGACGACTGCGACATCCGCGAGTCGCTGCGCGATCTGCTCGCCGACGAGGGGTACGCCACCGTCGAGGCCACGAACGGCGCCGAGGCCCTCGAGTACCTGCGTACGCACCGCTGCCCCCTCGTCCTCCTCGACTGGAACATGCCGGTGATGGACGCGCCCATGCTGACCATCGCGCTCGCCGCTGAGGGCATCTCGCCGCCGATCATTCTGCTCACCGCCGACACGCGGATGCTCGAGGCGGCGAAGCTCGGATCGTTCGTCGCATGCATGAAGAAGCCGGTGAACATCACGGCGCTGTTCGAGATGATCCGGGCGCGCATATCGCCAGCGCGATGAGGTCCCGGCGAGCCTGCTCCCAGGCGGCGTCCGTCGTGGGCCACGAGGCTTCGCGGCCGGCATCACCGAGGGCACGCGGCACCATGCGTTCCACCAGCTGCGAGGTCGTCCGCGCGTCGCACGAAGCGGCCGCCTCGATGAGCAGGCGATCGAGCTGACCCCGGCGTACCGCCGCGAGCCGCAGCGTCGGGAGGCAGCCGGCGGCGCCTTCCGCAGGGAGGGCGAGGACCCCATCGAGGTTCCCGCGATCCTCGCCGTCGTCGAAGCTGATCGGATCGACGCGCGGGTTCAGCGGCGGCGCGGTGATCCGCTCGCGCCGCGCATTGTGCCGGTCGTGCCAGTACAGGGCGTCCCACACGTACCAGGTCGGGATCTCCCAGCGCCACGCGATCCACCCCCACGTGCGTGGTCCCGGCGCGTAGGCGTCGAGGACCATCGATCCGGCGTACGGCGGCGCCCCGTTGTACGTCCAACGGGCATGCTGGTCGCCGGCGAGATGCGCGGCCTTCCACGAGATGTAGAGATCGACGAGATCGCCGTACTCCGGGCGGGGCTCGTCGGTGACGGCGTAGCGAAACGTCGTCGGTCCGCCGCCGGCGGCCCGCACCGCCGTGGCCAGGGCCCTCACGGCTGCGCGTGACTCGGCCGTGCGCGGCTCGTCGATCGGAATCGTGAACGGCACGTGCCCGGTCCCCTGGGTCGCCGCGATCCAGCCCTGGACGTCCACGCGCGCCTCGGCCGGGTCGGTCGAGATCATGACGGGGAGATCGGTGACCCCTGCGAACAGCTCCTTGCGCGCGGGCCACCACGGGAGGCGCAGGTCCGGGGACAGCAGCACGCCGTGGGCACGGAACACGTCGATGCATGCGCGCTCCTCGTCGGAGATGAGGGCGCGGCGCTCGGGTAGGTCGCGTGAACTGCGTCGGTCCCCGTCCGGAAGCTCGCGCGGGTCCTCGTAGGCCCAGACGCGCGCTGCGGGGAGCGGGGGAAGGGTCACCGGGGCGACGGTGAGCTCGACCGGGACCTCGCGTGCGCCGACGGTGAGCGTGCCGACGATCGAGCCGGGCCGGGCGTCACGCGCGACCTCGAGCTCGAAGTAGGCGGGGGCGGCGATGGCGCCCTCCGTGCGATGGAGCGCATCGGGGTATGTGCCGCGACCGCGGCCCCCGCCGTAGAGCGCGGTGGAGGGGCGCTTCACGACGAAGGCCTCGACGGAGTAGCCCCGAACTTGCAGACCGTCCCCCGCAATGGCCAGCGAGACGGACTCACCGCTGCGGTCGAGCACCTGGAAGCCCACCGTTTCGCCGCGCGCTGCGACCACGGAGACGCGTGAGCCGTCGAACCAGGGCGAGGTGGACGGTAGGGGGTCCTCCAGGCGGACGAATGCGGCCTCTCCCACGATGGCGAAGGGCGGCTCGGGGGCGCGCGGCTCCGCTCGATTGCACGCGAGTGACGCGAGCGAAGCCGCACATGTGACGGCCCAGCACGCGACGAAGCTCGACGGAGTCACTGCTCGTAGGCCTAGCATCATCGCGTTCGCGAAGGACTGGCACGAGGATCCGACGTCGAATCATCACGTGCTGCGCGAGCTCGCGAAGACGCGGCGCGTGCTGTGGCTGAACAGCCTGGCGACGCGGACGCCGAAGCTCGGGAGCGCGCGTGACCTGGGCAAGATCCAGCGGAAGCTGCGCGAGTTCGCGGCCGGGCCGGTGAACGTCGAGAATGACCTCTGGGTGTTCTCGCCGCTGGTCGTGCCGTTGCCCCACAGCGCGGTGGCGCGGACGATCAACCGACACGTGTTGCGCGCCACGATCCGCGCCCTACGCTGGAGGCTCCAGATCGAGGAGTTCGACCTGTGGACGTTCCTGCCGAGCACGGCGGACTACGTCGGGACGCTCGGCGAGGCCACGAGCGTTTACTACTGCGTCGACGAGTGGTCGTTGTTCGACTACCTCGACCAGGCTCAGACGGTCGCCCAGGAGCAGAAGCTGCTAGCGCGCGTCGACGTGGTGTTCGCGATCAATCACGCGCTCGCGGAGAGCAAGCGCAAGACGTGCGAGCACACGTACGTCGCGCCACACGGTGTGGACCACGCCCTGTTCGCGCAGGCCCTCGCGCCAAAGACCGAGATCCCGACGGACCTCGCCGCGATTCCCGGTCCGCGCATCGGCTTCTACGGGACGCTGCAGAGCTGGGTCGACTTCGAGCTGATCGCGCACGTGGCCCGGACGCGGCCCGACTGGTCGATCGTGCTCATCGGGCAGACGCTGACAGATGTGTCCGCGGTGTCCGGCCTGCCGAACGTGCACTTCCACGGACAGAAGCCTCATCACGCGCTGCCGGCGTACTGCAAGGGGTTCGACGCCGGCATCATCCCGTACCGGATCGACGAGCGCATGGCGTTCGTGAATCCGCTGAAGATGCGCGAGTACCTGTCGGCCGGACTGCCCGTCGTATCGACGCCCGTGCCCGAGGTGGTCCGGCATGGACACCTCTGCGAGATCGCGGAGACGCCGGATGACTTCGTGCGCGCCCTCGATCGCGTACTCCGCCATCGCGACCCGGGGGCGCCGACCACCCGATCGCGCGCCATGGAAACGGAGACGTGGTCGGCACGAGTCGCGAGTATCGCGGCCACTATCGACGAGCTAGCAACGACAACGCACAAGAGGACCAAGTAGCAATGACGACGTATCGCGCAGGAATGGTTGGTAGCGGGAACATCTGTGAGTTCCACGTGGCCGCCGTGAAGGCTCTCTCCGACGTGCAACTGGTCGGCATCACCGACCTCGACGCCGAGCGAGCGAAGACGAATGCCGAGAAGTGGGGCACGCAGGCCTTCGCGGATCTCGATGCGCTCGTCGCCGCGGGTGCGAACGTCATCCACGTCCTGACGCCGCCGTCGTCGCACGCCGCGGTCACGCGCGCCGCCCTCGAGCGTGGCTGTCACGTGCTCGTCGAGAAGCCGGTCACCGAAGATGCCGACGAGGCACGCGCCCTCCAGACCCTCGCCGACGAGAAGGGCCTGACGATCAGCGTGAACCACTCGCTGCTCTACGATCCGCAGGTGAAGCGCGCCCTCGACATGGTCCGCGCCGGGAAGCTCGGGACGGTCGTCTCCGTCGATATCCTGCGCGGCTCCGAGTACCCGCCGTACGAAGGGGGCCGGCTGCCGCCGTGGTACCGCGCTGCCGGCTATCCGTTCCGCGACATCGGCGTGCACTGCCTGTATCTCATCCAGGAGCTGCTCGGTCCGATCGAGGGCGTGGAAGCTGACTGGCGCTCGCTGGGTGGCGATCCGAACCTCGCGTTCGACGAGTGGCGCGCTCTGGTCACGTGCGAGCGGGGCCTCGGTCAGTTTCAGCTGACATGGAACGCCAAGCCGATGCAGAGCCAGATGATCATCCACGGCACCAAGGGCGTGCTCCGCGTCGATCTGTTCGCCATGTTCCATGGCAAGCGGGCTTCGACGCCGCTGCCGAAGGCGGCAGAGCGGTTGCTGAACGCGGTCACGGATTCGATCCAGCCGCTGATCGATGTCCCGGTGAACGTCGTGAAGTTCGTGCGCAAGCAGATCCAGGCGTACCAGGGCCTGCGCGACCTCGTGCGGGACTTCTACGCCCGGCTCGCGACCGGCGATGCGCCGCCGGTCACCGTCGAGGATGCGGCGAACGTCGTCGACTGGGTCGAGCGCGTCGCGCGCGAGGCCGATGCCGACCACGAGGCGAGCCTCGCTCGCTTCAGGTTGTCGCAGGAAGTGCCGTACCTCGTCACCGGCGCCTCGGGCTCTCTCGGCAAGGCCGTCATCGCGAAGCTGCGCGCCGAAGGTCACCGCGTCCGCGTCTTTCAGCGGCGGGTCCCGACGCGGCCGCAGCCGGACATCGAGTACGCGCTGGGGAACCTCGGTGATCCCGAGGCCGTCGACCGCGCCGTCGCGGGTGCCCAGATCGTCATCCACTGCGGCGCCGCGATGAAGGGCGGTTGGCCGGAGCACAAGGGTGGCACCGTTGTCGGCACCCAGAACGTGATCGACGCCTGCAAGGCCCACGGCGTGAAGCAGCTCGTCCACATCTCGTCGATGTCGGTGTTCGATTGGGCCGGCATGTCGGGCAAGGGCCACGTCGACGAGTCCGTGGCGACCGAGCCCCGCGCCGACGAGCGGGGCGCCTACACCCGCGCGAAGCTGGAGGCAGAGCAGCTCGTGATCGCGGCTGCCAAGCAGGGGCTGCCCGCGGTGATCCTGCGCCCCGGCCAGATCTTCGGTGGCGGTATCCCCCTCGTGACCGGCGCCGTCGCGCGCAACGCCGGCGGCCGCTGGCTGATCCTCGGTGACGGCAAGCTCGAGCTGCCGCTCGTCTACATCGATGACGTGGTCGATGCGATCCAGGCCGCAGTCGACAAGCACCTCGTCGGGGGCGAAGTGATCCAGATCATCGATTCGCAGCGACTCGACCAGCGCGCCGTGCTGGATCTCGCGGGAGGTGGCAAACCGGTCCTCACGATTCCGCGCGCCATCGTGTTCGCGCTGGGTCGTCTGTCGGAGATCCCGCTCGGACTCATCGGCAAGCAGAGCCCGATCGGCGTGTACCGCCTCAGGTCCGCCCTCGCCCAGCTCCGCTACCAGAGCGAGCGAGCCCGCGAGCTCCTCGGGTGGGTACCGCGCGTGGGCGTACGCGAGGGCATCCGGCGCGTGACCGGCGAGGCGAACGTCATTAAGATGCGTGAATGGTCCGCATCGCACTCGTCGCAGCCCTCCTCGCCGCGTCCGCAGGCGTCGCCCACGCTCAAGCAACAGTCACGGTAGACCTCACGCCCGAGGGCGAGGCGTTCGCGAACCAGCTCGGCATCAGCCCGCAGGACCTGGAGGACCAGGTTCGCGACCAGGTCGACGAGGCCTACCAGCTCTCCGATCTGAAGGGGTTTCTGCAGTCCTTCACCGATGCGACCGCCTTCTCCGCACGCGGCATCGGCGTGGACTACGGCTCGACGCCGGAGGGCTTCATGGCCGGCATCGCGGCCAACGTCGCGGCCGCGGGCAGCGATGACGTCTTCGAGGACGGTCGCCCCACCGCCGGCCTCGCCGCCAACCTCGCCTTGATGGTCGGCTTCAACGGCAAGAAGCTCGATCTGCCGAAGTGGTCCGTCTACCTCAACGGCTTCTACCGCAGCGGCTCGACCGACGACCTCGAGGGCAACATCACCAGCGCCGGCGCGCACATCCAGTACCGGATCATCGATGCCGCCGATACGAAGGGCGGCAGCAAGGCCGTCCAGTGGCTGGGCCTGAACCTCACCAGCGGCATCGAGTTCACGCGCTGGAGCCTCAACACGAAGCCGAACGGCATCCCGACCGATCTCGACATCGTCGGCGCGGGCAACACCGCGAGCCTCGTGCTGAGCTCGATCGGTAACTTCGATCTGACCTCGACCGCGACGACCATTCCGCTCGAGGCGACGACGGGGTTCCGCATTGCCGTCCTCATGAGCGTCTACTTCGGCGTCGGCACCGACATCAGCGTCGGCAAGAGCACGCTCGATGCGGACCTCTCGGGTCAGTTCGTCGCCGAGGGTCAGAGCCAATCACTCGGCACGGTCAACCTCGCCGCGGATGGTGAAGGTGACGCGAGCCCGGCCGCGCTCCGAGGCCTCGTCGGCGTGCAGGCAAACATCACCGCGCTGAAGATCTTCGCGCAGGCCAACCTCTCCGCCACCCCCGCGGCGTCGATCGCATTCGGCGTTCGCTTCGTGCTCTGAAAATCATGTCCGACATGTTTATTGCGCAACTTGCGCAGAAAACATGTCGGACTTGATTACGCGAGCGACGCGCATGCCATCGAGCGCGGCCGAGACGATGCCGCCCGCGAAGCCCGCGCCCTCGCCGCAGGGATAGAGCGCGACGAGATCGGGTGACTGGAGCGACTGGCTGTCGCGCGGGACGCGCACGGGGGAGCTGGTGCGGGACTCCACCCCGACGAGGACGGCCTCCTCGGTGAGGTAGCCGCGCATCGAGCGCTCGAACGCCTGGAGCGCTTCGCGCAGGCGCGCGGCGAGCGGGACGCCGGTGGCATCGAGGACGGCCGCGAGGTCTGTCGCGTGCAGACCAGGCTGGTACGACGTCTTCGGCACGGTCGTGGACGGCTTCATGCGAACGAAGTCAGTGGCGCGCTGCGCGGGGGCGACGAGCATGCCGCCGCCGGCCTGCGCGGCCGCTTCCTCGAGGCGGCGCTGGAGCGTGATGCCGCCGTGGGGCGTGGCGAGGTTTTGCTTGTCGAGGTCGGCGAGCTCGACGGCGACGACGAGACCCGAGTTCGCGTACGGCGAGTCGCGGCGCGAGAGGCTCATGCCGTTCACGACGAGGGCGCCAGGCTCGGTCGACGCGGGGACGATCCAGCCGCCCGGGCACATGCAGAACGAGAAGGCGCCGCGGCCATCGTCGGGCGTGTACGCGAGGCGGTAGGGGGCGGCTGGCAGCTTTGCGTGCCCGGCGGCGCGGCCATACTGGATCTGATCGATCAGCGGCTGCGGATGCTCGATCCGGACGCCCATCGCGAACGGCTTCGCTTCGAGCTTCACGCCCGCGGCTTCGAGGAACGCGTGCACGTCGCGGGCGGAGTGCCCGGTGGCGACGACGACGGCGCGTCCGAGCAACTCGGCCCCATCGGCGAGGCGCATGCCCACGGCCTTGCCATCGCGCCGCACGATCTCCGTGACGCGGGCCCCGAACCGCACCTCGCTCCCGGCGGCTTCGAGGGCCTCGCGGAGCGCGGTGATGACCTTGGGCAGCTTGTTCGAGCCGATGTGGGGCCGCGCATCGACGAGGATCTGCTCCGGCGCGCCGTGGTGCGCGAGGATCTCGAGGACGTCGCGCACGTCCCCGCGCTTGTGGGCCCGCGTGTAGAGCTTGCCGTCGGAGTACGTGCCCGCGCCGCCCTCGCCGAAACAGTAGTTGCTGTCCGGATCGACGACGCCATGCTGCGTGAGCCCCTTCAGGTCGCGCCGCCGGGCCTGCACGTGCTTGCCGCGGTCGAGGATGATCGCGCGCACGCCGGCCCGGGCGAGCTCGAAGGCGCAGAACAGCCCGGCCGGACCGGCGCCGATGATGATGACGGGCTCGCCGCTGACCGCCTTCAGGGGCTGCTCGGGCGCGGCCTCGGACACCGCGCCGACGACGAGATGGAACCGCACGCGTCCTCGGCGGGCATCGATCGATCGCTTGCGGAGCTCGAGGGGCGGCAGCTGATCGACCGGTACGCGGAGCTGCTTCGCGAGGTGGCCGGCGACCGCCGCCGCATCGTCGGGGTCGTCCAGACCGAGCTCGATCGTGAAGTCGCGCTCCGGGTCGATGGCAAGCGTCCGCTTGCCATCAGCCCCGCCGGATGGTGGTGCGGTTGGATCGAGGGCAAGCGGCATGCGCGGCGAGCGTGACCGTACTACCTTCGCGGCATGCGCAGGAAGCTGGCGTTGGTTGCAGTACTGGGTGCGTTCTCGTTCGGCTGCGGGAACAAGCAGTCCGAGAGCGGCGGCAATGGCTCCGCGACCGCGGGCCCGGCCTCCGGGAGCGCCGTCGTCGCCGAGAAGCCCATCACCTGCCCGGCGGGCAGCGCGGTCGGCCAGGACGGGGCCTGCGTCGCCGTCGTGACCCCGCAAGCCGTCGAGGCCGTGGTGCAGCAGAAGTCCCGCATCGACGACCTGAGCGCCCTCCTCGACAAGGTGAGCATCCTCGAGGATCCGCTGGCGCTGATCACGTCCCTCACCTCCCTCGACCAGTGGAAGGAATACCGGACGCAGTTCTCGCAGCTCGAGGTGATCGAGGCCGCGGCCGTGACCCTCGACACTGCCGTGAAGCAGATCAAGGAGCTCAAGATCTCCCTGGCCGGCGCCTCGGGCGCCCTCGGCGATATCAAGACGACCCTCGACGGCGTCATGACGGCCTCGGGCGCGTCCGCGAAGGTCGAGGCCCTCCGCACGGAGATCAGCACGAAGCTCCGCACGTCGCTCGAGCCCCTCGCCTTGCAGGTGGCGGGCACGATCACGCGCGTCATCACGCCCCTGACGGATCAGCTCATCAAGGTCGAGGACACGGTCACGATCGTCTGCGCGGCCGCGCGCCTGAAGGGCGGCAGCCCGCAGATCGTCGACTCGTGCGCCAAGGCCAAGACGCTCGTCACCGCGGCCGTGCAGTACATCGCCGATCTCAAGGACAAGCCGGCCGCGCTCTACGACGAGGTCAGCAAGACCCTCGAGCAGCAGCTCGCGACGCTCGTCGACGAGCAGGCCAAGGCGGCCATCGCCACGACGCAGAAGGCGGTCAGCGACGCCCTGAAGCTGCCCGCGCCTGTTGCCGGTTCCGGCTCGGGTTCGGCGACTCCGTAGGCCCGACTAGAAGTCCTGGCAGAGGTCCTCGGGGATGCACGCCCCGGTGTAACAGCTGTTCGCCACGCCCGGCGTCGTGCCCTGCGGACAGTTCGGCGGCGCCTGGTCGCAGGCGACGGGCAGGTCGCACAAGCCGGGCGACTTGCCCTCGATGATGCAGAACTCGAAGGGCCGCGCTCCGCCGCCCGCCGTGGAGTGGGCCGCGCTGCACTTCGGGCTCCGCGAGCACTGGATGGCATCCGCCGTCCAGCAGTCGATGCTGTCGTCGACATCCATGTCCGTCGGGAAGCAACCGATGTAGTCGGTGAGGCAGTCGAACTGGATGAGACATTCGGCGTCCTTCACGACGCGGCACGCGCTGGTGGTCGAGCACGCCTCCTCGTTCAGATCCTGGCACTCGCTCTCGCAGACTCCCCACGTCGGGATGGGGGCGCCGGGCGTGCAGCTCCCGACGGTGAACTCGTCGCATGTGAGGTTCTCCGGGTTCCGGAGCTCCGCCCGCAGCGGCTCGTCCTCCTCGCAGGGCGCGTCGGTCGCGTCCGCGTCATCCCCGCTATCGTCGCCGATGATGTCGCCGCCATCGACCAGGTCGTCGAGGCTGTCCCCCCCGTCGTCGTCCGGCGTCGTGTCGAGTTGACAGGCGGCGAAGCTGAGACCGAGAAGGCCAACGACGAAAATCCCCCGCATGGCCCATCATCCCGCAAGGGACGCGCCAGCGCGAGAGGTGTTTACTCTCGCCGACTTACCCGCCGTCAGGGCTCGGAAATCTGAGGGTGGTCAGTTCTGATTGTCGCGCCACGCCTGGAACAGGGCCTTGAGCTCCTCGGTCTCGAGGAGCGGGCCGAGGTCCTGATCGGCCTCCATCCGGTCGAGGTGCTCGTAGCCGTGCTCGAAGGCGAGCTTCACCTGTTCGAGCGCCGCTTCGAGGTCACCGGCCGCGACGTAGGCGCAGGCCGCCGAGTGGAAGATGTACGGGTTCTCGTGAGCCACCGGTTGCGCCAGGAGCGCGTAGCGGACCGCCTCGTGGATCTTGCCCGTCGCATGCGCCTGGACACAGGCGTTGTTGAGCGCGCGCAGGTAGTTCGTCCGCGACTCGTCGTCATCGTCGGCGTCGGGGAGCGGTAGCTCGAAGAGGCGATCGTAGATGGCGAGCGCCGCGGGCACGCTGCCGGCCTGCGCCGCCGCGAACGCGAGCTCACATAGCGTGTCGACGTCGACCTCGAGGAGCGGCGCGAGCGCGGCCAGCTCGTCGAGCTTCCCCTCGTCGATCAGCGCCTCCGCCATCACGCGTTGCGAGGCGCCCCCGCCGGTCGCTTCGTCGGCAGCGTCGTCGTCGTCGTCGTCGTCGTCGTCGTCGTCGTCGTCGTCGTCGTCATCGTCGTCATCGTCGTCATCATCGTCATCATCGTCGTCATCGTCGTCGTCGTCCGCGTCGTCGTCGTCCGCGTCGTCTTCATCCGCGTCGGCGTCGTCCTCGTCGGCGTCAGCGTCGTCCTCGTCCGCTCGCCCCTCGGTCTCGAAGGTGGCCTGAGCCTCGGCGAGGAGGCGCTGGACCTCGGCCGGATCGTCGACGCCGCGAACCTCGAGCGGCTTACCCTCCTGATCGCGAATGATCGACGGCGTGACCGCGATGGTCAGCGCCGGCCACTGCTCGAAGGTGTACGTGCCAGCGAGGCTGTCGCGCAGCTTCTGCTCGATCTCGCGCGCCAGCTCCTGCGTCACCACGATGACGAGCACGCCGTCGTCCTGGCGCTGGTAGCTCGGCACTGCGCCCGGCACCAGCCGCACGGATTGATCGCGCCCGCGCATCTCGAATGTACGGCCATGCCGCATGCGTCCCCGCATGGCGCGCGGTAGCGCCTGCGCGTAGAGGGCAGCGAGCTCCAGGTACAGGTGGCCGTCGTCGACGCGCGTGACGACCTCGCCAACGAACGTCAGGTCCTCGAGCGAGCCTTCCTTCGTGACGCGCTCCTCGACCTTGGCCGCGATCTGCGGATCGGCGAGCACGCTGTCGCGCGCGAGGTCAGTGACCAAAAGCTCGCTCTGCTCGCGCAGGATGTCGGTGAGCCCCGTCGTCGACCACTCCTGGATCAGCTTGTATTCGTCGTCGGTGATACCGACGACCTGGACGAACCGGGCAGCCCCGAACGGAGACGGGATATCGCCGAGCTCCGGGTCATCGGCGAAGCAGATCGCGGTGATCTTCGTCGCGGACTCGACCTCGATGGGCCCGTTGAGGCCCATCTTGTGGCCCGGCGCGAAGCGATTGCCCGTGCCGAACACGTAGCGGCCGAGGTTCTGCAAGAAGTTGAGCGCCCAGGTCGGAGCGATCAGCTCGTCGGGAGCACGCGCCAGGCGGAAGCTCAGCTCGAAGCCGAAGCCGCTCTCGTCGGGATCATCGGTCTCCTTCACGAACAGGTCGGTGAAGCCGTAGGTCACGAAGTGGAAGTGCGGGACGGGCTCGGTGCGGACGTACGCCGAGAGGCCGTGGATCGGGTCGGGACCGCCGAGGCTGTACGGCAGCACGGTGCCGTAGTGCTGCGGCTCCTGGTCGCCATAGATCGGCTTCAGGACCTGGTCGATCGCATCCCAGCCGGGCGCCTTCTCGTCGCCATCGTCGTCAGCTTCGTCGGACTCGTCGTCATCATCGTCGTCGCCGTCGCCGTCATCGTCGCCGTCGTCATCGTCGTCATCGTCGTCATCGTCGTCATCGTCGTCATCGTCGTCATCGTCGTCATCGTCGTCATCGTCG
>JALHPV010000058.1 GCA_022842285.1 Kofleriaceae bacterium
GAGCATCTGGCTCGTTGCCTCGCGCTCCTCGGGCGTCAGGTCGGCGGTGTCGATCAGCCGGCGCAGGCCCGCGGCCTCCGCCTCGGCGAGCACACCATCGGCCCAGGCCATCGCGGCCCAGACCCGGATGACGCTCAACACGAGCGATTCGGCCATGTCGTTAGCTTACGACAGCGCCAGCTCGAGCCCGATGCGGTCGCGCACGATCTTCGTCAGCGTCGGCCGCAGCTCCTCGCCGGACTTGGGCGCGCGCCACGTGCTGCCGGCAGGATCGAAGTGCCAGGCGCTCGCCACGGCGGCCATCCAGATCTGGCGCGCCGCGCGGTGCGAGTTGATGACGATGCGGGTGCCGTCACGGAGGTCGAGGCGCAGGACGCCGTCGGACACGGACACCTCGATGTCATCGGGGTCGATGGCAGAGAGGGCGTCCTCGAGGGCCACCAGCTCGGCGCGAGCGATCTTGTCGAATTCAGGCTCGGAGATTTCGATGGTCATTTAGAACCCCACTGCGAAGCCAATGGATGCGTCAGCCCCGACACCCGAGTTCAACACCGACATGCCGATGCGATCCGTCACGGCGATGCCTGCCAGCACGGAGAAGTCGAAGAGGAAGGCGACCCGGCCGCCGAGCCGCTTCATGTAGCCGAGGCCCGCACCGATGAGCAGCGGGCCCTGCGCGACGATGTCCGTGTCCATGCCGTTGGTGCCGTTGTCGAGCTTGATGGTGTTGCGCATGAAGCCCGCCCCCACCTGCCCCATCACGCGGATGCCCTCGCCGTCGGCGCCGAGCGCGTAGCGAATGCGCAGGAGACCGCCGGGCGCCGCCGTCGCGTGGCCCTCGGTGTTGGCCCCGATGGGAAGCCCGATGCGGCCGGCGATGCCGATGGAGACCTTCGGGCTCACGTAGAAGCCGAGCTCCGGCGTGATGACGACGAGGCTGTTGCCGATGCAGCAGTTCTGCACGGTGCTCCCACCCTCGGTCCGCCCGGTCACGTAGCCAAAGCCGGTTCCGCCCGCGACGGCGAGATAGACCTTGGGGGCCTTGCCGCCGCGCACGACGCCGCCGGAGACCTCGACCTTGTCGGTGTTGACGGGCTCGGGGCTTGAGCCGATCGGATCCTCGATGTCACCGGGTGACGGCTCGCCACCGGTGCCCATCGCGAGCTCGACGATGTTCGGGGAGCCGGACGAGCCCTTGCCGACGATCGGCTTGCCATTCCCGTTCAGCGCCGCGACGTAGTAGTGGAGGATCTCGCCCTTGGTCGCCGACGCGGGGATCGAGCCCGTGTACTTGCAGTCGCCGTCCTTGGTCAGCTTCTGCTCGGTGAACTCGGCGTCGCCTTCGGCGCGGAAGCCGACGACGACCTTCGCCGGGCTCTTCACGTCGGCGCCGAGCAGGAGCTCGATCGCGACCGACTTACCGCGGGTGCCCGCGTCGAGGATCGTGTGCTCGATGCCCTTCACGCCCGCGCAATCGGGGCCATCCGGGACCACCGGCTCGACGGGCTCGTCACCACCAGAGGTGAACTCCGAGCGCGCCTGATCGAGGAGCTTCGTGAGCTCGGGCGACTTGTACGCGGCTTCGATCTGGATCTTCGGATCGATCTCGACGGCCGAGAGAAACGCGACGCGGGCGCCGTCCTGGTCACCGTCGGCGAACACGACGATGCCGAGGCGGAGATACAGCTTCGCGGTCGTCGGCTCCTTGTCGAGCTTGGCCTTCTTGGCGGTCGCGATCGCCTGGTTCAGCAGCTTCTTCGCGACCCCGTAATCCATGAGGTCGTAGTTCTCCATCGCCTCTTTGGACTTCGCGGCGATGTCGTCCTTCGCGCCGGCGTGAGCCGGGTGGGTAGCGACACCCAGTGCGAGCACGAGGGTGACGATGGCCAGGCCCCAACGAGTAACCATGGGGGGAGCTATACCAAATGCGCTCCCGGGAAATTACCGGGAAGTGATCACGAACTCGACCCGGCGGTTCTGGGCCCGGCCATCGGCGGTCCGGTTGTCGGCGATGGGCACGGACTCGCCGTAACCCCGCGGCACCATACGGTCCTTGGTGATCCCGCGCTTGACCAGGTAGGCCTTCACGGACTCGGCCCGCTTCTGGGACAGCTTCAGGTTCTTCTTGTCGGAGCCCTGGCTATCGGTGTGGCCCTCGATATCGACCTTCACCGTCGGGAAGTCGACCATGGCCTTGGCCACGTCATTGAGCAGGGGGAACGAGACGCTCTTGATGGTCGCCTTGTTGGTGTCGAAGAAGACCGTCTGCTTCAGCTCGATCTTGTTCTCGGTGACGACGACGAGGTCGTACTTCTTCTCGCAGCCATCGGGCGGCACGCCGGGCTTGTTCGGGCAGCGGTCGACCGGGTCTGGCCAGTCGGGGATGCCGTCCTTGTCGTTGTCCGTGTCGGGACAGCCGTCGTCGTCCTCGAAGCCATCCCGGTCTTCGGGGTCATTGGGGCACGCGTCGATCGTATCGGAGAGCCCGTCCTTGTCGTTGTCGAGCTCCGGGCAGCCGTCCGTGTCCTCGAAGGCATCGCGGTCCTCGGGGTCGAGCGGGCAGCCATCCTCGGGGTCGTTGACGCCGTCGGAGTCGTTGTCCTCCTCGGGGCAGCCATCTTCGTCCTCGAAGCTATCGACGTCCTCGGGAGCGCGCGGACAGCGATCGACATCGTCGGTCAGCCCGTCCTTGTCCGTATCCTCGGCCGTCTTCGCGACGACAGGCTTCGTCGTGCACTTGTCCTTGGGCGACTTCTCGACGGCGAGGCGGGCGTTCTCCTCGGCAATCGCGATCTCGTCCTTGGCCTCGTGATAGTTGCCCTCGTCGAGAGCGTGCGCCGCGAACTGGTTGTGCGACTCGGCCATCGCGAGCTCGACGGGGGCGCAGGTGAGCGCTCCGTTCTCGCGTGCCTTCGCGATCTCGCGTTCTGTCGCCGCCGTGCGGTCCCGCAGGCCCGACCCGGCACACGCCGCCAGCGCCAGGAGCAGCGTCGCGGCGCACGATCGAAGCGCAGCGCCCCTCATGGCTCCCCCGTCTTCGCGCGGCTCTCGGCGGCGGCCTTCTCGGCAGCCTCGGCGGCGAGCTTGCCGTAGAGGTTCGAGGCCTGGAAGTCGGCCCGGGCGCCGGTCTCGCGTGCCTTCTCGAGGTACTGGGTGGCGCGGGTCCACCAGTACGGTGAGTGCTTCGGGGCATCGACCGCCCTGGCGTCATCGACGGCGGTGGCGGCACGGCGCGCGACCTCGTTCGCGTAGCCCACCGGGCCACAGGCACCGAGCGCCAGGCATAGGACTGCAGCGGCCCACCTCACGTGCGCCACCTTATCACCGAGACCGCACGCGCCGGCCATCGCGCCCCAGCTCGATCGCGACATAGATCGCCGATCCGAACAGCGCCAGCAGGCTGATCATGAAGGCCCAGCCGAGCTGGACACTCAGGAGCGAGGTGCCCTTCCGGAGCTCCCAGCCGAGATAGTCGGCCGCGGTCGAGAGGCGCTGGATGCCCGCGACGACGAGCACCAGCAGGATCAAGGCGAGCGCCCCGCCCGCGTAGAGCAGGGCGCTCTGGAGGCCCCGGCGGAGCAGCAGGGCCCCGACGTACCAGCCGCCGATCACGAGGCCGGCATGCCCGACCATCAGCGGCAGCACGGCGACCCCCGACACCTTCGTCGGGTTCACCCAGTACATCCACGCCCAGGCCGGATGGACCGCGTAGAAGTAGAGCGCGATGGGCGCGACGATCACGGCCGCGTGCAGGATCACGAGATGAAACGCGGGCGCCGCGAACGGGCCGTCCGCCCGTAGCCGTTCGCGTGCGATGAGCGCGAACCCCAGGCCGAACAGGAGATTGACCAGCGCGACGACGGGAATGCGTGACGGTATCAGATCAGCGGCGGTGCGAGCCGGTGTCAGCATCGACATCCGCGGTGATCGTGCCCGCGATGATGGCGCTGGCCGACGTCAGCTCGATCGAAGGGGAGTCACGGCGCATCGGGGGCGGCCCCGGCGGCTGGGTCGCCGTCGGGACCTCGATCTCGCCCGCGACGAACGAGCTGCCGAGGAGCGCCGGCGCGACGACGCCTTCGACGGGCGTGCCGTCATCGGCGACGGACAGCTCTTGCGAGAGGTCCTCGTCGTCGAGCTCGTCCTCGTCGTCTTCCGAGCTGGGCCGCCCCCGCGGGATGCCGTCGCTGACGCTCGGGTGCGAGACCGCCTCGTCATCGTCGTCCTCGGTGGCGGCCCGGGCGCGGTGCACGGTCGGCGCCGAGACATCGCGGAGCTTGCCCACGGCCGCCGCGACGTTGGTGACGACCCAATCATCGGCCGCAGGTGGCAGCGGCAGCTGGCGCTCGGCGGTGTCATCCCGCGCCGGGCCGGGCGGGGCCGCGAGGCCTTCGCCGCTCCCGGAGCCGTCCTCGATGTCGTCGTCGACGCCGTGCAGCCCGCTGACGTTCGTGTCGACGGGGGCGGCCGGCGCGGGCTGCTCCTCGAAGACCGTCGCCTCGAAGTCGTCGTCGGAGAGCATCTCGACCTTCGGCGACTCGTCGTCGGCGCTGGCGGCATCGAGCTCGAAGCGCGCGGCGAGGAAGTCGTAGGCCTTGCGCAGCGCCCGGCGGGCCGCGCTCGCGGTGAAGTCGCGCCGCACGCGCTCGTACGCCGACAGCGCCACGCGATCGCGCAGCGTGGGCTCGCCGAGGAGCCGCAGGACTTTTCGAGCGAGGTCGATCGGATCCCCCGGCTCGAAGAGCAGCGCCTCGCGGCCATCCGTGACGACCTGCGCGATCGTCTCGCGCTTCGGCGCCACGATGGCCCGGCGGCACGCCATGTACTCGAGGACCTTCGTCGGGAAGATGGCCATCGGGTTCGGGGTCAGGTCGGCCGCCGCGGGCACGACGCAGACCGACGCGGTCGCGAGGAGGGCGGGCAGCTGGTCATGATCGACGGGCTCGAGGATGTCGACGCGGCTGTTGAGGCCGAGCTCGCGGATGCCCTCGCGCAGCGTGTCCTCGAACTTCGGCGCCATCGTCCCCGCCATCACGAGCCGGGCATCGGACTCCTTGGCGATCGCCGCCATCGCGCGGACGAGCACGCGCACCCCGCGCCCCGGATCGATGGATCCCGCATAGACGATGCGGGGTGCGCCACTCTTCGTGTGCTCTTCCCAGTCGAAGCGATCGACGTCGACACCCGGCGGGGAGAGCATCACGCGATCACCGAGCTTCTTCAGCGCGTTGACCGCCGCCTGGGTCGGGG
The DNA here is from genome assembly GCA_022842285.1 of Kofleriaceae bacterium. Taxonomy (GTDB): domain Bacteria; phylum Myxococcota_A; class Polyangia; order Haliangiales; family Haliangiaceae; genus JABFXX01. The sequence continues at coordinate 5,251 of JALHPV010000058.1, forward strand.
CCAGCACGAGGTCCGCCTCGGTCAAGCAGATGTCCTCATCGCGCGCGTACTGCGAGTCGAGCTCGATATCGAACGACGTCTCTCCGAGCGGAGACCGCGCGAGGTCGTAGATGACCGCGAAGTTGTGGCGCGACCGCGCCTCGAGCACCGGGATGCAGCTCCACGGGTCGCGGCAGTGCACGACGTCGTAGTCGGCCCCCTCGAGCTGGCGCTTCAAGGCGCGCTGGAACGACTGCACCTGCGAGCGCGTGTCGGCCTCGTTCATCGGCACGCGCAGGACCCGGACCGAGCCCTGCCGTTCGACGTATGCCTGCTCGCCCTCCCGCTGCACGAGCAGGTCGACGTTGTGAAGCGGCGTGAGCGCCCTGATCACATGCCGGAGCTGAACCCCGGCCCGGCGCGGCCCTGGGACCGCGCAGAAGCCGGTGATCAGGACGCGCGGCATGGGGGCAATGGTCGGCTACGAAGGCCGGTCACGCAAGCCCGGTTAGCTCGGCGGGAGGCGGGGTCCTCGTCTTGAATCGTGCGGCACGGTCATGTATCTCCGTTCGCGTGCAGCGCCTTATCGAGTACCTCCGCAAAAACCTGATGATCGACTTCCAGGGTGATCTGTCGGTGGCGCAGGTCAGGGAGTTGCTCGCCGGTGACGAGTCGCGCGAAGCCAAGACCCTCCTCGCGAAGATCGTCGCCGAGAAGAGCGTCGAGAACATGCTCCTGGTCCTCAGCGACTGCCTCCTCGAGCCCGTGCAGACCTCGCTCACCGATGACGTGATGCGGGACAACATCCGCATGTACTCAGAGAGTTAGATCGGCTCCGCCGAGAGCGCCGTGCTACCGTGAGCGGTATGGCAGGGACGGATAGCAACACGCCGGTGATGGTGACCTTCGGGCTCGTGGCCGTCGGTGTCCTGATCGCGGTGCTCGGCGGTATCACCCACGGGTCGATCCTGGGCGGCATCGTCGCGGCGTCGGGCGCCATTCCCGCGTGCTTCGGCATGTGGAAGGGCATCCAGCAGGAGACCCAGGGTCCCCTCGCGATGGCGGTGACGGGCGTGCTCGTCTCGCTGGCCGTGGGCGCGATTCTCATCGTGCTCCGCGTCGTTCACTGGGTGGTGTAAATGCGTAGCCTCGCGGCGGCCGCCGTCGCGGCGTTCGCTCTGCTGCTGGCGCGCCCGGCCCTCGCCGAGGCCCCGCGCGACTCCGACCGCAAGCTCGAGTATCACGGCAATGCGATGGGGACGGTCATCTCCGTCTTCTTCTGGACCGACGACGAGCTCAAGGCCGCCAAGGCCGCCGACGCCGTCTTCGTCGAGATGAAGCGCATCGACGCGATGATGACGACCTGGACCCCCGACTCGGAGGTCTCGAAGATCAACGCCGCCGCCGGCAAGGCCCCCGTCGCCGTCGGCACCGAGACCTACGCCGTCATCGAGCGCGCCATGGACGTCGCCAAGCGCACCCGCGGCATCTTCGACATCACCGTCGGCGCCTTCCAGGGCCTCTGGAAGTTCGACCAGGACATGGACCAGACCCTCCCTGACCAGGCCGAGGTGAAGAAGCGCCTCGCGCTGATCGGCTACAGGAACGTGGTCCTCAACAAGAAGAAGCGCACCGTCTTCCTGAAGAAGCCCGGCATGGCCATCACCCTCGGTGGCATCGCCAAGGGCTACGCCGTCGACAAGGCCGTCCAGCTCCTCTACGACCAGGGCTTCACCGACTTCATGGTGCAGGCGGGCGGCGACATGTACATCGCCGGCAAGAAGGGCGCGACCCCTTGGACCGTCGCCATCCGCGATCCGCGCGGCCAGCCCGGCACCTTCTTCGCCACCGCCCCCGTCGAGAACCACTCCTTCTCCACCTCCGGCGACTACGAGCGCGGCTTCGTCAAGGACGGCATCCGCTACCACCACATCCTCGACCCGCGCACCGGTCAGCCCGCCCGCGCTTCGCGCAGCGTCACCGTCCGCGCGAAGGACGCCTTCACCGCCGACGCGTGGTCGAAGGTCCTCTTCATCCTCGGCCCCGAGAAGTCCCTCGCGCTCATCAAGAAACAGAAGCTGACCGACTTCGAGGTCGTCTGGCTCGACGACAAGAACGAGTTGAAGACGACCTCCGAGATCTCGAAGGTCCTGACGATCACGAAGCAGCCGACGCCAGGGATTTGACCCCCTCGGGGACTGTTTCGATCTCGATCGTGTGTGCGGGGTTCACCCAGGTCGCGAGGGCGCGGCCGACGGAGGCGACCGTGACGTTGCGATAGCGGGCGAGATCGCCGGCGAGGCCGTCGGTCTCGTAGAGGGCCGCGCGCTGGAGGGTGGAGGAGCGGCGGGCGAGCGAGGTCAGGGACCAGAGGGTGCGGGCCTCGCGGCGGGTGACGGCGCGTTCGACGGCCGCGGCGTCGATGCCCTTCGTGCACTCGTCGTCGAGGATGGCGCGGACGGCGGCGGGGTCGCTGCCCGATCTCAGGTCGACGCTGACGTGGACCTCGCCGCCCAGGCGCGTGTTGGTGGTGTAGGCCTCGACGCGCTGGGCGAGCTGGGTCTCGTAGACGAGGCGACGCCAGAGGGCGCCGGTGCCCACCGCGCCCCAGCCGGCCACGAGCACGTCGAGCTCGGCTTCATCGGCGGCGTAGGCGGCGGGCCCGCGCCAGGCGCGATGGACGCGGCGCAGCACGGCGAAGCGGTCGGAGAGTTGCTCGCGGTGGGGCGCGGACGGCGGGGTGGCGGGCGTGGGGCGGACGGGGCGCGTGGAGGTGGGGAAGCCGCCGAAGTGCTGGTCGAGGAGGGCATCGAGATCGTCGGGGAGGTCGCCGGCGAGGACGAGGGTCGCGTTCGCGGGGACGTACCAGGTGCGGTAGTAAGCGAGGACATCGTCGACGGTGGCGGCCTGGATGTCCTCGTGGCGACCGATGGTGAGGTAACGCGCGGGGTGGCCCTCGGGGTAGAGGGCCGCGGCCAGGGCGAAGCGCTCGGGGCCGTAGGGGACGTCTTCGTAGCGCTGCCGGCGCTCGTTGCGCACGACAGACTGTTGGAGCACCAAGCGTTGCTCGTCGAAGCTGTGGGCGAAGTAGCCCATGCGGCCGGACTCCATCCAGAGGGCGAGGGAGAGTTGATGGGTCGGGACGACCTCGTGGTAGGCGGTGCGGTCGCTGCCCGTCGAGGCGTTGGTGTCCGTCGCGCCGGCACGCTTCAGGACGTCGTAGTGATGGAAGCCGCCGAGGCGCTCGGGCGGGAGCTTGAAGAGGTGCTCGAAGAGGTGCGCGAAGCCAGTGCGGTCGGGGCGATCGTCGGAGCTGCCGACCCGGTACCAGACGCTCACGGCCACCTGGGGAACCGAATGATCGCGATGGAGCACGACATTCAGACCACACGGCAGGGTGCGCTTCTCGACGGCGAGCTCGGGCAGGCCGTCCCGCATGAGGATCGGCTCAGTCGACATCGCCGCCACCTTTCTCCCGGGCGAGGGAGAGCGCGAGCTGGTAGAGGACGCGCCGCGGCTTGCCGGTGACGACCACGAGGCGCTGCGCGGCATCCTTCGGGCCGAGGCCCGTCGCCAGCAGCCGGCGCAATTCACTCTCGATGTCGATCTCGGGCGCGGAGCCGGTGCCGCCTTCGACGACGAGGGTGCATTCGCCGCGCGGAGCGGTGTCGCGGTACTTCGCCGCCAGCTCGCCGAGGGGGCCGCGGACGTGCTCCTCGTAGAGCTTGGTCAATTCGCGGCCGAGGCTCGCGCGGCGACTCGCACCGAGGGCGGCCGCCAGGTCATCGAGGGTCGCGCCGACCCGATCGGGGGCCTCGTAGAGGATGAGGGTCGCCACGTCGTCGCGGAGGGTGCCGAACAGCTCGCGGCGGGCGCCCGATTCGCGCGGGGGGAAGCCGAGGAAGAGGAAGCGGGTCGAGGGCAGGCCCGAGCCGACCAGGGCCGCGAGGGCCGCCGACGGGCCGGGGATGACCTCGACCTTCACGCCGGCCTCGATGACCGCCGCGATGGCGCGGGTCCCGGGGTCGCTCACGCCGGGCATGCCCGCTTCGCTGATCAAGGCGACCTTCGAGCCGTTCTGCAAGGCGGCAACGAGCTCCGCGGCGCGGCCGGCCTCGTTGCCCTCGAAGTACGAGATGAGCCGCCGGGACGCGTTCGTCGGTCCCAGGGCATCGACGTGGGACAAGAGCGTCTTGGCGCTGCGCGTGTCCTCGGCGGCCACGACGTCGGCTTCGCGCAGCACGCGCGCCGCCCGCAACGAGAGATCTTCGAGATTCCCGATCGGCGTGCCCACGACGAACAGCGTGCCCGGCGAGCTCATTCTCGGATCATCGCGGCGATATCGACATCGGTGCCGAGCTCGGCCTCGAGGAACTTCTTCAGGCGATCGAGCATGCGCTTCTCGAGCTGGCGGGCGCGCTCGCGGGAGATGTTGTAGCGGTCGCCGAGCTCCTGCAGCGTCAGCGGCTCCTCGGTGAGCCAGCGCTCGCGGAAGATCGTCTGCTCGCGGCCCTGGAGGCCGCTGGCAAACTCCTCGAGCTTGTCCTTGAGGAGCGAGCTCGACTGACTGTTCGCGACGGCGCGATCCGGCTGCAGATCTTCGCTCGGCAGGTAGTCCATGCGCGTGCGGACGCCCTCGTCACCGTCTGAACCGAGTGGCGCGTCGAGCGAGGCCTCGGGCGCGGCGAGGCGCCGCTCCATCTCGATGACCTCGCGCTCGGAGACGTCGAGCTTCTCGGCGAGCAGCGCGCTCGTGGGCGCGTACCCGAGCTGCTCGAGCTTCTCGCGCTCCTTGCGGAGATTGAAGAACAGCTTGCGCTGCGCCTGCGTGGTGCCGATCTTCACCAGGCGCCAGTTGTTCAAGATGAACTTGAGCATGTAGGCGCGGATCCAGAAGGCCGCGTAGCTCGAGAGCTTCACGCCGCGGTACGGGTCGAACTTCCCGACCGCCTGGATGAGGCCGATGTTGCCCTCCTGCACGAGGTCGAGGAGGTTGCGGTGCGCGCGGCGGTATTCGTAGGCGATCTTCACCACGAGGCGCAGGTTGGCCTCGATGAGGCGCCGGGCGGCGGCGGTGTCGCCGTGCTCCACGAGGCGGACGGCCAGCTCCTTCTCCTCGTCCGGTGTGAGGAGCGGATAGCGCCGAGCCTCACGCATGTAGGCGCCCATCGGGTCGCGCTTGGCGAGGGAGCCCGTCCCCCGGGGGGCCGGGACCTCGGACTCGTCGACATCGACCAGCTCGACCTCACCCGACTCCTCGCTGGCGACATCGATCGCGCCCGCGGCGATGTCCGTATCGACGCCTTCGTCGACCGCGGGATCGTCCTCGGAGGGTTCCTCGGACTCCTCGTCCTGGGCCTCCTTCGCAGGCGCTTCTCCTACGTCGATCACCTGCCCCTTCGCGGGTCGCTTGGCCTTCGACTTCGCCATTTGCCGTCGAGGACTGTACTACATGCGACCAGGCTGGGATGTCGCACTGCGACGCGTTCGCAGCTCGCGCGAAAGTGCCTTGCCGAGCGAAAGAGCACGTGCGCTCGGTGCACGTCGACCTATACTCTTTCGATATGCGAAGCCGGTCCAACCTGGCCCTCGTGGCGGGCGCAGGTGCTCTTGCTCTCATGTTGACGGTGGTCCGCCGCACGCCCGAGGGTCTCGTGACCTTCGAGCTGACGACCCCCGTCGTGCGGGCAGCTCCAGGGGCGGCGGCGAATCCTCGGCACGACCTGTCGGCGTTGAAGATCTTCAACATGACGATGGTCCGCATCAAGGATCGCTACGTCGACCCGGCGCGCGTGGATCCGAAGAAGATGCTCTACGCGGCCCTCGACTCCGTGCAGCTCAACATCCCCGAGGTGCTCGTCGAGCCCGACGTGGCGATGAGCTCGCTCAAGGTCACGGTCAACGACAAGCCCGAGACGTTCGCGACGGACGATGTGGACTCGCCGTGGCGAATGGTCGCGAAGCTGAAGAAGATCTTCCGCTTCATCGAGACCAACATGAACCCGACGGCCGACCTCGCGAAGATCGAGTACGCGGCCGTGAACGGCATGCTCTCGACGCTCGATCCGCACTCGACCCTGATGGATCCCGAGGCGGCGCGTGACATGGACGAGTCGACGAGCGGCAAGTTCGGCGGCCTCGGCATCGTCATCAAGATGATCGACGGCAAGCTGACCGTCGTGAAGCCGATGAAGGACACGCCGGCGTCGCGTGCCGGCATCAAGGCCGGCGATCACATCATCAAGATCAACACCGAGCCGACGGAGAACCTCACGTCGACGGAGTCGGTCGACCGCATGCGCGGCGAGCCAAAGACGCCCGTGACGCTCTGGGTCATGCGCAAGGGCGAGACGACGGCCCGCAAGTTCGACCTCATCCGCGAGTCGATCAAGGTCGCGCAGGTCGAGAGCAAGCTCTTCGACAAGGGCGTCGGCTACATCAAGGTGAAGCAGTTCTCGAAGGGCATCGCACACGACGTCGCCCAGGCCATGAAGGACATGTCCGCGCGTGGCGCGTCGACGTGGGTCCTCGATCTGCGCGGCAACCCCGGTGGCCTTCTCGAGGAAGCCGTCCAGCTCAGCGATCTCTTCGTCGACAATGGCACCGTCGTCACGACGGTGTCGGGGCGTGATCGCGAGGCCCGCCGCGCGGAGGCAGGCTTCGGTGACACCACCTCGCCGCTCGTCCTCCTCGTGAACAGTGGCTCGGCCTCCGCCTCGGAGATCGTCGCGGGCGCGCTGAAGAACCTCGACCGCGCCGTCGTGATCGGCACGCGCACGTTCGGCAAGGGCACCGTCCAGGAGCTCTACGACAACGAGGACAAGAGCAAGCTCAAGCTGACGATCGCGCAGTACCTCACGCCGGGTGATCGCTCGATCCAGAACCTCGGCATCGTCCCCGACATCTCGCTCCAGCGCATGTACGTCCCGGCGCAGAACGCGACGGCGGACGACTGGGTCCGCCTGCTCTCTCCGTCGCGCATCTACGGCGAGAAGGATCTCGACTCGACCATCCTGTCGTCGTACGCGAAGGACACCGACAAGCCGTCGTACGAGGTCCCGTTCCTCGTCGAGCGCAAGGCGCCCGAGGCCGGCGGCACGGTCACGCCGGTGGCGAAGCCCTCCGATGACGAGGAGCCCGAGGACGATATCGTCGAGGACTTCGAGATCCGCCTCGCTCAGAACATCCTCTCGTCGGTCTCCGGCGGAAGCCGCCCGAAGCTCGTCGCCGCCGCCAACAAGGTGATCGCGAAGGTCCGCGCCGACGAGGAGACGAAGCTCGTCACCGAGCTCGGCAAGCTCGGCGTCGACTGGGCCGCGCCGGTCGCGGGCACGACAGGGGCCGCGAGTCTCGAGGTCAGCCTCGCGACGTCCCCCGCGGGCGCGGTCAAGGCCGGCCAGGAGATCAGCGTGACGGCGACGGTGAAGAACGTGGGCGCGGCCGCGGCCTACCGCGTGCTCGCGCGGGTCCGCGCGGACGACGGCGTGTTCGACGACACCGAGCTGCCCGTGGGCAAGGTCGGCCCCGGCGAGACCAAGACGTTCACCGCCAAGCTGAAGGTGCCGGACGACGCCTACGACCGCATGAACCGGCTCTCGGTCGAGGTGCGCGAGGCTCGCAACGCCCCGTCGCGCGTCACGCCGGCCGAGGTGCTCGTCGAGGCCCAGCCGCGCCCCGTGTTCGCCTACGCGTACCAGCTCATCGATGAAGGCAATGGCGATGGCCTCGTGCAGGCCGGCGAGAAGTACCGCCTGCGCGTGCAGCTGAAGAACACCGGCGACGGGGCGACGCGCGCGGCCACCATCATGCTCCGCAACGCGAGCGGCGATAACGTCGAGCTCTCGAAGTCGCGCATCGAGCTGAAGGACGCACCGCTGGCGCCCGGTCAGGTCAAGGAGATCGAGTTCCCGGTCGCCACGCGCAGTGGCTTCGACAAGGACGAGCTCTCGCTCGAGCTCACGGCCTACGATGCGCAGCTCGACGCACAGACCACCGACAAGCTCGTCTTCAAGAGGCGGCCCGCCGTCGCCGGATCGAAGGGCAGCGGCACCGTCACCGCGAAGTCGGCCGCCACCATCCGTAGCGGCGCGGCGGATGACGCCGGCGTGATCGGCACCACCGTGAAAGGCGCGACCTATCCTGTCCTCGGCACGTTCGGCCCGTACTCCAAGGTGAAGGTCGACACGGCCGGCACCATCGGTTTCATCCCCACGCAGAACGTCGCCTCGGGTGGCAGCGGCTCGCCGTCCTACACCTCCGAGTGGAACTCGACGCCCCCGGCGATCGCGCTCTCCACGAAGGGCCTCGAGACGACCGCCGACACCTACAAGCTCTCGGCCACCATCACCGACGAGACCCACGTCGAGGACGTCTACGTCTTCGTCTCGAACCGCAACGCCAAGATCGACAGCCGCAAGGTGTTCTACAAGTCGAACCGTTCGGGCGCCGACGGCAAGAAGCTGAGCATCACCGCGGACCTACCGCTGTGGCCCGGGTCGAACATGATCACCGTGGTGGCCCGCACGAACGCCGAGGTGCGCTCCATGAAGACGATGTACGTCTACCGGGATCCGCCGCGGACGGCCTCCACAACTCCGTGATTTTGCTACATTGAATGTGGCGCCGGTGACGGGCGTCTCAGAGGGCATATGCGGACCACGGCAAGCTTTGGTGTTCTCCTTGGGATTGCCCTCGGTGCTGCGCCTGCGCACGCCCAGACCGCGACGGTCGGGAAGTACGACGTGAAGTTCGAGGATGTCTCCACGAACTGCACGACGCAGAAGCTGACCTATCGGCCCACCGTGATGGAGGTGAAGGCGAAGGGCGCGACGATCACCGTCGACCTCGACCTCACGCCGCTGATGGTCGGTACCCCCCAGAAGAACGGCAAGCTCAGCGCGAAGAGCAAGCCCGGCAACACGATGATCGACGGCATGCAGGGCGTCTTCAGCGTCGCCGGCAAGGTCGGCGCCGATGGCACCGTCTCGCTCGTGATGGTCGCGGAGTACAGCACCAAGGGCAAAGCCCTGTGCTCGCAGTCCTGGAACGTCACGGGCACGAAACAGAAATAATCTCCGCTCCCCCGACGTATCATCAGAGCCATGGCGGACACCGAGCGACCGCTCCATCTCGTTGGCGGCGGAGAAGTCTTTGGCCCGCCCGCCCCGGCCGCGCCGGTCGAGACCACGCTCCCCGCGCAGCGCCCTCCCCTGCCCTACGGACCCGGCGGCGGCTCGCCGGCCGCTGCCACGGAGGCGTTCGGGCATTACGCCGAGGCTCCCGTCGCACCGCGCCCTCGTGCGCCGGCCCCGCAGCCTCCCGTACGGCGACTCGAGGCGACGAACATCGCGCGGCGCGACAACTTCGCGGTACCGCGCATCGATCTGGGACGCCCTGCGCCGGCCCAGGGCTTCGAGGCGGCGACCGAAACGCCCGAGAGCGAGCGCTACACCCTGCCACGGCACATGCAGCCGTTCATCGAGCCCTTGCCGCGGCCGGACCCGGAGACGACGCAGCCCATCCCGGCGCCGACCGCGGGCCCGCCGCGGGTGCACCAATCACCCGCTCCCATGCCGGCCGCGCCCCGAGGACCACGGCGCCTCGACGCGACCAACATCGCCCGTCGCGACAACTTCGGCATCGCGCCCAGCAACGCCTCGCCGCCCAGCGGCTTCGAGCCCGCTGACTGAGTCTGCGGCCGATCAGCGGCCGTAGACGCGCGCGTAGACGAGGCCGTGATGCACCTCCTCGAAGACCACGTGGAGGTCCTTGGGGATCGAACACGGCTGCTTGTGGGGGGCGTAGACGACGACCCAGTCGGGTTTCGTGGGTGGATCCCAGAGGTCCTCGCGGAACCACGCGAGGTGTGACGGCTCGATACAGCGCTGGACCTTCGCGCGCGGAGCGGCGTGCTCGTTCACATAGGCGAGCGCGGGCGGCAGGCCCTCGCCCCACCACGCGGTCTCGAAGGACTTGGCGCGCGTGACGGCGGCGGCGCCACCGGTGAGCTCGTTGAAGTAGTCGAGGTGGTAGGGGTGCGTGCGGATCACCACGACGAGCAGGTAGAGCGCGAGCGGCGCGAGTACCCAGCGCGACAGCCGCGTGGCGATGAAATCCGCGCCGCCCCCGCCGGCGAGCGCGAGGGCCACCACGCATGGCATGACGTAGCGCAGGCCATCCTGGCGTACCGGCGACGCCATGATGACGAGGGGGAAGAGGAAGCAGGCCCCTACGAGGAGCGCGGCGCGTTTGCGTTCGAGCGCGGCGCGCACGGCGAAGGCGATGACGGCAAGCGCGACGCCGACGGGAAGCGTGGCGGCGAGGTAGACGAGGAAGTAGTGCGGGCCGGGCTGGTTCGTGAGGGCGCCGAGGAACGGCTCGGGCGAGTGCAGCGTGTCGAGCTTCGCGAGCGACGCCTGGAGGGCGGCGATCGGATGGGCCCAGAGGCGGGGCCAGAGCACGTAGACGGTGGCGACCGCGGCGAGGGGCATCACGAGGGCGCCCCAGCCGAGGGTCGCCCGCCGCCCCTCCTTCGGCGCCTGCACGACGACGATGAGGGCGCAGAGCGGCCCCAGCAGGCCGTTCACGAAGCGCGAGGCGACGGCGATGCCCACGACGACGCCCACGCCCGCGAGGCGCGCTACGAGCTGCTTGCGATGCACCGGGCCGTCGTGGACGGTGAGCGCGAGGAGGATGCCGAGCGTCCACCAGAGCACGGTCGGTGATTCGTGGCCGATGACGCGGGCGTGCGCGACGAGCGGAGGAAGGACGGCGGCGATGCCACCGGCGATGGCGCCCGCGCGCAGCGAGTAGAGGCGCGCGCCGATCGGGACCAGCAGCGCGCAGCCGAGAGCGACCCACAGCGAGGAGAAGGCCCGCGCCGCGGTGAAGCCGTCCTGCAGGTGGCCGCCGATGCCGGCGAGGAACTTCATGACGGGCGGATGCTCGAAGTTCCACTGCCAGCTCGTCGCGCGAAAATCGAGGGCGAGGAGGTTCGAGACGTAGTTCTTGCCGGCGGCCCAGTTCACGTCCTCGTCCCAGGTCTGGCCGGCGTCGTCGAGGCCGATCCAGCGGACGAGGAGCGCTCCGACGAGCACCGTGCCCATCGCGATCCAGGTGCGGCGCGGAACGCGGGCGAGGCGATCGCGACAGAGCATGCATGCGCTGGCCACGGCGACGGCCACGAGCATCAGCATGAAGAGGCCGTCGGAGCGCGTCGTGCCGGGGGCGTCAAAGGTCGCGCTCTCGGGCGGCGCGGGTGAGAGCGAGGCCGCGGGGAGGTACTCGGGGTCGCCACGGCGGCCGACGGGGGACCACACGAGGCGCGCCCCGGGCGGAGCGGCAAACCGGAGCGCGGCCGGTCCGTGCAGCACCACGATGCGCTCCTTCACGACCCCCTTGCCGCGGATCTCCTTGCCCGCGAAGGTCAGGCGCGCGGGCGCATCGCTCTGGAAGCCAATGATGACAGGACCACCGCGGGCGATGAAGACGGACCCTTGGTACGCGACCGTGCCCTTCGGATCGGCGGCGTCGTTTGCGACCCGCGTGAGGTTGTCGATCGGATCGGTGTGCACGCATGCGCGGAGCGCGAAGATCGCGACCACGAGCGCGAGCGCGATCACCGGCCAAGCACGGAGCAACTTCGTGGGTGCTCGCTCGACCGAGGACGCCCGCGGCGGTGGTTCGTTCACCGGCTCGATCGCGCGTCGATCCGTCGGCTCGTTCGCGCGTTGGTCTGCCGGGGCCAGAGCGGGCTCGGGCTCGTCGGCGGGTTCGTCCGCGCTCACTTCACGCGTCCGGGGCAGGTGAAGGCGCGGTCCTTCTTCGCGAGGAACGTGTAGTACTCGCCCTGCTGGGTCATGCCGGGGACGTGCATCGTGACCTGCTCGTAGCCACGCGCCCGCCAGTAGCCGCCGCACCCGAGGGTGGGCTGGTCGGGCTTCGCGTGGATCTGGTAGCAGGAGAAGATGAACGTCGGGTTGTAGCTCTCGAGGACCCGTTCGCTGGCGAACTTCGTATGTCCGGCGCGCGGACGAACCCGCGGCTCGTCGTGGGCGATCTTCTGGGAGACGAGGCCGAAGACGTCGATGGCGCGCATGCGCCCGTAGTACGGCTGGGCCCCGGCCCCACCGACGATGGAGAAGTCGTCGGGGCGGAAGCAATCCACCATCGCCTTGCCGATGGCCCCGCGGTCGTCGGTGTAGACGATGAGGAAGGCCGGCGTATCGATGCCGTGATCGGGGGCGAGGTTCTTCGGATCGAGCGAGCGGCGGGTGAGCTGGACCTGCGAGTAGACGTAGAGGCCGCCGAGGATCACGGCCGGGCCGAGCCAGGCTCCGAGGCGCGCGCGCGCGGGGACGAGCATGACGAGGCGCTCGACGCCGAGGACGATCAGGAGCGCCGCCGCGACGAAGAGCGGCATGATGAAGCGGTGGAGGCCCATGAAGTCGCCCCCGACGCTGATCGTGTACGGAATGTAGACGAGGGCGAGGAGGCCGCAGGCAAGTGCACCGGTGAAGCGGGGCGTGCGCGGCCGGATCGCGACGAGGCCCGCGAGCACGAGGGGCAAGGCCCAGCGGAGCTTGGTCTGCTTCAACCAGACGCCGATGTAATAGAAGCCATTGTCGGTCATCTCGCCGGCGTGCTTCGGGTTGAGCCACTTGCCCGTGGCCTTCACGTAGTACGTGTTGGGCGCCCAGTAACCGTAGTACCAGCTGCGCCAGAGGAACCACGGGCCCCACAGCGCGAGGAAGATGCCGATCGCGATCAGCTCCTCGCGGAAGAGCTGCGTGATGGGCCGCTTGTTGACGCGGTAATCCAGGATGACGTGAACGATGCGCGTGCCGCCGAGGACCCCGAACACGAGGATGCCCTCGGGGCGGGTCATGGCGCCGAGCGCGGCGAGGATGGCCGCGCGCCGGAGGGCCTGCGGGCGGTCGACGCTGGCGATGGTCGCCTCGAGGGCCCCCGTTGTGGTGAGGACGAACAGCTGCGTCTCGAGGCCGCCGGAGGTCCAGCACGCGAATCCCGACGACGCGGCGAGGATCAGGGCCGGCACCGCGGACCACGGCGACTCGCGCCCGAGCATGCGGTCCATGATGCGGACGGAGAGGTAGAGCGTCCCGAGCGAGCAGGCCGTGGCCAGCACGAGCGACGTGCCCTCGGGCGGCAGGCCGACCTTCATGAGGAGACCGAGGAGGAACGTCCAGAGGAAGCTCGTGTAGCCCTCGACGGGGTCGCCCAGGTTGAAGGACAGCTCGTTGTGTTCGGCGAAGTTCCGCGAGTAGACGAACGAGATGTAGGCGTCGTCCGTGACGAAGCTGTACTGCAGCGAATGCACGACGAGCACGACCCCGGCAAGGCCAAGCAGGACCCAGCGCATGCGAGCCGCCGTCATCGTCAGCCGGACCCTACATCGCCTGCTGCGGGCTGGTAAGGTGCGCGGGCTGTGTTGGCTCCCGCTCGCCGAAAGGCCGCGCACGTGCTCGGGGCGGGCGTCCTGGCAGGGGCTGGGGCCGGACTGGTCGTCGGGCTGATCGATGCCCTGCGGTCGTGGTTCGGCGCCGCGCAGTTCGTCCCCGGGGTGCTCACCCGGCTACGGTTCGTGCTGTTCAGCGGCGTGCTGCACGCCCTCGCCGGCGTGCTCGCCGGGCTCGTGGTGGCGGGGGCGGTCCTGGCGCTGTCACGGGTGAGCCGGCTGGGTGACCTCGTTCGCTTCGCGCACAAGGAGCATGTGATCCGGCGCGCGAAGGACCCGCGCGACGTGCTCGTGGGACTGTCGGTGGCCGTCGTCGCGTTGCCGCTCGTCGCGCTCGTCCTCTACCTGACCTATCGGCTCGCCCTGCCCTACCTCGCGGCGCGCAAGGTGCCGCGGCTGGTCGTCATCGTGGCCATGGCGGCGACGGTGGGCGCGCTCGGCGCGGTGGTGCCAATCATCGCGCTGGCGGCGCGGCCGGTGGAGCTCGGACTCCGTGCGCTCGTCGGGAAGTACCCGGGGCTCGGGAAGCCGCTGTCGGCGCCACTCGCCCCGCTCGGGCTGTCGGCGCTGTACGTGGTGCTCGGCGCGGTGGCCTGGGCGATCGCGGACTGGGAGACGGCGCGCGTGCTGCCCTTGCGCGGGCCGATCATGCTGGCGCTGGCGCTCGTGCTCGCGGTGCCGCTCCTGCGCGTGGCGTATCGAGGCGTGGATCGACTCGCGCGACTCGCACCGTGGCCGCATCGTGCCGCGTGGGCGGGCGTGCCCGTGGTGCTGTTCGGGCTCGTGCTGCTGCTCGGCGGCAGTGCGAGCGTCGTGAAGGCGAGCGGGAGCTACACCGGGCTCGGGGGCCCGCTCGCGCGCACGCTCCGCAAGCTCGGGGACTGGGACCGCGACGGGTACGCGCGCTTCCTCGGTGGTGGCGATTGCGACGACGGCGATGCGAGCATCCACCCCGGCGCGATCGAGCTCCCCGCTGATGGTATCGATCAGAACTGCGTCGGCGGTGATCCGGATCCACGCACGCCGCTGGTGGATCCCGCGTTCGCCGCCGTGCCCGCGAGCGTGCCCCCGGACTTCCGCATCCTGTTCGTCACCATCGACACGATCCGCGCCGATCACGTGAGTGCGTATGGCTACGGCCGCAAGACGACGCCGCGCCTCGACGAGGTCGCCGCGCAAGGGGCGCTGTTCGAGCACGGCTGGGCCCATGCCCCGTCGACGCGGTACTCGATCCCCGCCATCCTCACGGGCCGCTTGCCGCTCGACGTCGAGTACGACACCAGCGTCCAGGGCTGGCCCGGGATCGCGCAGTCGGCGACGACGATCGCCGAGGCGCTGCAGCCCCTCGGGTTCACCGCGACGGGCGCCATCACGAACTACTGGTACTTCGATCGCACCCGGCACATGGACCAGGGCATCACCGAGTACGACAACGAGAACGCACGCCTGCACCAGGGCGTGGCCGGCGCCGGCCCCGAGCAGACGAAGGGCTCGTCGTCGAAGGAGCAGACCGACAAGGCGATCGCGTTCGTGGATCGCCACGCCGCCGAGCGATGGTTCTTGTGGGTGCACTACTACGATCCGCACTACGCGTACGAGCCGCATGCCGGCATCGAGTTCGGGACGGACCGCGAGGCGCTGTACGACGGAGAGATCGCGTACACGGATCAGCACTTCGGTCGCCTGATCGATCACCTGAAGGCGACGGGCCAGTACGACAAGACCGTCATCGTCGTGACGGGCGATCACGGCGAAGGCTTCGGCGAGCACGGCATCGAGCTGCACGGCTATCACCTGTACGGCGCCCAGACGAAGGTGCCGCTCATCGTGCGGGTGCCAGGGGTCCCGGGACGCCGGGCGCAGACGCCCGCGGGCCACGTGGATCTCCTGCCGACGCTCGTGAACCTCGCGGGTGGCAAGCCGCTGCCGTCGATGATGGGCACGTCGCTGGTGGGCCCGATCACCGGTACGGACCGCAAGGGCATCGTGTTCCAGCAGCTGTCGTACGAGGGCAATCACGAGATGCGTGCCGGCGTGGATGGCCAGTGCCACGTCATCTACAACGTCAGCCCCGACACGAGCT
Source organism: Kofleriaceae bacterium (assembly GCA_022842285.1). GTDB lineage: Bacteria > Myxococcota_A > Polyangia > Haliangiales > Haliangiaceae > JABFXX01. Next base: position 20,790 of record JALHPV010000058.1, read on the forward strand.
GGGAGGTCTATCGCCTCGACACCGATCGCGGCGAGACCGAGGACGTCGCGGGCGACAGCGAGGCCTGCGCCGAGACGCGGGCGGCGGTCGAGCGCTGGTACGACCGCGAGACGGTGCCGGCGGGCGCGGCCGAAGCCTTGCTGCCGGCGCGGCCGTCCATCGCGAAGCCTCTCGATGCCGACCTCGGCGATCACGTGCGGCTCCTCTCCGTCGACGCCCCGGTGGAGGCGAAGCGCGGCGATCCGATCACGCTGACGTGGACGTTCGAGGCCCGCGGCAAGGTGCCCGCCGGCTGGAAGATCTTCGCGCACCTCGACGGCCCCGCGAAGGCGTTCGTCAACGGCGACCACAAGCCGGCGCGCCCCTTCGAGTGGTGGCAGCCAGGCCAGTTCATTCGCTACACCACGAGCATCACCGTCCCGAAGGCGAGCCCGCCCGGGCCGTACGCGCTGTCGGTGGGCCTGTTCAAGGGCGCCAAGCGGGCGCCGGTGCGCGCCCCCTCGGCGAGGGTCGCGAACGACAGCGTGATCGCCGCGACGATCGAGATCAAGCCGTGAGCGACCGCGTGCGTCGAGTGCTCGGCGCCCTTCCGTGGCTCGTCGTCGCGCTGCCCGCGCTCTATCAGGTGGTCCTGCTCGCCGTCGCTATCAAGGGCCGCGTGGCGTACCCCTACGACCTCGAGTGGATGGAGGGCGGCCTCCTCCACCACGCCCTGCGCATCCAGCAGGGCGCCGGCATCTACGCGCCGCCGTCGGCCGACTTCATCCCCTATCTCTACACGCCGCTCTACCCGGCGATCCTCGCTCTCGTCGGCAACGTGTTCGGCCTGGGCTACACCCTCGGGCGCGCACTCTCGGTGCTGTCGCTCGTGGGCATCGCGGCCGTGGCCGCGACGCAGCTCCTGGCCACGCGTCACGCGCAGCCCCGCATCGGTCCGCCGCTCGGCGGCTGGCTCCTCGGGCTCGGCCTCTTCGCCGCCGGCTACCCCTACGTCGAAGGCTGGTACGACCTCGTGCGGGCGGACACCTTCTTCCTGCTCGTGGTAACGGCGGGCATCTCGGGGCTGACCGGGTGGTCGGAACAAGGCACGGGCTGGCGCGGTCACGCCCGCGTCGCGGCCGGGGGCGTGATGCTCGCCCTCGCCTTCTTCGTGAAGCAGACCGGCATCATCTACGTCGCGTTCGGCGGCTTCATCGTGCTCGTCGTGAACTGGCGCCGCCTCCCCGCGTACGTCGCGGCGGCGGGTGCGATCGGCCTCGGGTTCGTCGCCCTGCTGAACAGCACCACCGACGGCTGGTTCTGGATCTACACGCGCAAGCTGCACGGCCAGCACGACACGAACCCGGATCGCTTCTGGGCCTCGTTCAAGAACATCCTGTGGCACTTCCCCGCCCTCTCGATCGTGATCGTGACGACGCTGCTTGTCGTCCTCGCGACGTGGATCCTGCGCCGGCGCTTTCCGACGCAGGCCCGGCCGTTCATGCTGTGGACCGCCGCGTACGCCGTCTCGACGCTCGTTGGCTGTGTGGGCTGGTCGACGCAGTTCGCGCACTTCAACGCGTACATGCCCGCGCTCCTCCACGGGGCCCTCGCCGGTGGCGCCGCCATCCCCGCGCTCTACGCGTGCGTGACGAAGCCCGCCGACAAGACCCGCGAGCGCGTCGCATGGACCGTCGCGATGCTCGCCGCCCTCCCCCTCGCATGGACCTGCTGGACGGCGCGCTGGGAGCCCAAGCGCTTCATCCCGACGAAGGGAGACCTCGCCGCCGGCCATCGCCTCATCGCACGCATCCGCAGCATCGACGGCAAGGTCTGGATGCCGTCCCACCCCTGGTACGTGCACCTCGCCGGCAAGACGCCGCGCGTGCACCGCATGGGCATCAAGGACATCACCACCGTGAAGCAGGGCGGCAAGCCCGTCATCCCCGGCAAGGTCGACCGCCTCGAGGACATGCTCCGCCGTCACGAGTTCGCCGCCGTCTTCCTCGACAACGTCGACCTTCACAACCGCAACGAGTACAGCGCCCTCAACCAGAACTACCGCGCCGCGATCGAGCTCCCCGGCAACGAACGCCCACGCGTCTACACCGGCGCGCCCGTCGTCCCGGTCTCCATCTGGGTGCCGGCGCTCCCCGCGACCCCACCCGCCGGCAGCCACGCCGTCTTCGACTTCGAGACCTCCCGGTGGGATGGCTGGCAGCGCTCCGGCCCCGCCTTCGGGAACGGCCCCGTCACGACGGCGCTCCCCGGCGAAGGCCTCGTCCTCGGCGCCACCGGCCGCTACTACGCGACCTCGCTCCACGGCGGCGCCAAGGCGAGCGGCCGCATGACCTCTCCCGACTTCGCCCTCGACGGCTCGACCCTCGTGCTCCACCTCGGCGGCAACGACGACGCGACCACGGTGCGCGTCGAGCTCTGGGTGGAGGGCGCCAGCGTCGCCGCCACCGGCGTCCCGCGCCCCGGTGGCTCCACGCTGCGCGAAGCCACCATCGATGTGACGCGGTGGACGGGCAAGCTCGCGAAGCTCGTCCTCGTCGACGACTCCGACCGCGGTCACCTCATCCTCGACGACGTCTGGCTGCGGTAGGTGCCGACCAGTTCGCCCCACTGGGCTATTCAGGCCGGCGATAGATCGAGACGACGGGAACGCCGGCCACGCGGATGACCGCGATGGGCTGCACGGTGCCGTAGCTCGACCAGATCATGTAGTCGTGGCGGTTGAAGTGCTTCTCGTGCACGACGATGGCGAGCTGGCTGCCGTTGATGCCCTGCTGCTCGGGGCCGGCATCGGGGAGGTTCTTCGGCAGGAGGCCGAGCTTTTGGTAGTAGCCCCACGCAGGCGACGCGTCGTGCGAGTAGACGCGCATCTGCTTCTTGCCCGCGACCTTCGCGAGGACGGGCAGCGCGTCGCGTGCGGCCACGCCCCAGAACTGACGGTTCATGCCGTGGTCGGCGCCGCCGGGGGCTTCGCCGGCGAGCGCGTTGTACCAGGTGAGCGCGTTGGGGAGCGCGGTCGCGGACTCGACGGCGGCGGCGAGGACGACGACGGCCACGGTCGCACTCGTGACGGCGATGCGGGCGCGGTCGAGGAGGCCGTGCGCGAAGACACGGGCGACCCACGCGACGCCCACGCCGGCCGCGATGCAGAGCGAGGGCAGCGCGGGCATCCAGTGCTTCTCGGCGCCGAAGATGGGGGTGCTGCCGAGGACGAAGGGGCCGATCGAGGCGATCGCGGACAGGATCAGGAGGACGCCGGGGGCGCGACCGGTGGCGGTCTGCGACAGGACGTCCGAGACCTCGCGGCGCTTGCGGAACCAGACGACGCCGCCGATGGCCGCGGCGACGAGCGTGACGACGGGGACGGTGAACAGGGTCGTGACGAGCGCGACATGCCACGGGAACGGCGGCGCGTTGTAGTTCGTGCCGAGGTACTCGAAGTTGTAGTGGACGTGATTCAAGTGGAACTCGATCCACTGCTTCACGTGCGGGTACGGATCGAACCAGAGCCAGGGCCACACCGCCACGAGGGTCAGTGGCGCGAGGATCAGGAACGAGAGGATCACGCGCCACCGGTAGAGGACGAGCCCCTTCCATCTCCCGTCGAGCCAGCCGGCGTAGAGGTAGTGACCGCCGAGAGCGAAGGGCAAGAGCAACGCGTTGTGCTTGGTGGCGAGCGCGAGGCCGAAGACGACGCCCGCGAGCCACGGGACGCGGCGACCATCGAGGCAGCGCCAGTACGCGTAGATGCTAGCGAACCAGAGCGCGGCGATCGGCGCGTCGAAGCAGGCCAGCGACGCGTGGAAGAGCGCGCGAGGTAAGAACAGCGTCAGGAGGCTGGCCGTCGTCGCCTCGAGCGGGCCCCAGATCTCGAGCGTGAACGTGAACACGAGGAGGACGAGGAGGCCCCACAGGAGCGCACCCGGCAGGCGATACGCGACGAGCTCGTTCATGCCGAGCTTGCCGTGGAAGAGGCGATGGGAGAGTCCGGACAGCGTCTTCACGAGCGGGGGATGCTCGCGGTTGTGATCCGTCGCGCCGGGGCCGCCGAAGCTCTTGGTGATGCTCTCCTTGCCGGCGCCGTGGTCGAATGTCACGAGGCCGATCCACCAGTCGGCGTAGGTGTCGCCGGCGCCGAAGTACACCATCTCGTCGCGCGCGATGCCGGTCTGCGTCGATGCGGTGCTGACGAAGAGCACCGTGAGCGCGGCGAGCACCCACCCGATCCAGCGCGGATGAAAGGGCAGCGTCATCGCTTCCACACCTGCGCCGCGAAGCACACCAGGCGCTCCGGCTGATCGGCGGTGAGAACGAACGTCAGCGGGCCGCCCGGATGGGTGAACGGCGGGGCGTGGGTCCAGCCAGTGGCGATGCCCGGCGCGAGCGACGCGACGACCTTGCCCGCCACCTCGACGTCGAGCTTTGCGGGGTGGCGATACGTCCGGCGCTTGAAGACGTCCGCGAGGCCGGCCGACGTCGCGACCAGACCGGCCGGGAGCGACGGAAACGTGATGCGGAGCGGCTTGCCGCTCGGCGCGGGCACCGCCTGGATGCAGCGATGCGGGGCGAAGCCCACCTCGGCCAGCACCAGGCTCGCGCCGCCGCCCTCGAACTTCGCCTGCGGCAGCAGCTCGAAGGTGTCGGCGAGCTTCTCCATCGGGAGGTTCTTCAGCCGCCGCACCTGGATCCCCGCGATCTCGGTGTCGACCTCCACGGGGAGGGACGCCAGGTCCTTCGTGTGCGCCCCGCGAATCGAGAGCTCCCAGATGCGCGGGTAGCCCATGATGTGCGGCCGGGCCGCGGCCTCGATGGGAAGCAGATCGCCCAGGTGCATTCGCCCGACGGGGTCGACCCAGTCCGGCGCGAACACGACGAGATCGCCGGGCTGCCACTCCTTGCGCACGAGCGCAGCCGCTTGCTTCCAGGCCCCGTCGTCGGGGACGCGCGAGGTCTGGACGCGCGCCGCCACGATCTCCCACAGGGCGACCAGCACGAGGAGCCCACCCACGGCGAGCGACAGGTACCGGCGCTGGAGAGGACTCATCGGGCCGCCGTACGCTACCGCGGCAGAGCTGTTAGTGTCTGCGCCGTGCGCCGAAGCGCTCTCGTCCATGCGGCCCTGTTCGCGATCGGTCTGATCGGGTTCGGCCTGCTCGCATGGAACCGCCTGGGCACGCAGTCCCCGGCGCCGCACTTCGTCTTCCAGGCCGACGCCTGGCTGCACGGCACGGTGAAGGTCTCCCCCCCCCTGCCCAACGACGACTGGGCGCAGGTCGAGACGGTGAAGCTCGCCGACGGCCGCGTCGTGCGAGGTCGGCGCATGGTGACGCGCCCGCTGTTCCGGACGACCACCGGCGAGGAGATCAAGCGCGAGCTGGTGAAGCAGTCGGTGACGTGGGAGGCCTACGTGTCCTTCCCGCCCGTGCCGGCGCTGATCATGCTGCCGGGGGCGATCATCTCGGGCCGCGCCGCCAACGACGTCATCCCGACGGTCGTGTTCGCCGCCCTCGCGCTGCCGCTGTGCTTCCTCGTCCTGCGGCGCCTGGCCGCCACCGGCCTGTCGCAGCGCACCGAACGCGAGGACCTCTGGCTCGTCGCGACGCTCGCCTTCGGCAGCGTGTTCTTCTTCTCCGCCGTCCAGGGCAAGGTCTGGTACACGGCGCACGTCGTCGGGGTCGTGCTCGCGCTGACCTACGCATGGGCATCGATCGAGGGGGCTCGCCCCGTGGTGGCCGGCATCGCTCTCGGACTCGCGGCGCTGACCCGCACGCCGATGGCGTTCATGTTCCCGCTGTTCGTCCTCGAGCTCTGGCGAGTCACGCCCGGCGTCGGTGCCGAGCGGCGCCGCGCGATGATCAAGCCGCTCGTACGCTTCGCGATTCCGATCATCGCGCTCGCCTGCGTGGGCATGGCCTACAACTTCATCCGCTTCGACTCCTTCACCGAGTTCGGGCACAGCTACCTCGCGCTTGGCGATCACCGGCCCGTGCGGCAGCAGACGCAGATCGAGCAATACGGCCTCGCGCACATCCACTACCTGTCGCGCAACCTCGCGGCCGCCTTCGCCCTCCTGCCCGACGTGGTCGCCAAGGCGCCGTGGTTCCAGATCTCGGGACACGGCCTCGCGATGTGGTTCACGACGCCGCTCCTGCTCTTCGTCGTATGGCCGCGTGACAAGCCGTCGATCCACCGCGCCCTCTGGATCACCGTCGCCCTCGTCGCCGCCCCGACGCTGCTCTACATGAACTCGGGCTGGGTACAGTTCGGCTACCGGTTCGCGCTCGACTACCTGCCGTTTCTCATCATGCTGATCGCCATCGGTGGCCGACCGCTGGGCAAGCTCGGCAAGGCGCTCATCGTCTTCGGCATCGTCGTGAATCTGTTCGGTGCGTGGTCATTCGACCGCGAGTGGCGCTACTACAAGGTCGGGGGCAATGCGTACGAAGTCGTCATCCCGCACTAAGGCGAAGCAGAAGGGCACCTGGGGTGGCAAGCGCGAGGGTGCCGGCCGGCCCCCGGCGCCGGGCTCGTTTGGCAAGGGGCACCACGTGCGCGCGCCGCACGATCCGAAGCAGCCCGTCGACGTGACCCTGCGTACTCTGCCTGCCATCCGCACGCCGCCCCGGGGGGCGATCCGCGATGCGCTGCTCCGCGCCGACGAGATCCTCGAGGACCGCGCCGACTTCCGGGTGGAGCGGTTCTCGGTGAAGAAGCACGCCGTCCACCTCGTCGTGAGGGCCGGCAGCCCCGACGATCTGACGTCGGGCATGCACACCCTCACCATCGTGATCGCGCGCGCCATCAACCGGACGCTCGACCGCACCGGCAAGGTGTTCGCGTACCGCTACTTCACGTCGCAGAAGTGACTACGGTCTGAAGGGCTGCTCGTCCTTGCCGCGGACCGGATTGGCGAGCCGACGCGCCACGGCGTCCTGCTCGTCCTTGGTCAAGCGCCGGACATACACGCCCGCGGCGTCGATGCTGCGCGCGCCGAAGAAGCCCTCGGACACCGCGTACTCGACCTCGATGATCATGTAGGGGTCGTCCCCGATCCACATGAGCTCGTGCTTGCGTGGAATGCCGACCCACGAGGAGAGCGTGAACTTGTCCCGCGTCCCGTCGTCGTTGAGGACGACCATCGTGATGCGTTCGGTCGCTGTCATCGGCCGCACGGACCGTAGCACGGGCTCCGGGGGTCGCTACTTGGTCCGCACGGCCTGGAAGTAGTTCTTCTTCGGGATGAACCGCTTGGCGGCGGCTTTCACGGTGGCCACGGTCATGCGCGCCAGCCGGTGGCTCGGGTCGAGGATGATCGTCGGGTCGTCGCCCCAGCGGTAGGCCTCCTCCAGCCAGCCGAGCCAGAACTCGTTGGTTTGCATGCTGGCCTCGCGCTCGCGCAGATAGATCTGCTTCACCTTCTCGATCTCGTCGGCGGTGGGGCCGGTCGTCTGGAAGTCGGCGATGGTCTTCAGGGCGGCCTTGACGAGCTCGTCGACCCGCTTGGGGTCGCAACCAAAGCCCACCGTGAACGACCGCTGCTGCGTGCCGAACCGCACCAGCGTGCCGCTCGCATCGACGTGATAGACGCCGCCCAGCTCCTCGCGCAGGGTCTGAGTGAGCCGGAGGGTCATCAGGTCGCCGAGGATCTGGATGTCGCGCTCGGCATCCTTCGTCCACGTCTCGGCACCGTGGAACATCATGGTGACGGTGGCCTGGTCCTCCGTCGCATTGGTCCAGGTCTTCTTCACGATACCGGGGACGATCTGGTCGTTCAGATCGATCTCCTGGTCGATGCGGCCCTTGGCCGGCAGGCCGCCCAGGTACTGCTCGACGAGCGGCCTGAGCTTCGCGAGGTCGACGTCGCCGACGATGACAAACGTGAAGTCCGACGCATCGCCGAAGCGATCCGCGTAGAAGGCCAGCGCCTGATCCTGGTCGAGGGCGCGGATCTCGTCGGCGGTGGCGATGGTGCGCCGCGGGTTCTTCTGCCACAGCGCCTCGAGGAGCTCGGTCTGAAAGATCACGTCGGGCAGCTGCTTCGAGTCGGCGATCTGCTGCGCGAGGTTCTCGCGCCACACGGCGAAGACATCGGGGTCCTTCCGCGGCGCCGTCATCCGCAGGTGGAGCAGCTGGAACATCGTCTCGAGGTCGCGCCGGTTACTGGCAGCCGTGACGTCTTCGCTGATCTCGCCGATGCTCGTCGCCGCCGACACCTGCTTGCCGGCGAGAACCTTGGTGAGCATCTCGTCGTCGAGATCGCCCACGCCGCCCAGCGCCACGATGTCGTCGGCGTAGCGCTCCATCCACGGCCGCTTCGACGTGGTCCCAGCCCAGCCGCCCGGCGAGCGGCCCGACACGGCGATGTAGTCGTCGTCGAACTTCGTCGGCTTCACCACCACGCGGACGCGATTGGACAGCGTCCACTCCGTGACGCCCAGCGAATCGATTGTCTTCTCGCCGATGACCTTCCCTGGCGTGGGCTTGGTGGCCATCAACGTCGTCGGGACGGCCTTGTCCACCCAGGGGGAGACCTCGCTCCGCTCGACCTCCGCCATGATCGCGAGCACGCGCTCCTTCGTCGGCAGGGGCTGCCCCTCCGGTCCAGAGATGAGCACCACCCGGTTCCCTCCGCCGCCGAGCTCCGCCCCGAGCCGGTTCATCTCCGCGACGGTGTAGGTGGGCAGAAACTTCTTCGCGAGCTCGTACTCCGCCTTGCTGCCGACCATGAATTCGTCCTGCAGGAAGTGACGGGTCATCTCGTCGACGATCTCGCCGCTATCGCGGGTGTTGCTCGAGCTCGCGTTCTGCTGGAACCAGCTCTCCATCTGCGTGAGGGCCCGATCGAGCTCGGTCTGCGTCACGCCGTGCTTCTCCACGCGGCGCACCTCCAGCAAGACGGCCCGCAGCGCCTCCTCGAGCTTGCCCGGCTTCGGGTAGGCCGCCCGCGTGAACGCATCGATGCCGCGCACGTACTCGTCGACGGACACCCCCGCTCCGGTGAAGGGCGCCGTCGCCGTGCGCCCGATCGACGCGAGGCGGTCGTTGAGGATG
>JALHPV010000059.1 GCA_022842285.1 Kofleriaceae bacterium
CAAACGGCGCTTACACCGACCTCGGCAACGCGTACCTCGGGGGCCGTGACCGCTACAGCGGCGACGAGGAGCCGCCGCTCTGCACCGGCCGCTGGACGATCGAGCCCAGCGCGAAGACGCCGGGCCCGAAGCGCATCGTCGTCACGCGCGAAGGCGCCGGCTGCGAACAGCCCGGCGCGTCGACGTTCGCCCTGACCGGCGGCCGGCTCACACCGGAGTGAAGATTTCGGAGAGCGGCCCCGGGGCGACGCGCAGCGAGCCTTCCTCGCCGAACTCGTTCAGCGTGGTGTCGCCGGTCGCATGGCCGATCGTGTTCCAGAGGTTCGACAGCTGGCGGTTGGTGGGCTGCCCCACGCGCGGGTAGACGACCGTACGACCATCGGTGCGCATCCCGAGTGCACCGCCACCGACGAGAAGGATGGGCCACTCGCGCGCCTCGGAGTGATGCTGCTCACCGTTGTCGCCGAGGTAGACGATGATCGTGTGGTCGAGCATGGTGCCAGTGCCCTCGGGGGTGTCGTCGAGCGTACGCGCGAGCTTGCCGATGAGGTCGACGTGCTTGCGCGTCACGGCGAGGATCGCCTGCTGGTACAGCGGGTCCGCGATGCCGTGCTGGAGCGTGTGGCGATCCATCCCGAGGTTGATCGGCGCCCAGCCCGGAACGGTCTCGAGCACGCTGCGATAGTTGAGATCGAGGCCACCGCCGACCCCCGAGCCGATCACGACGACATTCGAGAGGCCACCGAGGAGCGCGGCCGCCGCGAGATCGAACTGCACCTCGAGGCGCGTCATCGGATCGGTGGCGAGGTAGGGATCGCCGGCCATCGTCGTGGGACCGGGCGGCACCACGACGCTACCCGCGAGCTCGAGCAGGCGTTGCTGCCTGGCCTGCGAGGCTTCGACCGCGGCGAGATAGCGCTCGAGCTTCTCGCGCTCCTGCGAGTTGCCGGAGAAGGCGCCGAGCGCCGCGTTCACGTCGGCCCTGGCGTAGTCGAGCGTGCGCGCCTTGCTCTGGACGGAGGGATCCGCCGTGCCGCCGCTGATGGTCGCGAACAGACGATTGAAGGCGTCGACGGGGCTCGTCGACACGGCGGCCGGACGACCGCGGCCGAGGGCACACAGGTTGTAGACGAGGCGCGTCGTTGGACTCGCGATGCCGATGCGAATCGCGTCGAACGGCGCGTCGCCCGCGAGGCGCTGGGCGAGCACGGCGTCGATCGTGACCGACGGAGCCATGGCTTCATTGCCGCGCGCGGAGGCGAGGCCGCCCTGGAACGCGGAGTGACCGCCACCCGCGATCGTGTTCGAGAGGCCGAGCACGACCGACGATTTGCCGAGGACGCCGTGGGTTTGCAGCGGGGCGAGCGACGCGGCGGTCTCGAGGCCACTGGTCGGGATCTCGAGCACCGACGAGTGCTGATAGTTGCGATCGGTGATCATCTCCGACGTGAGGGGACGATTCGTCTGGGCGTTGATGGCCGCTTGCGCCGCGGCCGAGAGCACGGCGCGGGTATAGAAGCAGTTCCCTTCGACAACGATGACGACCCGCGGCCGTGGCGTGGCGGCGTGTCCCCACACGGACCGGGTGAACGGAGCGAGGAGACCCGAGCCCATCGCGAGGATGGCGCCCCCGAGGAGACGACGGCGAGTGATGCGCGACATCTAGTTGCCCTCCACGTAGCGGAACGCATCGCTCTGGACGAGCGCGCTCAGCATGTCGACGAACGAGCCCTGCTGGTCGTAGGCGGCCTCCATCTGCGTCAGCGCGCAGGCATCGGCGCGGGTCTCGGCGCGTCCCATGTAGTACCGGAACGCCTGGCGAACGAAGCAGCGCTTCACGAAGGCCGAGTCGGCGAGCGCCGCGTTCAGCTCGATCGCGTTCGCGTAGGCGCCATCGAGCCCGGGATCGGGCGTGTCCTCGAGGGTCATCGTGCCATTGGGCGCGGACCCGTCGTGGTCGATCGCGCGTACGAAGCCGGCGTGGTTGTAGGTCTCGAACGCGAGTCCGAGCGGGTTCATCAGGCGGTGGCAGCCCTGACAGAGCTCGTCGGCGGTGGCGGCCTCGAGGCGACTGCGGGCGGTCATCGCCGCATCACTCGGGCCGACCATCGCCTGCACCTGCACGGCTGACAGCGGCGGTACGAACTGACACAGGAGGTTCTCGCGGATCCACTTGCCACGATGAACCGCCGACGGATCGTCATCGAAGTTGCCGCCATGCGACGCGAGCCAGGCGGGATGGGTGAGCACACCGGAGCGCTCGGTGGCCGGCAGCGTGATCCAGCGGCCCTCGCGCGTGTCGAAGGGGACCGGCTCGGTCAGGTTGTATGGGCGATGGGTCTCCTGCACCGAGCCGAAGCCGTCGGGGTACGTCGCCGCCACATGGAAGCGTGTGGTCGTGAGCAGCGTCTTCAGGACGTCGACATCCTCGTAGATCGAGCGCGCGATGACGTCGTCGAGCTGATCAACCATCAACGACTCCTTGTAGGACCCCGGCGTGCCGGGCCGCGTGACGGCGTAGTAGCCGATCTGGAGCTGGTTGTAGGACGTGCTGAGCGGCGAGTAGATCGACACGTCGGACAGGAGCTGAAACTGGGAGGTCTTCCCGGGCTGGTCCTTGAACTTCGTCGGGAAGTCGCCGTAGTCGAGCCACTCGCGGAAGAAGCCGCGGATCTTGTCGCTGGTCCAGTAGATGCCGTGCGTGCGCCGCGACTCGAGGTTGCCCACCTCGGGGCCGAGCTGGACCCGGTCGGGATCGGTGCCGGCCGCGTACTGGCGGACGAGCGCGTCGAGGACGGCCGGGTCCTGGATCGACCCGTCGGCGCCGGCGGCCGCGATATCGGCGAGATGGCCGGCGAGGTCGGCCGTGTACACCCGTCCCCCGCCATTGAAGCCCTGGCGCGGAGCCCCCGGCGCGCGATCCGCGAGCGCGTACGCGAGCGCGGTCGCGAGCTCGTCGTTCGTCAGCTTGCGGCGACCATCGGCCTCGGGCGCGCCGCCGAGCTCGGAGCGAAACAACGCCCCTGTCGATAGCCACGCGGTGTTCGCGGCCTGCGACATGACCGCGCGCCGCGCGGCGAGGTCAGGCGTCACCACGAGGATCGCCGTCGTCAGATCCGCGAGGCGCGTGACCTCGGCCGGGGTCGGGGCCCGGAACAGCACGTTGCGCTGGAGCAACACCGTCGCGAAGTCACGCACGCACGCCGCCGCTGGCGCCGCCTGGGTGAACATGCAGTCGAGCCGCGGCTCCTCGGCGCGGAGGGCGTTCAGGTGATTCACGATCTCGTCGCCGACGGTGCCTCCGAGGAGGCCGGGCTCGAGCAGGAGGTCCAGCACGACGTCGTCGACGGTCTCGTCGGACGCATACGTCGAGTACCGGTCGGCCGTGTTTGCGGTGAGCGGATTGACCTTGGCGAGAGAGACGTTCTGCAGATCCGTGAAGTTCGGGAGATCGAATCGCCACTCGGCCGCGTCGAGGCGCCGCACCCGGCCGGGCGACGCTCCGGCTGTACCCGGCTCGCACGTGAACAGCTCGTCCTGCGGGATCATGTTCGGATGCGACTCGGGCTGGGCGCCCGGATCCTCGTCGCACGCGGGCATGCCCGCGCCGACCCACGTCTCGAGGATGGCGACCTGTTCGATGGGGACGCTCGGCATCGTCGCCGGTGGCATCGGGCGATCCGCGCGATGGATGCGAGTCAGCGACCGGTCGGCGTGTGTGACGCCGAGGTGAATCGCCGACTGCCCGCGCAGGTGATCGAGGCTGGTGAGCGGCATCGGTGCGCCCTTGCGTGGCGGATCGTCGTGGCAGCTCGTGCAGTGCTCGAGCATCACGGCGCGCGCCTGGCAGGCGAGCGCGTTCGCCTCGCCTCCATCACCACCATCGCCATAGCGACTGTCGTTGCCGCAAGCGCACGACAGAACGATGGCAACCCACGACAGGGTGCGTCCTCCCATGCGGCGAGGTTAACGCGTTCGGCAGGCCCAGAGGGCGCGCTGGATCGCTGCCTCGTCGAGGTCGTCGCCGATCAACACGAGCTCCGTCCGGCGCGGCGCGTCGCCCCACGGAGCCGCGGGGGTCAGGGACGTCCGGATGCCGGCGCGCTCCACGAAGCCCCGGCGTGCATCTCCCGCCAGATTCACGAAGCCCTTGGCGCGAATCAACCGCTCGCCCAGCGCCTCGATCACCGCGAGCACACGTTCACCTACCAGCGGCGCGTCATCGGCGAACGAGACGGCGGTGATCTGACTGCCATGGTGGTGATGCCCGCCATGCTCGTGGTGGTCGTGGGTCGGCATGGTGGAGGCCCTCACCTGCCGCTTCTCCACCACCCACGCGGTCATCGCGCGCGAGCAGGCCTCGTCCGGGGGGAACGCCGCACGCTCTGCATGGGGGGCGAGCTCGTCGAGCAACGCGTGGGTCGCGCGGACGGCGCTGGCTTCGGCGACATCCAGCTTGGCGATCAGCACGCGGTCCGCGGAGAGCGCCTGCTCCTTGGCCTCGGCGCGCTTCTCCAGGGCCCGCGCGCCCGACTCCGCATCGACCACACACACGACCCCCGCCGGGAGGATCCGGTCGCGCACGCTGTCCGCGACCCGGACGAGACCTTCGAGAATGGCGGCGGGCTCGGCGATGCCGGTCGTCTCGAGCACCACGTGGTCGGGCTGCGAGCGCTCGACGATGTCGGCGATGCCGGTCCACAGGTCGCTCCGTACGTCGACCTTGCAGCAGACGCAGCCGCCGGCGAGCTCGATGACATCGCCGCCGACGCCGACGATGAGCTGGGTGTCGATCGCGATCCGCCCGAGCTCGTTCACCAGCACCGCGATCCGCCGCCCACCCGCGTTGGCGAGCATGCGATTGAGCGTCGTGGTCTTTCCCGCGCCGAGCCAGCCGGTCAGGACCGTGAACGGAACGCGTCGTTGCGGGTCACGGGTCACGGCGATAGATGACACGCTCGACGATGTTTGCGAGCACCTCGCGCACGAACGGCCGCACGATATATGCGTCCGGTCCGTGCTTCTGGCCCATGTCGTAGATGTCGATGTACGACGCCGTCATCATCACGATCGGCACGTCGGCCGTCGTCTCGTCGGTCTTGATGCGGCGGCACACCTCGTTGCCGTCGATCTTCGGCAGGTCGCTGTCGAGGAGCACCACGTCAGGCGGCTCGTGCTTCACGCGGGCCAGGGCCGTCGCGCCATCGCGCGCGATCTGCACGATGTGACCGCGCCCCGACAACACCTTGACGATCAGCCGGACCACATCCGGCTCGTCGTCGATCACGAGCACGCGCGCCATCCCTACTCCTCGTCGATCACCGCGCGCAGACACGTCTGCGCCACGGGCGACTCCCAGTCCCGCTTGTTCACGAAGTACGCTCGGATGTTGCCCTGACGATCGATGAGGGCGCTCTCCGGCACGGCCTTGATGCCCCAGCGCGAGGCGATCGCGCCGATGTTGCCGTCATCGGCCGGCGGATCGAGGAAGACCTTGAACGGGGCTCCGTTCGGCAGCGCGCCCCGGACGCCTTCCCAGTCATGGTCCGACGCGAGCGAGATGACCTCGAAGTCGTCGCCCTGGAGCTCGTCCGCCATCGCCGCGAGCTGCGGCTTCTCGAGCTTGCAGACGCCACACCACGAGGCCCAGAAGTTCAGGAGCACCACCTTGCCGCGGAAATCCGAGAGCTTCACCGGCTGACCGCGGTGGTCCGTGGCCGTCCACTCCGGGGCGGGCTGCGGCAGGCTGCAGGGCTTGCCGCCCGGGCACAGGTCGCGGGCGGGCGGGTTGAAGCCGCCGATCCCGCGGCAAGCGGCCACGGACTCGCGGGCGGCCGCCGCGGGGGTGATCCACAGCAAGGCCGTCACGAGGCCCACGCCCAGGAGCGCCACGAGGCCTCCCACCACCACCACGGCAGGGTCGATAACGATTCCTCGGCGGGTCATGGGCTCCATCACAACGATACCCGATCTGACGGGCGCGGAAATCCCGGCCTGCGCGCTATGCTGGGACCTCGGAAATGTCGCTGCGCGGCTCGCTCAGCACGATGACCGCCGAAGACGTCCTTGACTGGGCCGCACGGCGCAAGGTCTCGGCACCGCTCACGTTCGAGCGCCGGGGGGTGGTGCGCAGCCTCGTCATCGAGGACGGAGCCATCGTGTGGGCCAGCTCCAACCGGCGGGACGAGCAGCTGGGCGTCATCTTGACGCGCTCGGGCCATGTCGCCGAACGGGCCCTCGCCGACGCCCTCGAGGCCCGCGCCGAGACCGGCGTCCCCCTCGGCAAGGTCCTCTTGATGTCGGGCCTCATCACCGAGATCGATCTCATCGAGATCCTCGCCACGAAGATCCGAGAGACGGTCACCGACGTCGTGACGTGGACGGACGGCACCTTCGACCTCGTGCCTCGGACCCAGCCCGCCGCCACCGGGGTGAACGCGCACCTCGCGATCGACGTGTGCCTGACCGTGGCCCGCCGCCGCGCACCACGCATGACCGCCATCATGAACGTCCTCGGCGCCGACGACGTCACGTTCTTCGTTCCGCCCACCGCCACGCCGCCTCCCCCCGGCGCGGCGAGCGGTACCTCCGGTCAGGTCACCGCGGCCGGGCTCTGGGCCCTCGCGGGCGATCGCCACACGGCTGCCGACATCGCGGCGACGTTTGGCGGCGAACGCTTCGCGGTCTACGACGGCCTCGCGACGATGGTCGAGGAGCACCGCCTCACCGTCGATCGGCGCGCGCGTGATCGCACGAACTCCGCCGTGGAGCTCGCCGCGGGTGCCCGCGGCCGCCTCCGGGCCGGGGACCGCGCCGGCGCCCTCGCCATGGCCACCCAGGCGCTGCATCAGGATCCGAGCGACGCCGAGGTCCGCAAGACCTTCGCGCACGCCGAGCGGGCCCGCGTCGCCGAGATCGCGCGGCAGCTGCTCGCGCGCCACCGCGTCCCGAAGCTGCTCCGCCCCGCCACCCCGCCGGTCGTGGCCGAGCTGAATCTCTCCGCCGTCGAGGTCGAGCTGGCCGGGCGCGTCGACGGCCGCTGGGACCTGCTTTCGCTCGTGCGGTCCGCGAGCGTGCGCGAGGCCGAGGCCATGCTTGCCTTCTCGCGCCTCGCCGAGGTTGGCGTGGTCGAGCTGGGATGAGCATGGACCCCGGCGCGTCCCAGCAGTTCGATCGCGCGAGCCTTCTGCCCCGCAGCGGCATCGGCGTCGACGGTGCGTGGCTCGTCATCGCCCCGCCGGGCAATCCGATCATTCGCCTCGATGCGCGGCTCCTCGATCGCGTCGAGCTGATCGGTCGCTCGCCGACGGCGCCCCTCATGTGGTCGGGCGTGGCCACGGCCGGCGTGGCGGCCGCCGCGCTCAACTTCGTCCCCGGCGGATGGCTGGCGGCGGCTGGTCTCGCGTACCTCGCTCACGAGCGCTTCAGCGAGGCACGGCGGAGAACGAAGAGCCGCGATCTGCTGCTCGCTCTTGGTGATCTCGAGGTCGCGCTCCACGTCGCCGATGGCCCCGAGGCCGCAAAACACATCGCCGAGCAGCTCGCCCCCTACACCCGCGATGCCCCCATCACGCGCGTCGAGGTGTTCGAGGACGCGAAGCGGCGCATGCGCGCCCAGGCCGAAGGCAAAGGGGAAGCCTCCGCCCGGCGCGAGCTCGAGCGCGCCCTCCTCGTCGGTCAGGACGTCGTCTTCCTCCGCGGCGACTACCTGCAGGTCGGTCAGGTCGCCTTCCGGATCGGCGAGGTCCGCGAGTACGCGCTGCGCGGCGCGAACCTCCCGCTCACCGGGGGCCGCTTGCTCCAGGCCGCGATGGGGCTCCTCGTGGTCGCCGCCGAGGAGCGCGCTGCCGCCGGCGAGGATGTCACGCTCCTCTCGAAGCGCATCGCCGACTACGAATCGTGGTCCGGCCACACCGCCGGCCGCTAGCGCCGTCGCCAGGGTGCGACACCTGCGACAGCCGGCCCTGTCGCAGGGGTCGGACCCCTGCGACACCCCCCGGCCGAGCTAGCGGACCTGGATCGTCATGCCGCGGATCGGAGCGCCGCTCGCTCCGCCGACGCCCGTGCCGATCTCCGTCGCCGTGCCCCGCGCGAGGGAGATGCGGTAGAGGCGCGAGAACGACTCCCCCGTTCGCTGCAGCGTCGCGAAGGCGAGACCATTGTTGCCGCCGGCGATATCGAACGTGGCGAGACGATCGAAGGTCAGGTTCGGCGAGAGCGCGCCGACCGGCGTGAGCGTGCCGTTGTTCGGCGGGTTCAGCGAGAGCAC
Organism: Kofleriaceae bacterium; assembly: GCA_022842285.1. GTDB lineage: Bacteria > Myxococcota_A > Polyangia > Haliangiales > Haliangiaceae > JABFXX01. The sequence continues at coordinate 8,270 of JALHPV010000059.1, forward strand.
GGACGCCGTCGCCAGATCGATGACGAACAGGCTCGTCGCCGTCGGCTGGCCCGTGGGCGTCCGGAAGCTGTTCGTGTATGCGGCCGCCGCGACCACGGGCGCCGCGACGCCGAGCGGGCCGTCGGTGATCACGAGGCCCGTCGCCGGGTCCGCGATGCGCAGGTTCGTGCCATCCGAGCCGAGGATGCGCAGCGCGACGGGGCCGGTCGGATTGAAGTCGATCGAGTACGCGGCGAGGAGACCGAGCGACGCGTATGGGCTCGTCACGTCCGTCGGGTCCGCGGAGAGGACCGCCACGCTCGTGGTGGCGCCGGTCGTCGCGTTCACGGTGTAGAGGCGGCCCGTGTTCGTGATCGTGGTGCGGGTGAGGATGTAGAGTTCACCGGTCGACGGGCGAATGTCGAAGGCCTCGACGCTCTCGCCGACCGCGAGGCCGCTGATGGTGCCGATGTCCGTCACGGTGCCGGGCGCGTTGCGCGCGAAGCTCACGAGCTGGCCCAGCGACGTGATGGCGTACACGAGGCTGTCGGGCGCCGGGGCCGCTGCCGACGGTGGCGCGGCGATGCCGACGATGCTGCCGGCAGTGGCGATGCTACCGACGCTGGTCGCGATACCGGTCGTCAGATCGATGGTGACGAGCTGCGAGCCGCTGCGGGTGGCAATGGCCGTGCTCGGACCGATGATCTCGAAGTCGCTGTCGGCGGTGACGCTGACGCCGAGCGCACCGATCTCGCGCACGGCACCGACGTTGGGCGACGCGATGGAGAGCAGGCGATCGTTGGCGTCGTCGAGGGCGTAGAGCACCGTGGTCGTCGCCCCTGCCGAGTTGTTGGAGTACGCCGTCCCGACAGGGGTGTACGTGCGGGCCGCGCGCACGAGGTCCGTATCGGTGAACGTATTGCCGGCGAGTGGGTCGACGACGCGCAGGTTCTGGTTGGTGTCGCTCACGATGCGGAGGGCGACCGGGCCCGTCGGGTTGAAGTCGACGCCGAGCTCGGTACCGTTGATCAGCGTGAACGGGCTCGACAGATCCGTCGGGTCCGCCGTGAGCGCCGAGGCCTGCGTGGCCGCACCGGTCGCGGTGTTGATGGAGAAGATGCGACCGGAGTTGCCGACGGCGTAGAGGAGGCCGCTGCTCGGCCGCAGATCGAGGCCAACGATGCGCTCGTTGGTGGCGAGTCCGGTGATGTCACCGATCACCGTCACAGACGATGGGTCCGCGAGCGACAACGTCACGAGGCGGTCCTGATCGTCGACGGCGTAGATCGTGGTGGTCGGCACCGGCACGCGCGTGAGCCCGACAAGCGGGTCGCCGGAGATCGTGCCGACGGGCAGCGAGATCGAGCCGGTTGCGAGATCGAGCGTGTGGAGCGTCGAGCTCGTGCCCGCCGCGGTGTTCACCGCGACCAGGCCCGTGTTGTCACGGCCGTCGATGTCGAAGCCACCGACGTTCGTGATGTTGAAGCCGAGTGGACCGACATCGTCGACGACACCCGCGTTCGGCGGGCTCATGATCTGGAGGACGTCGCGCATGGTGTCGATCACGTAGAGCGTCGTGGTGCCGGCTCCGGGCAGCGAGTCGGTGTACGCAGCGTCGGTGGTCGTGCCGTTCATGACCGCGGTGTCGACGGCCGTCGCGCCCGTGGCGAGGTCCGTCACCCGCAGGTTCTGGCCGGTGTTGCTGACGATGCGGAGCGCGATGGGGCCCGTGGGGTTGAAGTCCATGCCGACCACGGTGCCGTCGAGCGTCGCGGAGAGCGGCGTGCCGGCGGTGAGCGCACCGGTCGCCACGTCGACCGTGTAAAGCTTGCCCACGCCCGCGGTCGTGGCCGTCAGGACGTGGACGGCCGCTGTCGAAGGCCGCGTGTCGATCGCCACCGGGGTCTCGCCGCCCGCGAGGCCGACGAGCGGCTGCGACGTGCAGAGCTTCGTGACCGCGGAGCGCTCGAAGGTGATCACGCGCGTGGCCGTGAGCCCGGCGAGCTCGCCTGGCGCCTGCGTGACTGGTGTGGCGGGCGGCAGTGTGGGGAGCACGAGCCCCGTGACGTCCTCGCCAGCGGGGAGCGCGAAGTTGCCGACGAGCGTGGCCGTACCGGCCGTCGTGCTCACGGAGTAGAGGCCCTGAGCTCCGCCGACGACGAGCACCGCGAAGCTGCTGGTCACACCGCCTGCGGTCGCCGAGGTGTCAAAGGCCCGCGCTGCCGTCGCATCGACCCCGAGGCCCGCGCCGACCGTGGAGGTGACGCCATCGTTCGGCGGGTTCTGCAGCAGGAGGCGGTCCGTCGCCGGATCGATCACGAAGAGCTGGGTGCGGCACGCGACGGCGAAGCTGTTCGTGTAGGCGGCGGCCGTGGGGGCCACGCCCGTCGTCAGCCCGGTATCGGTGATGACCGCGCCGGTCTCGACGTTGATCCGGAGGTTCTGCCCCGTGTTGGAGACCACGCGCAGGCGGTCGGGCACGGGGTTGAAGTCGACGCCGAAGCTCGTCCCCGTGAGGCCCGAGTAGGGAGCGGAGAGGTCGGTCGGGTCCGCGACCAGCGTCGCGCCAGCGGTCAGCGATCCGGTCGCGGGGTCGAGCGTGTAGAGCTTGCCCGCGCTGGTGAGCACGTAGATGCCGCCGGTCGCGGGGCGCGCATCGAGGCCGAGGATGGCCTCGCCCCCGGACAGGCCCGCGATCTCGACGGCGCTCGTGGCCGTGCCCGGCGTGGCCCGGTCGAAGCTGACGAGCCGGTTCGCGGAGGTCAGCGCGAACGCGTCGCCCACCCGGTCGTCGTCGGCGATCGTGGCCATCGTGGATGCGTTCACGACCGTCACGCCCCCGGTGGGATTCAGGAGATTGACCGTGATCGTCTCGTTACCCTCGATCGTGAGATCGTCGGTCAGCGGGATCGTGAACATCTTGTCGGCGGTGTCGCCGTCCGCCCACTGCAGGCGCCCGGTGGTGCTGCCGTAGTCCTCCCCCGCGGTCGCGGTGCCGTCGACGGTCTCGTAGTCGACGGTGACGAGGCCTCCCGAGCCGATCGTGCGGGATGCGATCACGTTGATGGTGCCGGTCTCGCCGGCGGGCGCCATGATCGAGATGCTCACCGAGCCCGGCACGAGGGGGTCGGCGTCGACCATCATCATGTCGACCGGCCCGTCGACGAGCGCCGCATCGGGCGTCTCCTCGGGCGTGATGTTGTCACCACATGCGGCGAGTACGAGGCACGGCCATAGGCGAACGAGATGAGTCCTCATCGAGCCCCAGTACGCCCGAGCCGCGTCCCCGGATCGACGTCCTCACGGGACTATCGCGGTCGAAAATCGCAGCTCGAACGCCGTGCCGCCGCCGGGCGCCGAGGTGGCCGCCGCGGCCCCGCCCCATGGCGTGAGGAGACCCTGGGCGAGGGCCCCCAGGTCCCCCGCGCGTTCGCTCCCCGCCCCATTGTCCGTCACGAGGATGAAGACCTCGTCGCCATCGAGCCCGGTGCGCACGGACAAGGCGCTTCCGGGCAGCGTGCGCGCCGACGTCGCGCATGCGACCACGAGCTGGGCCACCAGCAACGCGAGCGTCCCCGAGCTCCCGCGAATCGGGGGCGTCCGACCGAGATCGATCACCTGGTCGAGGTCCGTACCGAGGTGGTGCCCGCACAGCCGCAGCCCGAGCTCGACCGCGCTCACCACGTCCACCGCCTGGAGCGGAGCGGCGAGCTCCCCGACCGCCCGATCCAGCTCGTCGATCTTGCGGGCGAGCGTCGTCGCGTCGAGATAGGCCGCGGCGAGATCCTGCCGCAGTGACGTGAGCGACCGCCACGGGTATGCCACCGGGCCACTGGAGCTGGCGATGTGGCGCTCGATATGGTCGACGACCAGGCCGAGTCGATCGCGCAGGATCCTCAGCGGCTCCGCGACGCGCTGCACGAGATCGACGGCGAGGTCGCCGGCCGCATCCGACGTCCGGGTCACAGCGACCCCGTGAGGAGCAACCACATGTTCGTGATGCCGCCATCGTTGAGGCCCCGCGCCGCGCCGAGCTCGAACGTGCCACCGACGAAGTAGCCGAAGAACGCGTCGAGTCGCAGCGCCGCTCCGACGGAGGTCTTCAGGTGGCGCCCGGCATCGAACGAGCCATCCCACGCCGCGCCCGTATCCGAGAGGAGCCCCAGGTTCACGCGGCGCAGGTACACCGGCAGCGTCTCCAGGCCACGCTCGATGCGCCACAGCTCCTGGCGATACTCGAGGTTCAGGAGATGGAACTGATTTCCTGCGAGCACGCGGGGCTCGTAGCCACGCAGAAATCCTGTCGAGCCGACGCGCGTCGACTGGATGATGGCGCGCGCGAGGTCCTGCGTGGGGATGCCGCCGAGCGCGAAGCTGCCGCCGCGAAACAGATCGCCGCCGCGGAAGGCCCCCGTCAGGCGCGCCGCCAGCGTGGGCGTGTTGCCCCACAGCCGCTGGTAGGCGTTCGCCGCGTAGCTGACCGTGGCTTGCTGAAACTTCGCGCCGAGATACTCGTGATCGAAGCGGAGGCTCACCGCAACGTCCCAGCCTCGCGTGGGTCCGAGGCCAAAGGTCACGCCTCGCGCGCGCGAATAGCCGATGCGCGTGGAGATGCCACCCTGGACGTAGTCCGCGACGGGAATGCCGGGGGTGACGGCGTTCGGATCTTGCTGGAAGTTGGGCTCTTCGACGAGGCGCGCGTAGTCGAAGTCGTAGTCGAACGAGAGGCTCCAGCTCTGGTCGGGGCGCCCCTCGAACGGCACGTTGCTCGAGATGGTCCAGCTCCAGTCCTCCTGGCGGTACGGCAAGTTCACGCCGTCGATCCGGTAGCCGAGGCGGTCACTGATCGAACGCGCCATGGCGATGCGCAGGGGCATGCGGAACAGGCCGTAGCCGTACGCGGCTCCGATGTTGAGGTCGCCGTTGTCGAGCTTCATGCCGACGGTGAGCTGGTAGCTGTGGATGCCCGCCGCATCGCTCCCCGACGTCTGGAACGTGAGCGATGGATCCTCGCCGAACAGCGTCGTGAGCGTGTAGACCTGCGGCGCGAGCGTCTCCACGGGCCGGTAGGGACGCGGCGCAGGGACCTCCGAGTCGTCGTTCCGGATGAGGAGCGCCGTCGGACGGTCGTCGACGTAGGCGCGGGCCGGCATCCACGTCCGGCGATCGAATTCCATCTCGTAGAGGTCGTAGCCGCCCTTGGCGACGGCGGCGTCGAAGGCGATGCGCGTGCCGTCGGGAGAGACGCTCGGGCGGAAGGCGCCCCCGAGCACGTTGGTCACCTGCCAGGTCGACTGGTCGCGCGTGTCGTAGGCGTAGATGTTCGCGATGCCGGTGCGATCGCTATCGAACACGACGTAGCGACCGTCGGGGCTCCATTGCGGCGACTGGTCGATCGCGCGGTCCGTGGTGATCTCCGTGACGAGGCCCGACGCGAGCTCGACGACGAGGATGTCGCGGAACCCACCTCGCCGCCACGCGGAGAACGCGATGCGGGTGCCATCGGGAGACCACGCGGGCTGGTACGCCTGATCGAAGCGCTGGCCCTTCCACACGATCGAGGGCGTCGCGTCGGGTTCGTTCGCCATCACCGCCAGCACGCTCTCCGACGCTCCGGTCTCGAGGGCCGGGTTGCGCCGGTCGTCCGGCGAGATGCTCGGGTCCGAGACCCCGTTCTGCGAGTACGCGATGCGACGCCCGTCGGCGGACACGCTCGGATCGCGCGCCCGCCGGCCCCGCGTGAGGCGGGTGACCTGCTCCGTGTGTGCGTCCCACCGGAAGAGGTCCTGGTACTGGTACTCGCGACGGTGGAGCCACCCGCCCTGCTCGTAGATCATCGAGCCGTCGCTCTCGAGATCGAAGCCCCCGAGGGCCTCGATCTGCATGATGTCCTGTGGCTGCGAGCTCCCGGCCGGCAACGTGCGCACGTACGTGGGACGGATGCCGTCGGACTGCAGCCAGGTAAGGTTCCCGTTCTGCTGGTACTGGGCGAAGTAGTTCGCCTCGCCCGTGGTCGTGAGGCGCTTGCCGACGCGTGTGCCGCGCCGCTCCGCCGCCTGCTCCTGCTGGCTGTAGCGATCGCGGACGTAGCCCATCCAATCGCCGTACAGCTCCGTGAATGGCTCGCCGACGACCTTCGCGATGTGCCGGTTCACCGAAAACGGGACGGGGTACTTCCCGCCGGCGTGCGACATCTCCCGCACGGTGTCATCGCCGAAGCGATCGAAGATGTAGCGGAGGAAGTGCGAGCCGTAGACGTAGGCCGAGTTGCCACGCGGAAACTGCCGCGGCGCCCCCGACACCTCGTCCAGTCGCAGGACCTTCTGCTCGTGCCGCGCGATGCGGATGAACTGATCGAACCGCGCGCCGCGATTGCGCCCGCCGGCCGAGCGCTTCGTCTCCTCGTACGTGGCGAGGCCCTCGATCACCCAGCGCGGCATGATCTGGTTGGGCGACCAGGTCTTCCCGAAGATGCGGTTGTAGATCGTGGGCAGGCCCTCGACCGTGTCGAGGTGCAGGATGTGCGTGTACTCGTGAACGATGAGCCCGTAGAGCCAGTCCTCGTGATCGTCGAGGTCGGAGAACGAATCCGGCGCGGTCGCGAAGATGGTGACCGTGTTACGCGGCAAGGTGTTCGCGAAGCCGTTCGCACCGTCGGTTTCGTCGACGATGAGCATGATCGTCTTCTCGATCGGCTGATGGTCGAAGGGCGGCGCCAGCGTGCGATGCGCGCGCTCTCCGAGGATCGCGGCTCGCCGGGCGACGTCCTCGAGCCCCTTGTAGTAGACGACGACGAAGTGATCGGTCTCGAGGGTCTCGTAGACACGGAGCGGATCGCCGGCCCGCGCGTCGGTTGCCAGCAGCGCTACCGCCGCGACGGCGAGCGCTACCAACTTCATGTGGGTTTGAGCCCTGTCACGTAGTCGCTGACGATCGCGCGAATCTCGGCCGCGGTGGGTAGCCTGCGCGCCGCCGCCACGACGTTCTGCGCGTCGGAGACCTTCATGGCCCGGACCCGCGACTTCACCTCGGGCACGGATACGGCGCTCATCGAGAGCTCCTTGATGCCCAGCCCGAGGAGAATGGGCGCGATCGCCGGATCGCCGGCCATCTCGCCGCACACCGTGACGGGGATGTTCGCCTTCGCCGCCGCCGCCGCCACGTCGCCGATCATGCGCAGCATCGCCGGATGGAGCGGCTCGTACAGGTACGAGACGTGCTCGTTCACGCGGTCGACGGCCATCGTGTACTGGATGAGGTCGTTGGTGCCGATCGAGAAGAAGTCGGCCTCGGAGGCGAGCAGGTCGGCCGTGAGGGCGGCGGCCGGCATCTCGATCATGATGCCGAGCTTCACGTCCGGATCGAACGCGATGCCCTCGGCGGTGAGCTCCGCCCGCACCTCGTCGACGACGACCTTGACCGCGCGTAGCTCGGCCGTACCCGAGATCATCGGGAACATGATCTTCATCGGTCCGTGGGCGGAGGCGCGGAGCAAGCCGCGAAGCTGCGCGTGAAACAGCGGACGCCCGAGCTCGGCGAGGCACAGCCGGATCGAGCGCAGGCCCAGGGCGGGGTTCGCCTCGTCGAGATCCGCACGCTCGAGGAACGGCGCGAGCTTGTCGGCGCCGAGATCGAAGGTGCGGATCGTCACCGGCCGGCCGGCGAGCTTGTCGAGCAACGAGACCGCCGTCTGGTAGTGCGTGTCCTCGGTGGGCAGCGTCTCCTGCCCCATGAACAGGTACTCGGTGCGGTAGAGCCCGACGCCCATCGCGCCATAGTCGATCGCGTCGGCGATCTCGTCCGGGCCGTCGATGTTCGCGAAGAGCAGCACGTCGACGCCGTCCTGCGTACGCGCCGGTAGATCACGCGTGGCGTAGAGCGCCGAGCTCGCGGCCATCTGGCGGCGCTGCTCGTCCCGGTACTCGCCGACGGTGGCGGCGGTCGGATTCACGATGACGATGCCCGCGGCGCCGTCGATGACGACGAGGTCATCGGTCTCGATCACCTCGGTGATGGTCTCGAGGCCGACGACAGCGGGGATCTCGTGCGCGCGCGCGATGATCGCGGTGTGCGAGGTCTTGCCGCCCGCATCGGTGATGAGCCCGGCCACGGCGGACTTGTGGAGCTGGGCGGTGTCGGCGGGCGACAGGTCGTACGCGACCACGATGGCGTCGGGCGGCGGATTCAGCGGACCGGTCTCGCGACCGAGAAGGTTCCGCAGGACGCGCTCGAACACGAACTCGACGTCGCTGCGCCGCTCGCGCATGTACTCGTCTTCGATCGAATCGAACACGGCGCGAATGTCGTCGACGGCGCGGCGGAGGCCCCACTCGGCGTTGATCAGCTCGTCCTTGATGTACGCCTTCGCCGCCTCCACCAGATGCTCGTCGTGGAGCATGAGCTGATGCGCGGTGATGATGTGGAAGTCGCTCTCGTTCTCCGAGGCGAGCTTCTCCTTGATCTTCGCGAGCTGCTTGTCGCTCGCCCCGATCGCCTTGTGCAGACGCGCGATCTCGGTGTCGACGTCGTCCGCCTCGACGTGGTGACGCGGCGCCTTGAGCGTGTCCCGACCGATGAGATACGCGCGCCCGAACGAGATGCCCGGCGACACGCCCAGGCCCTGGCGCCGTACTTCCGGCCGGGCCTCGCTCACTGGCCCCTCGCGCGGGCGCTCACTTGCCCTCGCCGAACTTGTCGTTGATGAGGGCGACGATGGCCGTCACGGCGTCGGCCGCTTTGTCCCCCTTCGCCTTGACCGTCACCGTCGTGCCCTTGCTCGCGACGAGCATCAGCACGCCCATGATGCTCTTGCCATTCACCTCGTGGCCGTCCTTCGTCACCGTGACTTCGCATGGATACTTCGACGCTGTCTGGACGAGCTTCGTCGCCGCACGCGCGTGCAGCCCCAGCTCGTTCTGGATCAACAGTGTCTGTTCGGCGCGGTCATCTGCTCCCATCAGCCCCCCCGTTCCACGTCGCGATGACGTACCAGGATGTCCCACTCACCCGCGAGCCGACGCCTCAACTCCTCCACGATCGTCACCGAGCGGTGTCGTCCACCGGTACATCCCACACAGATCGTCACGTACAGCTTTCCCTCCTTCTGGAAGTGGGGGAGCGTGAATCGCAACATGTCCTCGATCTTCTTCGTCATCTCGAGGCCCTCCACTCCGAGGACGAACTTCGCGACCTCAGGATCGCGGCCATCGAGATGCGTCAACGTCGGCTCGTAGTACGGGTTCGGGAGAAACCGCACGTCATAGACGAGGTTGAACTCGAGAGGGAGGCCGTTCTTGAAACCGAACGACACGAGCGTCACGGCGAGCTTGCCGGTGCCGCCGTAGCGATCCTGGATGATCGCCTTCAGCTGATGCATCGTCAGGTTCGACGAGTCGATGATCGCGGCGCCCTGCCGCAGCTCGTGCATCACCTCGCGGTCGCGGCGCACGCCTTCGGAGAGGTCGTCGCCGGAGAGGGGGTGCCGCCGGCGCGTCTCGCTGAAGCGGCGGAGCAAGACTTCGTTCGTCGCGTCGAGGAACATGACCTCGAGGCGGTGGCCGGCGCCGCGTAGCTTCGCGAGCTGGGCCTGCCACGACGAGAGATTCCGCTTCTGCCGCGAGTCGATCGCGATGGCGAGCTTGTCGCGATCACCCTCGTGCGCGAGGTGGTCGACCATCTGCGTGACGAGCGGAACGGGGATGTTGTCGACGGTATAGAACTCGATGTCCTCGAGTGCGCGAAGGGCCGTGCTCTTCCCGGCCCCCGACAGCCCCGTCACGATCACGATCTGCATCTACTTCTTCGCCTCGAGCGTGCGCTCACTCTCGGCGCCACGCCGCCCTTCGGCGCCACTGCTCGCGAGCGTGCGCTCGCTCTCGACCACCATCGCGTCGTGCAAGCGGTCGCGGAACGCCCGGGCGGAGTGAATGCCCTGGACCTTGACGAGCTGGTTGCGGGCGGCGACCTCGACGAGGGTCGCGAGGTTGCGCCCCGGGCGGACCGGGAGGCGCACGGCGGGGACATCGACCCCGAGCAGATCCTGCGTGCGGTCATCGAAGCCCAGGCGGTCGTACTCCTCGGTCACGTTCCACTCGGCGAGCTCCACGATGAGCTCGATCTTCTTCGTCTGCCGAACGGCAGAGATCCCGAACAGATCCTTGACGTTGATGATGCCGAGCCCGCGGATCTCCATGTGGTGGCCGATGATGCCGGCCGCGCCCCCGACCACATTCGGGCCGTGGCGACGGATGCGGATCATGTCGTCGGCGACGAAGCGGTGGCCCCGCAGCACGAGGTCGAGCGCCGTCTCGCTCTTGCCGATGCCGCTCTGCCCCATCACCATCGTGCCGACCCCGAGTACGTCGAGCAGCACGCCGTGGAGCTCGATCGAGGGCGCGAGGCGATCGGCCATCCACGCGGTGACCGACGCGATGAAGTCGGCGGTGGTGAGGGTCGAGACGAGAAGCGGAACGGTCCGCTCGGTGGCCATGGCCACGAGCTCGACGGGCGGAGTCTCGCCGCGGCAGACGACGACACAGGCTGGATCGCTCGCGAACAACGTGGCCAGGCCGGTGGTGCGCGCGTTGGCATTGTCCGCGAGATACGAGATCTCGGTCCCACCGAGGACCAGGACGCGCCCGTCGTGGAGCTGCTCGGGCCATCCCGTCAGCGCGAGTCCGGGCTTCTGGATGCGCGGCACCGCCGTGGTGCGCGCGAGGCCCAGGGCGGTCGCACCGGCGACGGCCGTCACGGACAGCTCGCCACGCTCCAGCAGCTCGCGGACCGTGATCGGCTCGACCACCAGCTGCGCCACTAGGCCCCCGACGTCCCCGACGGTCGGGCCATCAATATTTCGCGTCCTCGTCCGCGACCACCTGGTACATCGCGTCGCCGTCGGGGGCCGCCAGCAGGCGCTTGCGGAACTCCGGATCCTTGAACACCCGACTGATGCGCGCGAGCGCCTTCAGGTGGGCGCCCGTCGACGACTCCGGCGCGACGAGCACGAAGAACAGGTAGGTCGGCTGGCCGTCCATCGAGTCGAACTCGACGCCGTCCCGGGCGCGCCCGAGGCACGCGACGATCTCGTTGACGGCCGCGAGCTTGCCGTGCGGGATGGCGACGCCCTCGCCGATGGCGGTCGAGGCGAGCAACTCGCGCTCGATGAGCACCTTCGCGAGCATGTCGCGACCGATCTTGGGGTTCCGGCCCGCCATGTACGTGGCGAGCTCTTCGAGGATGCCCCGCTTCTCGGTCGCCGCGAGCGCGGGTACGACCATCTCGCGCTTGATGAGGTCGACGATCTTCATCGGGCCGCGGACAACGCTACCACCGTCGGCGCATGTCAGCTACGCCGACGCCGGCGTCTCGATGAGACCGTAGCCGTCGCCACGCTTGTAGACCACCGCCACCTGGTTCGTGGTCGCGTGACGGAACACCAGGAACTCCTCGTGCAGGAGGTTCATCTGCACGATCGCGTCGTCGACCGACATCGGCTGCGCGTGGAACTTCTCGGTCTTCTCGACCTTGAAGTGAGGTGTCGCATGGGCGTCCTCGTGGGAGGCGGCCTTCTCGGTGCCCTCGATGCCCTGGAAGGCCTCGCTGACGATCGAGTGGGACCACGGCATGGCCTCCACCCCGTGCGGGCGGGCCTTCATGCCCTCCATCTTGCCCTTGTACTTGCGGACCTGCCTCTCGATCTTCGCGATGCAGAGGTCGATCGAGCTGTACATGTTCTCGGTGGTCTCGTGACCAGCAACCGAGAGCCCGTTGTGCAGCTGGAACGTGACGTCGATGCGGTGGTTGTGGCGCTCGGTGCTGAGGACCACGTGGCACGAGATCGGGTCCGGCAAGTACTTGCGGACTCGCTCCATGCGCTCTTTCGCGTACGCCTTGAGCGCCTCGGTGGGCTCCATATGGCGGAACGTCACGGCAAACTGCATCAATTCCCTCCCTGGTTGGGTGTGACGAGCATAGCTCACTTCATTGCGTGCACGTCCGTGTGCGGGGGAGGCTTCTACTCTCCTCGCAGACATGAGTGGGCACATGTAAGGAGCCCGCGACGTTACGGGGTCCGGGCGAAGGGCACGCTGGCTGCACTTGCCGCCGCGAGACCATGAAGCACCTCACGCTCGTCGCCCTCCTGCTCTCCGCGTGCACCGTCGGTGATGCCCCCGACGAGGAAGAGGTCCTCGAAGGCGAGGACGAAGCCCTCGTCGATCCGCTCGCCGCCAGCAACAAGGGCTCGCCCGGCGTCAACGGCGACTACTGCAAGGGATCTCCGTTCAACTGCCGCTTCCGCTACGAGGACTCGCGGATCGCCACGCCGGAGGGCGCCGAGTCGTGGGAAGTCCGCCCCGGCGCCTCGGTCCGGGACGGCCAAGGCAAGGTGCTCTTCGAGCAGACGGGCGGCTCCATGAAGTTCAACTACGGTCAGACCCGATCGCTCGCGGGGAAGGCGCACGCCCTCGGGATGGCGACGTCGAATGGCTCCGCCGGCTGGTACCCGATCGAGCGCATCGTGCGCGAGACCGCGTTCCGCAACCGCGTGGGCAACGTCGACGCGAAGGACACCGGCGGCGAGCGCATGGCTTGCTACGAGATCCGCAGCACGTACGACCCCGGGCTCTTCGAGAAGAAGGTCGTGAAGGACAGCAAGTCGGCGAACGAGCGAGCCGGCGACTACCTGCCGCTCTCGCGCCACAACGGCGAGGCCTCCGCGAACCTCGTCTTCAGTGTTCCTGGCTTCGGTCTCGGCGGCGCGACCGCCGACCACTTTCGCGCGGGCACGAAGTTCCGCCGCATCAGCGTCCCGACGAGCACGGGCAAGCCGTCCATCACGATCCCGCTGTGGGTGAAGAACAGCGCCGGTGACTATCTGAAGGAGAGCGGCTCGATGCGCTTCTACTACGGCTACATCGTCGGCGATGGCGTGAAGCGCTTTGGCTGGATGGCCGAGGATGCGCTGAAGACATCGACGGGCTGCCCCTAGTCCTCCGACTGGGGCTTGCTGATCTCGTGGGCGCGCGATCGATCGGCGATGGCTTCGTTGCCGCGTCCTCGCGGTACGCCCGGTAGCGCGTCGGGGCGGCGCCTCGCCCTCGGCGCGTTTCGCGCCCCCGGTCGGAGGCCTAGAAGACTTGCTTGCGCTTGCTGGACGACAGGATGCCCAGCTGCTCGCGATACTTCGCGACGGTGCGGCGGGCGATGTCGATGCCGCCCTTCTTCAAGAGCTCGACGATCTTCTGATCGGAGTGCGGGCGCTTCGTATCCTCGGAGCCAACGAGCTCCTTGATCTTCGACTTCACGGCCTGCGATGCGAGGTCCTCGCCGTTCGTGCGCGAGATGCCCGAGTTGAAGAAGAACTTCAGCTCGTAGATGCCCTGCGGCGTGTGAACGTACTTGTTCGTCGTCACGCGTGACACGGTCGACTCGTGCATGCCGATGTCCTCGGCGACATCGCGGAGAATGAGCGGCTTCAGGTGGGCGATGCCCTTGTCGAAGAAGTCGCGCTGGAACTTCAGGATCGACTCGGCGACCTTGATGATCGTGCGCTGACGCTGCTGGATCGACCGGATGAGCCACTGCGCGGAGCGCAGCTTGTCCTGGACGTAGTCCTTCGATGCGGTGGAGTTCCCCATCGCGTTCTTGTAGAAGCCGCTGATCTTCAGCTTCGGCAGACCATCGTCGTTGGGCACGACAAAGTACTTGTCGCCCACCTTGTGGATGTAGACGTCGGGCGTGACGTAGTGCGCGTCATCCGACGAGTACTGCCGACCCGGACGCGGGTCGAACTCCATGATGACCTTCGCCGCCTCGTAGATCTCGTCGAGGGGCTGCTTCAGGTCACGCGCGATCGCCTGGTAGTTCTTCTTTTCAAGGTTGCCCAGGTGCGACTTGATCATCTTGACGCACAGGTCGTCATCCTGACCTGCGGCCACACACTGGATGAGCATGCACTCGGCGAGCGAGCGCGCTCCGACTCCGATCGGATCGAACGACTGGATCTTCTCGAGCACCTGCTCGCACACGACCGGATCCGCGCCCAGGTCCGCGGCGAGGATCTCGATGGTCGGCTCCTTGAAGTAGCCGTCCGCATCGATGTTGCCGAGGATCTCGATTCCGATCTCGAGCTGGTCCTGCGGCAGGTTCGTCATCTTGAGCTGCCACGCCAGGTGGTCGTGCAGGCTCATCGGCTTCGTGAGCGTCGCCTCGAGCGACGGCATCTCATCGCCATCACCACGGAAGCCCGGTCCCGCGGCCGGCCCCGCCGAGTAGCTATCGAGATAGTTCTCCCAGTCGATCTCGTTGACGGCCGTCGCGTCGCCCTTCACCTCGGTCTGGGCGACACCATCGACCACCGAGCCCTCGATGGGCGTCTCGGTCTGGCCGGCGCCCTCGAGCTGATGGAGCTGCTGTTCGTCGCCGCCCATCTCGTCGCGCTCGCGACTCCGCTCCTGGTCGAGATCCATCTCGTCGTCCATCAGCGGATTCTCGAGAAGCTCGTCGTGGACGAGCTCCGCGAGCTCCATGCGGGATAGCTGCAACAGCCGGATCGCCTGTTGCAACTGAGGCGTCATCACGAGCTGCTGCGACAGCTTCAGCTCCTGTCGCATCTCCATGCCCATGGAAGCTCCTTATATCTTTCGCAGGGTTAGAAGGACTAACGCCGCCGCCGACACTACCTGAGCGCCTGAGCCAAACATTGGCCCAACGCTTGAACAAAAGCCTACGCGGATCAATTCAGCCTGTCTAGCCCCAATGGCCCGGCTCTTGCTCTCACCCGGTCAGGGGCGAAGCGCCCCATCCGCCTCAGCCGGCCAGGCGCCACTTCGTGCGGGTGTACGCGATTCGAAAGCCGCTCCGCTCCGCATTCCGCTGCGACGTCGAGCCCGGCTCGGCAGCCATCATCGCGACGCGGCAGCCCCGCCGCTTGGCTTCGACCAGTCGCGTGCTGAACAGGAGCGACTGCGCCCCCTGCCCGCGCGCCGCGCGCACCGTGCTGGCCCCAGCGAGCAGCGCGACGTCATCGACGATGCCGAGCGAGCCCGATGCCACGAACATGCCGTCTCCCACGACCGCGAAGTTCACGAGCGCTGGGTTCTCCACCGCGACGCTCGCGAAGCCCCGCATCATCTCCGCAACCTCGGGCGTCTCGCTCCATCCCGCGACGCTCGCCTCCACCCACGCAGCCCGCTCGCCGTGCGTCAGCGTGCGGCAGACGAGCTTCTCGTGCGTCCGCTCCTCGACGTCCGTGAGGTCTCGCACCAGCACGCTCGACATCTCGATCGGCTGATACCCGCGCGCCACCAGCAGCGCCGTCGTGGCGACGCCGGCCAGGGGCGACACCTCGTGATGCGTGGCGGCCTGGCGATCGCGAAAGAACGCCTCGATCGCATCGAGCGTGGCCTCGGTCGCAGGCTCCGTCATGCCGAGCCCAAACGTCTGCGTCGTCGGCGAGTCGGCGCCATCGAACACGACCGTTGCCCCACCGATATCGCGCCACTCCGCCCCGTGCGCGGGGGCGAGGCGCTGCCGGGTCTCGGCAAAGCCCACCCCGACGCTGCCCTCGGCCCGCTCGAGTCGCTGCGCCAGAGCGCGATCTGCAAACACCATGGGGAGAAAGTAGCCCGCAACCGGCGCCGGCCGAACCCGACCGGGGTTGATGTTCCGGATGGCGACAACAATGGCGGCCCCGGGCGGCGTCGAGTGCACGTTCGCTCGGCTGCGGGGAAGCTTCACGCCGACGTAGCCGCAACGATCAGCCACGCCGCGACGGCGCATGCCGGATACCCCGCATACGAACGACCGGCTTGCGTGCCGGCGCTAGATGGACTCGATCACGCGCATCGAGCCGCGTTTCGTCCGGTGGCGGGACGCGCTGTCCGGCACGCGGACATGTCCACCGGACACGTATAGCCGTGCGCTCCGCGCCCAGAATCAACTCCGGTGCGGTTTACCAGACACCGTCTTCCTGAACCTGTCGTCGTTCCCCGAATGGATCGCCTGGATCATCGGGGCCGAGAGGGCTGACGAACGAGGAGTAGCCCGATCGAGGGCAGCGGCCATTGAGTGTGGGGACTCGCTGCAGCCGAGTGCCGTCGTAGGCGAAGGCCACGACCTCACGCGTGCGCGTTATCGGGACCCACAACTTGTCCTGATCGCGCAGATCCATGACGTCGAAGAGCCCGACGCCGATCTCGTCGATCGACTCGATGCAGAGCTCGGTGCGTCCATCGCCGTCGAGATCCGCGGTGCGATGGCGACGCAGCCGCAGGGTCGACTGGCCGTCGACGACGTCGAGTACCCATTGCGAGAGTGTCGCGATCGGGATCGTGGGAGCGGTCGCATCGAGCAGGACGACGCCTTCCTCGGTGCCATACATCCCATCGAACTCGTGCCCGACGCGCGTCATGGCAGCCCACAGGGTCCGACCGCCGACCGCGATCGCCGAGGCGGCCGGGAAAGCGCAGCGATGGCGATCGGGCGCAGTGGGCTGCTGGGCCGCGAGTGATCGCGGGCATGGCAGTACACGTGTCCACTCGTCCTCGGGAAACACGACGAAGCGAACGTCGCCGCGCTGGGGATTCTCCGCGCCCGGTGGGCCGTCCCACTCCAGCTCGAACGGGATCGGCGGGGGCGTGACGGCACGCTGGGCCGGCGATGTGGTGCCGCATCCGACCAGCAGCAGCAGCAGCAGGCCGCCCGAGGACCGCATCACCGCGGGAACGCGGCGTGGTGGTCTCGCATTCCTGATCATCAACGGATGATGCATGCGAGGGACACCACGCACGAGCCGATCGCGGCACGCGTGTCATGTTCGTGAGGGTCGGCGGCAACGGATCCGTGGCAAGCACATGGAATCACGCGCGGGGGCGTGGCACTGGGCGTGGAATGGCGGCGGGTATGAGGAAGACGAGTGTTGTGATCGCGGTCGCGCTGATGGCCTGCGGCGAGGGTGGGGACTTCGGAGCGACGCCAGGGGGCGTAAAGGATCTGCGGCTCGCCCGCGAGCTGGTGGCCAAGGGTCAGGTGCCGCCGGCGGATGCGCTGCTGGTGGAGGCGATGTTCGCGGAGCACGACCTGGGGCTCGACGGCGCGGCCTGTCCGCGAACGCTGTGCGTGCGAGCCGCGGCGGGGCTGGCGCCGGAGATCGAGGGTGAGGCACGCGGGTGGGCGCAGGTCGGGTTGAGCTCGAACGTGGACCCGGAGACATGGGAGCGCCCGTCGACCACGTTCGTGTTCACGGTGGACGTGTCGGGGTCCATGAGCTGGGGCGACGGGTCGTCGGGGAGTCCGACACCGGCCTGGCTGGCGAGGAAGCTCATGCACGAGATCGCGGACGAGCTGCGGCCGGACGACCAGGTAGCGATCGTTGCCTACGGTAGTGATGTCGATGTTCGGCTGGGGCTGACGGCGGGCGACAGCTCGCGCATTCACGACGCGATCGATGACCTCGACGAGGACGGCTCCACGAACATGGAGGCGGGGATGAGGACCGCGTACCAGATCGCCGGTGGGGCCCGCGGCACCGCGCAGACGCGCGTCATCGTGTTCTCGGATACGCAGCCCAACGTCGGGGCGACGGGCAGCGGCGAGTTCGCGAGCATGGTGCAGAGCGCGGCCGCGGGGGGCGTCGATACGACGGTGATGGCCCTTGGCCTTGGGGTCGGGGCCGAGGTGATGCGCGGGATGGCGACGCTGCGCGGAGCGAACGCATTCAGCCTGACCCGCGCGGTGCACGTGGACGAGCTGATGGCGGACCAGTGGCCGTGGTTCACGACGCCGATCGCGTACGGGCTGCGCGTGAACGTGACGCTCGGCGACGGCTGGGGGATCGATCGCGGACTGGGGTTCCCGGCGGTGAGCGATGACGAGCAGCTCGGCCTCAAGGCGGAGACGGTGTTCCTGTCGAAGCGCAAAGGCGCGCTGCTGGTCGCGCTGACGCCGCCGACGACGAGCGAGCCGCTGCGCGGCGAGTTCGCGCTGTCGTACCAGACGCCTGACGGCAGCGTGGTGGAGGACGTGGCGGCGTTCGATGCGAGCGCCGCGGAGCCCGGAGAGACCGGTCAGTGGTTCGAGCAGCACAGCGTGGCTCGGACGACGGCGCTGGCCCTCGTGACGGAGGCGATGCACGACGCCGCGAGAGTCTATTCGGCGATGCCGGCGGCGGCGCTCGGGCTGTTGCAGGCCGCGCGGGCGCGGTTCGCGGCCGATGTAGCCACGCTCGGCGATGCAGACCTCGCCGCCGAGCAGCAGCTGATCGACGAGCTGACGGCTCTCGTGGAGCAGGGCGCGCCGCAGGGCTCGCTCTACGGTTACTAGCGCGTCATGGTCCGCCGACCTGGCCACGCCATGAGCCACTGAATCCTGGCGAGCTGCGGGGGGGCAAGACCGTTCCGAGCACCTGACGATGGCGTGTCGCGATCGGGCGGCGTGCTGGCGCGGCTTGCCGGGCATACCGGTTGCTGATGAGGCCGGGCATGCGCCATCACCTCTTCGCCCTCGCCATGGCCCTCGTCGGCTGCAGCAACTCGAGCCCGACGGCTCGCTCCGATGCCCCCGCACCTGTCGAGGCCGCGACCGGGGCCGCGAAGGCGGTCGAGAAGGAGGTCGCGCCTCCGGCGGCGGCCGAGCCGTACACGTGGCTCCCCGGGGACGGGAAGTTCAGCGTGAGGCCCCCGCTCGCGAAGCCACCCGAGGTGAAGGAGATGCCGGATCCCAACGGCGGAAGCTGGCGCCAGTTCGGCTGGACGACGCGCGACGGCGTGTTCGCGGTGCTCGGGCGAACCTACCGGTCGCCGGCAGAGGCCACCGCGGAGACCGAGATGTTCATCCCGACCCGCACGAAGAGCGACATCACGATCGATCGCATGATCACCGTCTCGGGCCATCCGGCGCGCGAGGTCGCTTGGAACACGAACGGGTTCACGATCCACGCCCGCTTCGTGATCGTCGGCGCGACGGTGTTCAAGATCAACGTCGGCGGCCGCCGGATGCCGGAGGGGGCGGCCGCGTTCCTCGATTCGTTCACGCTGCGTTCGCTCGACCTCGATGCCGCGACGATCGCCGAGGGCAAGATCTTCGAGGGTCCGACGACCGGGCCGGCGGATGCCCCCGTGACGGTCGTCATCTTTCAGGGAGCGGTCTGCCCCTTCAGCACCAACGCCCTCGCGGCCATCGCGCCGGTATTGAAGTCAAACCCCGGCCAGGTCCGCGTCGTCTTCAAGCAGATGCCGATGCCCAACCACCTGAACTCGGACCTCGCGTCGGAGGCGATGCTCGCCGCTCACGCCCAGGGCAAGTTCGAGGCGCTGCACGCGCAGCTCGTGACGCATCCGACCGCCCTCGCTCGCGAGGATCTGATCAAGTACGCGACCAAGGCCAAGCTCGACGTCGAGCGCTTCACGACCGAGCTCGACGCGCACACGCACGCGGCAGCCGTCCAGGCGGACCTCGCCCTCGCGAAGCGGATGTATGTCCTCGGCACGCCGACGATGTTCATCAACGGCAAGCGCATCTCGGACGCGAAGCCGGCAGCCTTTGCGGCGGCGCTGGATGCGGCCATGAAGTCGCCCGGCAACCCGGGCTGAGAGCGCGCGTGGCTAGCGCGGGCGAGCCTGGTGAGCGACGGCCGCCTTCACGAAGCGAGAGAAGAGCGGGTGGGGCGCTGACGGGCGCGACTTGAACTCGGGGTGGAACTGGCAGGCCACGAAGTACGGGTGCTGCGGAATCTCGAGCATCTCGACGAGCCGCGAGTCCGGCGAGAGGCCCGAGAGCACCATGCCGTGGCGCTCGAGAGTGTCGCGGTAGTTGTTGTTGATCTCCCAGCGGTGACGATGCCGCTCGGTGATCTCGAGCGCGCCGTAGGCCTCGGCGGCCTTGGTGCCGGGCTTGAGCACGCACGGATAGCTGCCAAGGCGCATCGTCGCGCCCTTGTCGGTGACGCCCCGCTGGTCGGGCATCAGATCGACGACGGGATGCGGCGTCGTCGGATCCACCTCGGTCGAGTTGGCGCGCTCGAGGTTGCAGACGTGGCGGGCGAACTCGATGGCCGCCATCTGCATGCCGAAGCAGATGCCGAAGTACGGCACCTTGTTCTCGCGCGCATGCCGGACAGCCGCGATCTTGCCCTCCGTGCCGCGGGCACCGAAGCCTGGGGCGACGAGGATGCCGTCGTAGGGCGCGAGCACCTGCGCGACGTTGACGCCGGGCTTCTCGAGCTCCTCGGAGTCGATGTGCTTGATCTGCACGCGGCAGTCATTCGCGATGCCGCCGTGAAGGAGCGCCTCGTTCAACGACTTGTAGGCCTCGACGAGCTGGACGTACTTGCCGACGAAGCCGACGGTCACCTGCTTCTTGGGCTCGGTGACGCGCGCGACGACCTCTTCCCACGCGGACAGCCGCGACGCCCGCGACCAGATGTTGAGGAGGCTGGCGAGCTTCTGATCGAGCCCCTGGTCGCAGAGCATCAGCGGGATGCGATAGACGGTGTCGACATCGATCGATTGGAAGACAGCGTCGCCCGTGACGGAGCAGAACATCGCCATCTTCTTGAGAGCGGCATCATCGAGCTTCTGCTCGCAGCGCACGACGAGGATGTCGCACTGGATACCGATCTCGCGGAGCTTCTGGACGGAGTGCTGGGTCGGCTTCGTCTTGAACTCGCCGGCCGCACGGATGTGCGGGACGAGCGTCAGGTGCACGCTCACCGAGTTCTGCGTGCCGAGCTCGACGCGGAGCTGGCGGACGGCCTCGAGGAACGGCAGCGACTCGATGTCGCCAACGGTGCCGCCAACCTCGACGACGAGGACATCGAGGCCCTCGGCGCAGCGCTGGATGCGCGCCTTGATCTCGTCGGTGATGTGCGGAATGACCTGGACGGTGGAGCCGAGGTACTCGCCGCGGCGCTCCTTGCCGATCACCGACGAGTAGACCTGGCCCGTCGTGATGTTGTTGAGCCGCGACATCTTCGTCGAGACGAACCGCTCGTAGTGACCGAGGTCGAGGTCGGTCTCGGCGCCGTCGTCGGTGACGAACACCTCGCCGTGCTGCGTGGGGTTCATCGTGCCCGGATCGACATTGATGTACGGGTCGAGCTTCATGTTCGCGACCTTCAGGCCGCGGTTCTCCATGAGCGCTCCGATGGACGCCGACACCATGCCCTTGCCCAGCGACGAGACGACGCCTCCGGTCACGAACACGAACTTGGTCTGTTGGGCGGCGGCTGCCATAGCGAGGCGTTCTACCGACGGAACCCCCGATGCGCAATCGCCGATCTGCCGGTATCGCCCCCGCCGATTTTGCACGTGAGGTCAGGCCGCTAATCGCTGTATGCTCGCTGATCCCAGCACGAGGTCGACGACGCGATCGGCGGCATCCGGCTGCGCCAGGGCCCGGGCGGCGGCGGCGTGGAGGTGGCGGGTGGCCAGGGCCGCGTCGACGGTAGGAGCGAGCTCGCGCGGCGAGGAGGCCCAGCGCGCCGCGCCGCGCTCGACGAGCCAGGAGGCGTTGTCCTCCTCCTGCCCCGGGAACGGATCGCACACGACG
>JALHPV010000060.1 GCA_022842285.1 Kofleriaceae bacterium
GGCTTGGCGGTGAAAGCTCCGGGGCACGAAGGTGGGGCGCGAAGCGCCTGAACCCCTCCTCTGACCTTGGCGACCTCGGCGGCTTGGCGGTGAAAGCTCCGGGGCACGAAGGTGGGGCGCGAAGCGCCTGAACCCCTCCTCTGACCTCGGCGACCTGGCGGTGAAAGCTCCGGGGCACGAAGGTGGGGCGCGAAGCGCCTGAACCCCTCCTCTGACCTCGGCGACCTCGGCGGCTTGGCGGTGAAAGCTCCGGGGCACGAAGGTGGGGCGCGAAGCGCCTGGCCCCGGCCGCGGGATGGGCCTGGGACCTCGCCCGGGGGTGCTATTCCCGGAGAGTTCCTGATAGATCGGCGAAGTCGCGCACGTGCGTGCACGAGCCGCGCGCCGGCGTTCGCGTCGAGGGCTGCGCGGCTCTCGACTCGCGATGAAACGGCGGGTGGATCGGCGAGTGCAAAAGGGGCGGCGCATGCGAAGTGCGCTCGCCCTGGTGATTGGTTGCATGGTCCTGACAGGATGCGCGACCGAGGAGGCTCCGTTCTCGGACCACGAGGAGCTCGCCGATCTCGAGCCGGTGAGCGCGGATGGCAAGGCGGATGGCGTGCCGGCGGCCTTCAACAAGAACCGGGTCGTCGACGACGACGTCTTCATCGGGGCCGGCGCGATGACGGTGGCCGACGTGCAGAAGTTCCTCGAGCGGTCGCCGTACGGGAACCGGTCGTGGCTCGCGAGCTACCAGATCGACGGCACGTCCGCGGCGCAGGCCATCGTCGATGCGGCGACGGGCGAGGACATCAATCCGATGGCGCTCCTCGTGCGCATGCAGGTCGAGGCCTCGATCGTCAGCAAGACGGTGAAGCCGAGCCAGACGCTGCTGAACCAGGCGCTCGGGTGCGGGTGCCCCGACGGTGGTAGCTGCAGCGCGCAGTACCGCGGACTCTCCAAGCAACTCGTGTGCGGCGCGAAGACCTTCCGCAAGTGGTACGACGCGTCGGTCGCCGGCACGGGCAAGTACCGCGTCGGCAAGACCACGAGCACCCTCGACGGGAGCGTGAAGCCGACGACCCACGCGACCGCGTCGCTCTACGCCTACACGCCGTGGATCGAGAGCAACAAGCTCGTCTGGAACATCTACCGGAAGTACGTCGCGCACGGCGAAGCGCTCGGCGTCTTCCACCCCGGGACGGATCCGACGCCGGACCCGACGCCGAGCGGCGACTGGTGGAAGCCGACGGCGGGGACCTCGTGGCAGATCGAGCTCAATACGGGCGCCATCGACACGTCGTTCAACGTGCGCGTCTACGACGTGGACCTGTTCGAGACGTCGGCGCAGACCATCGCCGCGCTCAAGGCCGATGGCCGCAAGGTCGTCTGCTACTTCAGCGCCGGTAGCCACGAGAACTGGCGCCCCGACGCCTCGCAGTACCCGGCCTCGACGCTCGGCAACGACCTCGACGGCTGGCCCGGCGAGAAGTGGATCGACACCCGCTCGCCCGCGGTTCGCACCGTCATCAAGGCGCGCATGGACCTCGCGAAGACGAAGGGCTGCGACGGCATCGACCCCGACAACGTCGACGGCTACACGAACAACCCCGGCTTCCCTCTCACCGCCGCGACCCAGCTCGACTTCAACAAGTTCCTGGCCGCCGAGGGTCACGCGCGTGGCCTCGCCGTCGGGCTCAAGAACGACATGGACCAGATCGGCGAGCTCGTCAGCTACTTCGACTTCACCGTCAACGAGCAGTGCTTCGAGTACGACGAGTGCGACACGCTCACGCCGTTCATCGCCGCCGGCAAGCCGGTGTGGCAGCTCGAGTACGGCACCCAGGCCCGCGCAACCGCGGTCTGCGCCGACGCGAACGCCCGGAACTTCGACACGCTCGTGAAGAACCTCGACCTCGACGCCGCCCGCATCTCCTGTCGTTAGTATGCTCGCGCCGCGATGAGGTGGCGGCTCGCGTTCGTGTGTCTGGTCGCCTGCGGCCGCGTTGGCTTCGACGCGCGCGACAGCGCCGATACCGGCGACGAGAGTAGCGAGGCCACCGACGCCGATGCCAGTGACAGCGCCGACAGCACCGACACGGCCCCGGCGTGCGCCGACGCGGGCTGCGAGGCCGCGGACGGAGAATGCATCGACGGCACGTGTGTCATCGAGGGCCCGCAGGGATTCCGGGAGGTCGTGCAGTGTCCCCGCGGAGTTCCGTGCGAGGTGCAATGCGAGGGGCTCGGGGCCTGTCAGGCGGGTGTCGACTGCGCAGGTGCGACGGACTGCACCGTGCTCTGCAACGGTACGGGCGCCTGCCAGAACGGCGTTGACTGCGGGGACGCCGCGACCTGCCAGGTCTCGTGTGTTGGCATGGGAGCGTGCCAGCGATCGGGGGTGACGACGCACGCCGTCAACTGCCAGGACTCCACGTGCGAGGTCACGTGCAGTGGGGTCGGGGCCTGCCAGGCGGGGATCACCGTCGGGGCCGGTGGGTCCTGCGTCAGTCACTGCTGCGCGGGCGGGTGTATGGGGGGCTTCGACTCCTGCATCAACGATACGATGTGCCTCTAGCGCGAAGGCGCTTCACCGAGGCCCGTCCCGTGATACGCAACCGGGATGCATCGCAGCCGGATCCTGGGCATTGGCATGAACGTCGCGTCGCGCGTCGTCACCAACGACGACCTCGCGAAGATGATGGAGACGTCGCACGAGTGGATCCACGAGCGCACTGGCATCGAGCAGCGCCGCTGGGTCGCCCCGGGCGAGACGGGCGCGAGCATGGCCACGAAGGCGGCGAAGGAAGCGATCGAGCGCGCCGGCATCGCGCCCACCGACATCGATCTCATCATCTACGCGACGCTCTCGCCGGACTTCAACTTCCCGGGCACCGCGGTCTTCGTGCAGCGCAACCTCGGGCTCAAGGAGATCCCCTGCCTCGACATCCGTCAGCAGTGCACGGGCTTCATCTACGGCCTCTCCATCGCCGACGCGTACATCCGCACGGGCAACTTCAAGAACATCCTGCTCATCGGCTCGGAGGTCCACTCCACCGGCCTCGACAAGACCACGGCGGGGCGTGACGTCACGGTCCTCTTCGGTGATGGGGCCGGTGCGGTCATCATCGGACGCGCCACCGATGACCAGCACATGATCCTCTCGACGCACATCCACGCCGACGGCTCGGAGGCCGAGATCCTCTGGACCGAGTACCCGGCCTCCGCGCACGACCCGCGCATCTCCGAGGCGGCGATGGCCGAGCGGAAGCACTACCCGTCGATGAACGGCAAGAAGGTCTTCAAGCACGCGGTCACGCGCATGCCGCAGGCGATCATGGAAGGCATGCAGGCCAACGGGATCAAGAGCATCGCCGAGGTCGACATGGTCATCCCGCACCAGGCCAATCTTCGAATCAATCAGATGGTCGCGCAGATGATCGGCGTGCCGCCCGAGAAGACGCACAACAACATCATGAAGTACGGCAACACGACGGCCGCTTCGATCCCCATCTGCATGCACGAGGCGATCGAGCTCGGGAAGATCAAGCCCGGCAATCTCGTCTGCCTCGTCGCCTTCGGCGCCGGCCTCACCTGGGGCAGCTGCTTCCTCCGGTACTGAGGTCCAGGGGCAGTCCCTCTGGGAGCGTGACCTTCTCCGCGACACCGATGTCATGCCCCGCCCGGGCACGGAAATCCGGGCGTCACACAATGCAGGAATATCGGCACCTTGCAGTGGCATGGGACTGGCAATCCATGCTCGACATGCGTACTTCCAGCATGTGGGTGCTGATCGGTGGTCTCGTGATGGGCTGCACCGGGTCCGAGGACAACACGCCCGTCTTCCGATTCGATGACGGACAGCTCGAGGCCACATGCATCGACCAACAGACGTGTGGTGGGCGGGTCTTCTCCTACGACGACCCGCAAACCTTGGAGGGGATCAGCCTGCGGTTCTCGCTCGAGGCCGACACGGCGGAGACCCTCGACGAGCTTCGAGCGGAGTTGTCCGGCGGGAGGGTCTCCCTATCTCGGGACCGGTTTCAGCTCGAAGACTCGCTCACCATCTGTACGCCCGATGATTGGCAGGTCTCGCTCACCGGCTACAAGGACGGCGTGCTCTCGGGAGTCGCATCCGCGGACATCGTGGTCTGCACGTCCCAGACGGAGTTCCCGGAAGAAGTCTACGCGCAGCCGGTCCGGGTCGAGTTCGCGCTCGCGTTCGATCCCGCCGACGAGCTGTAGCGCGCGGTTCGTTCCGGACTAGGCTCTGGCTGATGCTCCGATGGCTCCCTGTGTTCGTGCTGGTGTCTGCATGCACGGCGAAGTCGAATCCCACGGACGATCCGGTCTGCGAGGAGACCCTCGCCCGGGCGCAGCCGTGCATGGACGAGCTCGTCCTCGCGGACGTCACCGACCCGGAGCAACGCGCCAAGCTCGAGAAGGAGATGCGCTCCGAGCCCGCACCTGCCGACGACACCGCGCAGATGCATCGCCTGTTCTGCGGCAAGAAGCCGGGCTACACGGCGGCCGTGAAGGCGTGCAGCGCCGAGACCACCTGCGCGGCCTTTGCCGCGTGCATCCACGGCAAGCTGTAAGCGGCAAACGCCGCCGCTTGCCGTGTCACTCGTGCCACGCGCTGGCGTGTGCTCCGGCCATGGCAACCCATGCGAGCGGGCCAGGCCCGCGTTGTCGGCCGGGGTGTGGCCGGCACGGTTGCTGCTGCCCTGGGCGGCATGAAGCTTGTCCTGGGATTTGTGCTGGCAACGATGCTGGCGGCGTGTGGTGGCAAGGCGAATCCACCGGTGACCGCGAACGAGGCAACGCCGACGACCGCGGCCGAAGCGCCGCCCGCCTCCAGTGACGACTGCATGAAGACGTGCGTCGCTGACGGCGGGCCGAAGGACGCGTCGGGCGCGCCGCTCGAGCCCGCAGGGACGGCACCGGAGGATCTGGAGCGGCCCTGCCAGGAGTCGTGCGGGATGCTCGAACCGAGCCCGGCCGCGCTCGATGGCTACGACGACACGCCGTGAGCCGTTGATGCCACGATAGCGAGAGCGCGGATCGTCTACTGACGCTACGCCGCCGCGACGGCGAAGATGGCGTCGATCTCGGCGCCGATCTTGTCTTCGCCCACCCCCTTGGCGATCGCGAGCTCCTTGATGAGGAGGCCGCGCGCCGTCTCGAGCATCTTGCGCTCGCCGAAGGAGAGCTCCTTGGTGGCGCGGAGGACGCAGAGGTCGCGGAGCACTTCGGCGATCTCGAAGACGGAGCCCGTCTTGATCTTCTCCATGTACTCGCGGTAGCGGCGGTTCCACGTCTGCGTGTCACGCGGGACATCGCGCGACTTCAGGATCGAGTAGACCTCTTTCACCTGCTTCGAGGTGATGAGATCGCGGAGGCCGACCGATCCTGCGTTGATGGTCGGGACCATGATCTTGAGCCCGGTGTCGAGGATCTTGAGGATGTAGACGGCGGTCTGGTTACCGCCGATGTCCCGGTTCTCCAACGCCACCACTTCCGCTACGCCGTGCACGGGATAAACGGCCTTGTCACCGACTGCGAATTCTGGCTTCAAGTACTAAACCCCTCGGCGACCAGCGTAGCAGTTCGGCCTCTGGAAGTCAATGACGGACCCCGTGTAAGGCCTTGTAATCACACGAAAAGCCTCAACAAACCGGGCAGCTGCGCGGGGCCTGGGTCACGAACCGCGCGTGGCGTACTCGACGATCGACGCCACCGCGTAGCCCGTGCCGCCCTTCGGCTGGGCGGGGCGCGAGCTCGTCAGCGAGGCCGGGCCCGCGATGTCGACGTGCACCCAGGGAGTGTCCTTGGCGAACGTCTTCAGGAACAGGCCGGCCGTGATCGCGCCGCCGAAGCGGTCGCCGGTGTTGCGCATGTCGGCGATGGAGCTCTTGAGCTGCTCGCGCAGGCGGCTGTTGAGCGGGAGGCGCCACATGTCCTCGCCCGTGCGCTCGGCGACGGCGAGCCAGCTCTTCACGAGGCTCTCGTGGTCGGACATGACGCCGGCCGTGTACGGGCCGAGGGCGACCATGCACGCGCCGGTGAGGGTCGCGAAGTCGAACATCTCGTCCGGCTGGATCTTCGTGCGCGCGTAGGTGATCGCGTCACCGAGCGTCAGGCGACCCTCGGCGTCCGTGTTGTTGATCTCGACGGTGGTGCCGTCCATCGACGTGAGCACGTCGCCGAGCTTGTAGGCGCGGCCCGAGACCATGTTCTCGCAGCACGCGGCCACGGCGTGGATCTCGTTGGGCGAGCCGAGCGTCGCGATCGCGTCCATCGCGGAGATGACCGCGGCCGCGCCCGACATATCGACCTTCATGTCCTCCATCGACTGCGACGGCTTCAACGAGTAGCCGCCCGAGTCGAAGGTGATGCCCTTGCCGATGAAGCAGACCTTCTTCTTGGCCTTCTTCGGCGGCGTGTACGTGATGTGAATGAAGCGCGGCTCGTGGTCGGAGCCACGGCCGACGGCGAGGAACATGCCCATGCCGAGCTCGGCGCACTTCTTCGCGTCGAGGACCGTGACCTTGATCGAGTCCTTGTGCTTCTTCGCGAGCGCCTGTGCATCGGCGGCGAGGGCGGCCGGGGTGACCGCATCCGCGGGCTCGTTGATCAGGTCGCGCGCGTGGTTGATCGCGGCGGCCACGATCGTGCCGCGCGAGACGGCGGCGTCGAACGCCTTCTGCTGGGTGACGGTGACCTTCTTGACCTTGCCGGCCCAGTCGCTGATGAGACCGAACGACTTCAGCGCCGTGGGCTTCTTGTGCTCCTCACCGGTGAGGTAGCGGCCGAACTTGTACGTGCCGAGATAGACACCCTCGACGGCGTGCTGGAGGAGCGCGGCCTCACGCGTGGCGCCGAAGGATGGCATCACGAAGGCGACGTTCGCCGTGCCGGCCTTGTTCGCGGCCTGCGCGACGGTGGCCGTCATGTCGCGGATCGACGGATTGCCGAAGTCGCCCTTCGCCCCGCCTCCGAGCACCACGATGCGACGCGCGGGGATACGGCCATGCGTGTGGACGTTGAGGACCTGTCCGGCCTTGCCGTCAAAGCCCTCATCACGAGCGATGGAGGAGAGGACCCCGCCCAGCGCGGCATCGGCGGCCTTGAAGAGCGGGTCCTTCGCCAGATCAGCACCGCTCGCGGGAAACACCACGAATGCGAGCAGGTCAACTGCAGACTGAAGTGCTGGACCCGCAACGGAAGAGATCTGGATGCCGCCAGTAGTCGCCATAACTTATTGATACCCCTCGGGAAGTCGCCGTGTTATACGCGTCACACCTGCCAAAGTAAAGGAACGGGAATGCCTACATTGACACCCCGATTAGTGGATCCGTAGAGTCGAGCCACACTTTGAGCTCCAAGGGGGAGTTTGAATGAGAAGCACGGGAAACACTGCGCGGCCTGCCGCGCGTAAGGGTGCGTCGGAGAAGCGGGCGAAGAAGACGGTGGCGGTGGCCTCGTCGAGAAAGTCCGAGCCCATCATCCAGATGGTCGAGCGTCGGTCATCGCCGAACATGAACGCGGAGCTGCCCAAGAAGTCGGGCGAGCTACCGGTTCCGATGGCGACGTTCGTCTTCTAGCCTTCAGTTTTCCGAATCAGATTCACTCCCAAGTAACATCGCGAGATTCTTGGCGTCAGCCCACCGAGCTGGCGAGTCAAACGCGATAGTTACCGGCGTATCTTCGTAGCTCTCCACGAGGGCGGCGAGCTCGTCGAGGCGCTCTGTCCCCAGCGGGGCGGGGCGACCGAGACCGCTCACGCGCAAGTAGAGCGAGGGGACCTCGAGGCCTTCGTACAGCTCCGGTCCCTGACCGGGCTCGAAGACCAGTGGATCGATCGCGACCGTGATCCCGAGCTCGGTCGCGAAGGACGCGGCCGCCCGCGGCTCCCACAGGCCGTCGGGTACCCACACGCGCTCGGCGCCGACATCGGGTGCGACCTCGGAGAAGAACCTCCGGAGCTGATCGCGGTTCGCCGCGCTCGGCGCGAACACGGGCGGCGAGCGAAACACCACACACGCCGCCGACAGCTTCTTCACCGACTCGACCACGTGCGTGAGCGCCTGGCGGCCGAACACGCTGTCACGGAAGTCGCCGACGCGTGCGTCATGCGGCCAGAGCTTGGTCGACTTCGGCGGGGTGCGGTGGGTCAGCACGAAGGGTGCGGCGAGGCCGATCGAGCCCGGCGGCGCGAGCTCGGCCCACTGCGCGAGCGACGACTGCTTGAACGGCCCTGCGAACATCGCCGAGAGCTCGAGGTAACTGAGCTCCTTGAAGTAGCGCTCGCGCTCTACGCGCTCGGGAATGTCGACGGTGCCGATGCGGACGTTGGCCATGGGGATTCTGTGGTATCGAGCGAACCGCGGAGGCTATACACCATGAAGTTCTTCATCGATACCGCCGATGTGAAGGAGATCCGCGAGGCTGCCTCGATGGGCCTCGTCGACGGCGTCACCACGAATCCCTCCCTCGTCGCCAAGACGGGCCGGAAGTTCCGGGACGTCTTGCTCGAGATCTGCGACATCGTGAAAGGCCCCGTCTCGGCCGAGGTCGTGAGCCTCACGCACGACGACATGATGAAGGAGGCCCGCGAGTACGCCGCGCTGCGCCCGAACATCGTCGTGAAGATTCCGCTGATCCCGGAGGGCCTGAAGGCCGTCCGCACGTGCAGCAACGAGGGCATCAAGACGAACGTCACGCTGTGCTTCTCGGCGACGCAGGCGCTGCTCGCGGCGAAGGCGGGCGCGACGTACATCTCGCCGTTCGTCGGTCGCCTCGATGACATCTCCACCGACGGCATGCAGCTCATCGGCGAGATCGTCCAGATCTACGACAACTACGGCTACGAGACCGAAGTGCTCGTCGCGAGCGTGCGCCACCCGATGCACGTGCACCAGGCCGCGCTGATGGGCGCGCACGTCATGACGGCGCCGCTCTCGGTGCTGCTCGCGCTGTCGAAGCACCCGCTCACGGACATCGGCCTCGCGAAGTTCCTCGACGATTGGAAGAAAGTTCCGCAGTGAACGAGGCCCGGCGCGCATTCTCCGTGGCGGTGTATGCGCGCCAAGGTGAGCGCGTGCTCGTGATCGAGCATCGCCGGTTGAAGACGTGGCTGCCGATCGGCGGCGAGGTCGAAGCGGGCGAGACGCCGCTCGAGGCCGCCGTGCGCGAGCTCCGCGAAGAGACCGGGCTCGTCGGATCGTTCCGCACGCTGCGCGGTGCGCTCGACGGCGTGCCCGCCGGCTTCATCGGCTACGAGGAGCACCAGGCCGGATCGAAGGGCCTGCACATGAACTTCGTGTTCGTCGCCGAGGTGGCCGCGAACGCCGAGGTGGTCCCCAACGACGAGTTCGGGGCGTTCCGCTGGGTCGACCGCGCGGAGCTCGATCGCCTCGAGTCGCCGCTCAACGTGCGTCAGTTCGGGTTCGTCGCGCTCGACGCGGTCTTCGCAGCGTAGGGGCGCGTGCGAATCCGCCAGCACGTCAATCCGAAGCTCGCGCACTTCGCGACGTTTCGGGGCGAGCTTCCGCCGTACGACGGTCGCCCCGTCGAGTGCGAGATCGGCTGCGCTGACGCGCAGTTCCTCTTCGAACGGGCGGCGAAGGATCCGTCTCGACTCTACGTCGGCCTCGAGGTCCGCGAGGATCTGACGAAGCTCGTGAACCGCCGCGCGCGTCGCGAGAACCTCCCCGTGTACGCGGTGTTCTGCCAGGCGCAGCTCCACATGCCGACGATCTTCGCGGAAGGATCCGTCGAGCAGATCTACGTGAACTTCCCCGACCCGTGGTTCAAGCGCCGCCACGCCGATCGCCGCATGGTCGACGAGGAGCTCGCGGAGGGCATCGCGCATGCGCTCAAGCCCGGGGGCGATCTCTTCGTACAGACCGACATCTGGGACCTCGCGCTCGCGAGTCTCGCGACGTTCGAGCCCGACGAGCGCTTCACGAATCGCGCGGGCGAGTGGACCTTCTGGCGTGCCGGCAATCCCTACGGCGTGCGGTCCTGGCGCGAGCAGAACGCCGAGGAGACGAACCTCCCGATCTGGCGCCTCATGTACACGCGGGGCTGAGCTCGAACCAGTGCGGCGTGAACGTGTCGCCCGTCGGCACGAGCTGCACCACGTAGTGCCGCATCCCGAACCACAGCGTTCCCGCCGCGTCGGCCACGCCACTGTCGGGATAGAGGCCAAACAGCGTCAGCGGCCTGACGACCGTCGCCCGCCGTGTCTTGTCGAGCCGGGTCAGGCCTTTCGTCGTCAGCACGTACGTGGCGTCGCCCACGCGGGTCATGGCCTGGGGCGCGCCATCGAGGGTCGCGGCCGCGACCGCTTTCCACACGCCGCCCTGCTTCGCGATCCAGCGTGCCTTGCCCTCGTCGAGCGATAGGTGCGCGAGGCCCTCGAGCGAGAGCACCACCCCGCCGAGGTCGATCAACATGGCGACGTTTTCGGTCCCGAGCTCCGTCATCTGCTTGCCATCCTGCGAGGCCCACAGGAGGGAGCCTCCCCATTCACCCGCATCCGTCCCGACGAGGAACCCGTCGTCGACGGCCACCACCGACTTGCGGCCGGGAGCCGCCGCTCCCTGGGGCAGCGCGAACGGCACCGTCGGTCCGCGGCTCGGCTCGCGATTCGTCTGGGGCGTGGCCACGACCCGACCGTCGGCGAGGCTCAGCTCCCATTCGTCGTTCGCGTGGTTCGCACAGCGCAGCGACGCCTCGGTGGGCTGCACCTCGACCCAGCCCGCGGGCGGCGGCGAGGCGGTATGGGTCACGGCGCCCGGCGCTTGCGGCGGCGCTTGGTTGTCGGTGGATTCGACGGGCCCAGCCGTGCTTCCGCACGCGACCAGGACCAGGACGCAGCACCGGTACATCTCGTGATGGTGCGCGGTCGGCGTCGATCCTGCAAACGTCCGCGGCCTTCGCGTTCAAGGCCGTGGCAAGCGGCTCACGTGGCGCGTGAACGTGACCGACGACTGGGCCACCAGTCGCTGATCACTGCGGATTGGGATCCATCACGGTCGCCTGCTTGATCTTGTCGAGCCGGAACTGGCGGTCCTGGCCCGTCTCCAGATCGACGACGTTGAGCAGCGTCTGCGCGCGATCGAACACGAGGTTGCGAATGCGCACGAGGCGCGGCGTGAGCTCCCACGCCTTCTTCTCGTAGACGATGCGGAGCGCCCGTGACTCGAACCAGGCGGTCTCGACGGCGTCTCGCACCGCGCTGGGGATGGGCAGGGCCGGGACGCCGACGAACTGGAGCTCGCCGACGAGCTGAAGGAGCTCGCGCTGGGCTGACGTCGTGAGCGCGGCGCGGATCTTGTCGGTCGCGCGCTCGATCGCCTTGGGGAAGGGCATGAGGCGTTGCTCCGACGCGAGGCGCGCGAGGGCGATGATGAGGGCCGCCTCGCGCGCGGTGAAGTTGATCGGCGGGAGCTGGTAGTTCTTGTCGAGGGCGTAGCCACCACCGCGCCCGCGGTCGGCCTTGATGGGCATGCCGGCGTCTTGCAGCGCTTCGAGATCGCGGTAGATGGTGCGGAGCGTGACGCCGAAGCGGTCCGCGAGCTGCTGCGCGGTGATTCCCGTGCGTCGGGCACGCAGGGCCTCGGCGATGGCGAACATCCGCGACTTCTTCCGCATATGCTGACAGAAGGCTGTCACATGCGAGGTGCAAACACCATGCTATGGTGCGAACCGCCGTGGCGACTTACAACCGCAGGAAGAAGCTCAAGGCGGGTGGTGACGGCCCCGAGCCGGGCCTGTTCGAGGGCCCGAGCCGGCCCCAGGTCGAGGCCAGGGCCAAGCTGGGCGACGGCTTCCATCTGAAGACGCCATTTCCCCCCGCGGGCGATCAGCCCAAGGCGATCCAGGAGCTGACCGAGGGCCTGAAGCGCGGGGACGAAGCGCAGGTGCTGCTCGGCATCACCGGCTCGGGCAAGACGTACACGATCGCGAACGTCATCAACGCGGTGCAGAAGCCGACGCTGATCATCGCGCACAACAAGATCCTGGCGGCGCAGCTCTACGGCGAGTTCAAGGAGCTGTTCCCCGACAACGCGGTCCACTACTTCGTCAGCTACTACGACTACTACCAGCCCGAAGCGTACGTCCCGACGACCGACACGTTCATCGAGAAGGACTCGATCGTGAACGAGGAGATCGATCGGATGCGTCACGCGGCGACGTTCGCGCTGCTGTCGCGCAAGGACGTGATCATCGTGGCGTCGGTGTCGTGCATCTACGGTATCGGCGCGCGCGAGACGTACGCGGCGATGACGTGCGAGATCGATGTCGGGACGAACGTCGACCGCGACACCGTGCTGCGCCGGCTGGTGGAGCTGCAGTACGAGCGCAACGACGTCGACTTCCATCGCGGCACGTTCCGCGTGAAGGGCGACACCGTCGAGGTGTTCCCGGCGTACGAGGCCGACACCGCGGTCCGCATCGAGTGGTTCGGCGATCAGGTCGAGGCGATCAGCGAGATCGATCCTCTGCGCGGCGGCACGAAGAAGAAGATCGAACGCACGGTCATCTTCCCGGCCTCGCACTACGCCACGCCCGACGACACGATGCGGCGCGCGGTGCAGACGATCCGCATCGAGCTCAAGGAGCAGCTCGAGCTGCTCTCGAAGCAGGGCAAGTTGCTGGAGCGGCAGCGGCTCGAGCAGCGCACGATGTACGATCTCGAATCGATCGAGCAGATGGGCTTCTGCTCCGGCATCGAGAACTACTCGCGACACCTGACCGGGCGCGCCGAGGGCGCCCCGCCGCCGACACTGATGGACTACTTCGGTGACGACTACCTGCTCGTCATCGACGAGTCGCACCAGACCGTTCCGCAGATCGGCGCGATGTTCAACGGCGACCGCTCGCGCAAGGAGACGCTCGTCGAGTTCGGCTTCCGGCTCCCGAGCGCCCTCGACAACCGGCCCCTGCGGTTCGACGAGTGGCGCGAGCGTGCGAAGCAGGCCATCTACGTGTCGGCGACGCCCGCCGAGTGGGAGCTGAACCAGGCGAAGGGCGTCGTCGTCGAGCAGATCATCCGTCCGACGGGCCTGCTCGATCCCGAGGTCGAGGTCCGGCCGGTCGCGCACCAGGTCGACGACCTGCTCGCCGAGATTCGCGAGCGCGTGGCGAAGGGCGATCGCGTGCTGGTCACCACGCTCACGAAGCGCATGGCCGAGGACCTCACCGAGTACTACCGAGAGATCGGGATCAAGGTGAAGTACCTGCACTCGGACATCGACACGCTCGAGCGCATCCAGATCATTCGCGATCTGCGTCGGGGCGAGTTCGACGTGCTCGTCGGGATCAACCTCTTGCGCGAGGGCCTCGATATTCCGGAGGTCTCGCTCGTCGGCATCCTCGATGCGGACAAGGAAGGCTTCCTGCGCAGCGAGCGCTCGCTGATCCAGACGATCGGCCGCGCGGCCCGCAACCTGAACGGGCGCGTGCTCATGTACGCCGACAAGCAGACCGAGTCGATCCAGCTCGCGGTCAGCGAGACGAATCGGCGCCGCGCCGTCCAGGCGGCGTTCAACGCCGAGCACGGGATCGTGCCGAAGTCGGCGACCCGCTCGATCATGGACATCCAGCCCGCCGAGCCGATGCCCAAGGGCAAGCGCGCGCCGCAGATCGCGGCCCTCGAGCTCGACAAGATCGACGATCTCCACTCCCTGCGCTCGGCGATCGAGAAGGTGCGCAAGGAGATGAAGCAGGCCGCGGCTGATCTCGAGTTCGAGAAGGCCGCGAAGCTGCGCGACAAGGCCCGTCAGCTCGAGCAGCTCGAGCTCCAGATGAAGTGAATGCTCGTCCGGGACGCGATCCGCGGCTACTACGCGATCCTCGATCGCGACGACGAGGCGCTCGCGCGCGTGCTGCTCTCGCGGTCGCGCGTGCTCCAGATCCGGCTCAAGCCCGCCGCGGCGAGTGACATCCTGCGGGTGGCGACGTGGGCCCGCGCACTCTGCACCGCGCAGGGCGCGGCCCTGATCGTGAACGACCGGGTCGACATCGCGCTCGCGGTCGGCGCCGACGGCGTGCATCTCGGCCAGACCGATCTGCCGCTCGCCGAGGCTCGTACCCTCGTCGGCCGCATGTGGATCGGGGTCTCGACGCACAACCTCCCGCAGGTCCACGCCGCCCTCGCGGGAGGGGCCGACTACCTGGGCTACGGCCCGGTGTTCCCGACCCGCACCAAGGCGAATCCGGACCCCGTCCAGGGCCTCGACGCCCTCGCGGCGGCGGTCCAGGCAGCGGGCACCACGCCCATCGTCGCGATCGGCGGCATCACCCCGGCCACCGGTGCCAGCGTCTACGGGACCGGGGCGGCCGCTCTCTGCGCGATCTCCGCCGTCAACGATGCTCCGGATCCGGCGCGTGTCATTGACGAGGGATTCCGCCCCGTTGCACGATTGAATTCTCTCTAGGCACCGGCCGTCTCAAAGGACTTCCATGGTCAAGCTCGCTCTCGCCGCCTCCATCGCCACCGTCATTGGCGCCCTCACGTTCGCCAACATGTCGGAACCCTTCGCGGCTGATCCGCCGTGTGTTGCCAAGACCTTCAAGACGAAGCTCGTCGAGAAGGCCTGCAAGGAGGGCGGGCAGAAGAAGGCCAAGGAAGTGATGAAGGCCTGGAACAAGAGCAAGAAGATCAAGAGCTGCAATCAGTGCCACACGAAGCTGGCGCCGAAGTACGAGCTCAAGGCGGACGGCCTCGAGCAGTACAAGAAGCTCGGCGGCGAATAGTTCCGCGCGACTTGTGGTGCGCGCACCATCCGTGGCGTCCTGGACACTTCGGAGGATACGGATGAACTTCAAGGCACTCGGGGTTTCGTTGGTGGCCGTCGCGTTCCAGCTCGCGGGTGCGGTCCCAGCGTCAGCGGACAATTCCTCGATCGGCACCCATAGCGACTGCAAGAAGCTGAAGGGTAAGGACCGTGCGAACTGCACGAAGTGCCTGAACAGCGGCGACGGCTTCTTCAACAAGGAGCTGACGACGGGCAAGTGGGTCTGCGGCATGACGAGCGACATGCACACCGTCGCCGACAACGAGCGAGGCGATCCGCCGCCCAAGGCCCTGAAGTCGATGCCCGAGACGCAGACGAAATATGCGTCGATCCCGGCGGGGACGTTTCGCATCGGCACTCCTGCGCCCGCCGACGGGTCGTACCGCTCGGCCGCACAGGCTGACTCCAACGTCACCATCACCCGCCCCTTCATGATGAAGACGACCGAGGTGACGGAGGGCGAGTGGTTCTACGTGATGAAGAAGATGACCAAGCGGTACAAGGCGGGCAGCCTCGAGCGACCGGTCGTCCAGGTCTCGTGGCTCGACGCGATCGCGTACCTGAATGCGCTCTCGAAGCTCGAGAAGCTCGAGCCCTGTTACACCATCGTCAAGGGCAAGGAACCCGAGGACACGAAGGTCACCTGGAAGGGCCTCGACTGCGCGGGGTATCGGTTGCCGACGGACGCCGAGTGGGAATACGCGGCGCGTGGCGGCAAGAAGGACGCGACCTGGGGCCCGATGGACGACATCGCCTGGCACGACGGCAACAGCGGAAGCACGCGCCACCCCGTCGGAGAGAAGAAGGCGAACGGCTACGGACTCCACGACATGCTGGGCAACGTGGCCGAGCACGTGTGGGACGAGTACAAGGAAGGCGCCTTCGAGAAAGACTCGACCGATCCGGTGATCGGCGGCCTCGAAATGAAGAGCATCTATGACGACCGTGGCTTTCGCGGCCAGGACTACCTGATGAGCGCACAAGGCGCGACGGTCGCCTACCGCGGTGGCAGCGTCGATCCGAACTTGGGCGGCGGGACGATCGGCTTCCGCCCCGTGCGAACGGTCAAGAAGTAAGCCCGTACGGGCCATCGACCACGGACTGTCAGCACATTCATCTTGCGTGTTCCCCTGGGGAGCTCGCCATTAACCGTCGGAGAAACTTCGATGCAGTGCAACGCCCTCATCGCGCTCACCCTGTTTGGGGCGGCGCTCTATTCGTCGTCGCCGGTCGCCGCCGAGGACACCTCCTCGGTCGGGACTCACAGTGACTGCAAGAAGCTGAAGGGCAAGGACCGTGCGAACTGCACGAAGTGCCTGGACAGCGGCGACGGCTTCTTCAACAAGGTCGATGGCAAGTGGCAGTGTGGCGGGGATCTGGGGGGCAACACGGTCGCCAAGCAGAAGAAGGGAGATCCGTGGCCCAAGGCCCTGCCGGCGATGCCCGAGCAGCAGAAGTCATATGTCACGATCCCGGCGGGGACGTTCCACATCGGCACGCCGGCTCCTACCGATGGCTCGTACCGAAACCCCACGGAGCTCGACTCGGACGTGACGCTCACGCGGCCCTTCATGATGAAGACCACCGAGGTGACCGAGGGCGAATGGTACTTCGTGATGAAGTCGATGCCCGAGTACTACAAGGCCGGCAGTCTCGACCGTCCCGTCATCAACGTGTCGTGGCTGGATGCGGTCACCTACCTGAACGCGTTGAGCAAGCTCGAGAAGCTCGAGGCTTGCTACGTCATCAAGGGTAAGACAGTGACGTGGAAGGGGCTCGACTGCACGGGCTACCGGCTCCCGACAGACGCCGAGTGGGAGTACGCGGGACGCGGTGGCTCGAAGGCGCCGCTGTATGGAGCGATCGCCGAGGTCTCGTGGAACTCCGAGACGAGTAACCTCGATGGTCGCCCCCGCCGGCAGCCGGTCGGAGGCAAGAAGGCGAACGCCTACGGTCTCTTCGACATGCTGGGGAACGCGTCCGAGCTGACGTGGGACCTGTACAAGGCTGACGCCTTCGAGAAGGCGTCGACCGATCCGGTCATCGGTGGACTCGAGGTGACGGACGTCGAAGCCCCCCGCACGGTGAGAGGGATGGCCTTCACCAGCTCTCCGGACTACGCGACGATCGCGCTCCGCATGGAGGGACCCTCCACGGGCGCCGACACCGTCGGGTTTCGCCCGGTGCGAACGGTCAAGAAGTAAGAACCGATCCGAAACATCACACCGCGCCGTTCTCCTTCTCGGTTCCGCTTCCCGCTTCCCTATTCGGGCCGGAGATTGCTGGTCCGGATCGCTCGTGATCTACGCGGCGAGTGGAGACCAAGTTCGCTGAAATCCCGGACCTGCTGTGGGAGCAAGTCAAGGCGCTGCTTCCACCGATCCCGAAGGGGCCGAGGCGTGACAGCCGCCGATTCCAAGCCGCACGATTCTGTCGGGGATCGTGTATCGCGTGCGCACCGGCGCTCAGTGGAAGGCACTGCCTGCGCAGTTCGCCTCGGGCTCGACGTGCCACGCACGATTCCAAGCATGGAGCGAGGCTGGAATTTTTCGACGGGTGTTCGAGAAGCTCGTCGAGCTCTACGACGTGATGTGTTTCGCCGACGCGTCATCCGGCAGCTGCCGACACAGCCGAACAACGCCGGCCCCGAACACGAGCAAGCGCGTCGCGATGTAACCGGGAACCTGAATTTCAGGATCCGTTCTAAGCTCCCCGACGCGGCTGGCGGCGGAGTCGCCCGGCGTCCACGGAAGCCACACCGTGGCGCTGCCTGGATGCTGGGTGGCGCGAGATCCACGGGAGACCGGCCAACCTGGGCCGTGGGAGCTGGAACGGGGCTCGCACAAAGGGCGCCCATGGCGAAGCGCATCCTGATCTCGCTGGCCCTCGCGGCGTGCACGGACCCGAGCCCGACCGACGAGCCGCATATCGGTCCGCGCATGACCACCGTCGCGGGCGCGAACACGGACGAGCCGGGCCTCGTGGACGGCCCCGCGGCCGATGCGCGCTTCGCGTACCCCGAAGGCCTGGCCCTCGATCCCAGCGCGAACATCCTCTATATCGCCGACGGAGGCAGTCACACCGTCCGCAAGCTCGACCTCGCGAGCGGGATGGTGACGACGATCGCGGGCATGGGATACCCCGGGTCAGGGCCCGGCTTCCTCCAGTACCCGCGCAACCTCGCGCTCACGCCCGACGGCGCGGGTCTCTACATCACGGACACCGGCAATCACGTGATCCGCCACCTCGACCTGGCCACGGGCGAGC
Organism: Kofleriaceae bacterium; assembly: GCA_022842285.1. Taxonomy (GTDB): domain Bacteria; phylum Myxococcota_A; class Polyangia; order Haliangiales; family Haliangiaceae; genus JABFXX01. The sequence goes on from JALHPV010000060.1 coordinate 18,057, forward strand.
TCACCACCGCCTTCGGCAGCCTGGGGACCCCGGGCTATGCGGATGGCGTCGGGACGCAAGCGCTCTTCGGTGGCGGTCCGTTTCGTCCCTGGTCCGGAGGCATGATGCTCGATCCGTCGCCGGCTGGCGGCCCCGTCCTGTACGTCGCCGACTCCGGGAACGAGGTCATTCGCAAGATCGAGCTCGCTTCGGGCATGGTCACGACCATCGCGGGCCGGGTGAACGTGCGAGGGGCGGCCGACGGCGCGGGCGCCAGCGCGACGTTCAACAAGCCCGCGGGGCTCGCCCTCGGAGCGCCGGGCGTGCTCCTCGTCGCGGAGGCGAACAACCTGGACCTCCGTGCGGTCGACCTCGCCACGTACGAAGTCACGACGGTCGCGGGGCAGGCCCCGGGCAACCCCGATCACTTCTGCGAGAACATCAGCCCGGTTCTTCCGCCCGAGTGCGGCGACACGGACGCGCCTCGCGGCGTCGACGCACGGTTCCGGTTTCCGTTCGGGCTCGCGGCGGATGGTACCGGGGGCACGTTCGTGGTCGACAGCCACAGCAACGCCCTCCGCCACTACGACGGTGCATCGACGGCCGTCTCGACCGTCGCCGGTGTCCCCAGCGAGGTGCTCGACGATCTGCCGCGCCCGAGCCTCGACTCGTCGCCTCTCGCGGCCGGCACGTTCTCGCACCCGAGCCACGTGGCGTTCCTGCCGCCCAACCAGCTCTTCGTGTCAGATCGTTCGGCGAACTGCATCCGCCTGATCGAGCTCGAATAGGGAGCGTCAGGTCGTGACGCTCAGCCCGCGCACTTCGACTTGTTCTTCGCGTCCTTCTTGAGCTCGGCGTCGAGCGACGCCGCTTCCTTGGTGACGTTCGACTTGCTACCGAACTTGGACTTCAACGTCGCCAGGTAGCTCCGCGCCTCGGTGCACTGCTTGATCTGCTGGGCGGCGAGGGCGGCGAAGTAGAGACCATCATCGGTGTAGGAGCTGTCCGGGAACTTCTGGGACAGCTGCTGGTAGACGCCGATCGCCTTGTCCCACTCCTTCAGCTTCCCGTGCGCCTGACCGCGGAAGTAGATCGCGTCGTCGGCGCGGTCGTGCGTCGGATAGGTGGTCGCGAGGCGCTTGAAGATATCGACGGCCTCGTTGTAGCGGGCGGCATCGAACGCCTGCGAGCCGAGGCGCCAGAGATCATCCGCCGACGAGGCCGCGGAGGGCTTGCCGCTCTCCAGCTCGCCGAGCTTCGCCTCGAGGGCGTCGATGCGCGCCTTCTGCGCATTGAGCTCGGTCTTCAGCTCGTTCACGCTGTTGTTCACGGCCGTCACGAGGCCGTTTGCGGTGCGAACATCGGCGCGGAGACCGTCGACGTCGGCGCCGAGGTCGGCGCTGTTGCGCTTGAGGAGCTTGGTCGCATCCTCGAGCACCTTCTGGAGCTGGCTGATCTGGTCGTCGAGCGCCTTCTCCTTGGTGTCGAGGCGCGTGGTGAGACCGGTGATGTCCTTGCGCATGGTCTCGCCCTCGCTCTTCGTGGTCGCCCAGAAGCAACCTCCGGACGTCGAGACGATGGCGAGCACGAGGCCGAGACCAAGAGATGAGGAAGCCCTCTTCATCGTGACTCTCCTAGTACCACTGGAATTCGCAGCGGCGATCCTTGTCATCGCCGAGGCCCGTCGGTTCGGTTTCACCCTTCGGCACCACCTGGAGGCGTGCCGGATCCGCCCCGAGGCGCGACAGATAGTCCGCCACCGACTGCGCGCGGCGCTCGGAGAGGGCGATGTTGTATTCGTCGGTGCCCGACGTATCGGTGTGACCGAACAGGTAGAGCGACTTGCCCGGGGTCTTCTCGATGCACTGCGCGTTCGCGTCGAGCCGGTCGCGCTCGCTCGGCTGGATCGACGAGTCATCGAAGCCGAAGTAGACCGTCGAGAGGGGGCAGCTCACGCCCGTGTCGTTGCTCGCCCCGGCCCGCACGCAGACGCCGGTGATGCAGTCCTCGTCATCGGCGCAGTCTTCGTCCGTGGCGCACGTCTTCTTCGAGCACTTGCCGGCATTGCACGTGCCACCCAGGCCGCACTCGCCGTCGCTCGCGCACGGCTTGCACTTGCCGGCCTGACAGACGCCGCCGTCACACTCGGTGTCGCTGGTACAGCCGGGCTTCGGCACGCAGGCGTTCGCCGTGCAGACCTCACCGGCATCGCACTGCGAGTTCTGGGTGCACTGCACGCACTTGTTGGCGAAGCAGACCAAGGGGTCCTTGCAGTCCTTGTCGGAGTTGCACGATCCCGGCTTCTTGGTCTCGTCACCACAAGCCCAGTACAGCCCGATCGTCATGAGGATGAGCAGTGGGCCCAAGGCTCGACGCATGCCCGGAACCTAACCTGGTAGGGTCGGGGCTGCCATGGCGCGCGCCACCATCCTCGTCATCGATGACGAGCCGAACATTCTGAAGACCGTCCGGTTGAACCTCGAGGTCGAGGGTTACCAGGTCCTCGTGGCGAACAGCGGGGCCAATGGCCTCGCCCGGCTGGCCGAGTCGGATGTCGACATCATCCTGCTCGACGTGATGATGCCCGGGGAGACCGGCCTCGAGGTCCTCCCGAAGATCCGCGCCGCGAAGCCCGAGGTCGTGGTCGTGATGATGTCCGGCAACGCCACCATCGAGACCGCCGTGCAGGCCACGAAGGGCGGGGCGCTCGACTTCGTCGAGAAGCCGCTGTCGGGCGACAAGCTCCTTATCACCGTCCAGAACGCCCTCAAGTTCAAGCGCCTCGATCGCGAGCACGAGCGCCAGCGCGGCCGCACGAAGTCCGACTTCGCGATGGTCGGCAAGGGCGCCGCGATGCGCGCGATCTTCGAGAAGGTCGGCAAGACGGCGCCGTCGACGGGGCGGGTGCTCATCACGGGCGAGAACGGCACCGGCAAGGAGCTCGTCGCCCGCGCGATCCACGAGCACAGCAAGCGCGCGGACGGTCCGTTCGTGAAGCTCAACTGCGCGGCGATCCCCTCGGAGCTGATCGAGAGCGAGCTCTTCGGTCACGAGAAGGGGGCTTTCACCGGGGCGACCCAGCAGCGGCGCGGCAAGTTCGAGCTCGCCGACGACGGCACGCTGTTCCTCGACGAGATCGGCGACATGAACGCGTCGGCCCAGGCCAAGGTCCTCCGGGTCCTGCAGGAGAACGAGCTCGAGCGCGTCGGCGGGGCCGAGACCATCAAGGTGGATGTCCGCGTCGTCGCGGCGACCAACAAGGACCTCCCGGCCGAGATCGCCGCCGGGCGCTTCCGCGAGGATCTCTACTACCGCCTCGCCGTCGTCCCGATCGAGATGCCGCCCCTGCGCGGCCGCCGCGAGGACATTCCCTCCCTCGCCGAGCATTTCCTCGAGCAGGTCTGCGCCGACAACATGCGCCGGCCCAAGAAGATCGTCTCGGGCGCCATGACGCTCCTCATGCAGCACGACTGGCCGGGTAACGTCCGCGAGCTCAAGAACGTGGTCGAGCGCCTCGCCATCCTCACCGGCGACGCCGATCTCATCACCGAGGGCGACGTCGGGGACGCGCTGCCCCGCGTCAAGGCGGTGAAGACCGAGCACGTTCGCGGCACGCCCTTCAAGGACCTGGTCGCCGCCGCCGAGCGCGACATCATCGTGGCCGCCCTCGAGGCGAACGACCACCACGTCTCGAACACCGCCCGCGAGCTCCAGCTCGAGCGCAGCCATCTCTACAAGAAGATGCGCGCCCTTGGCATCGACCACCGGGCCGACGCCGCCGACGACGGCGAGTAGCTCGAAATACCCGGTGGGGGCAGGGCGTTCGATCGCCCATGGTGCGTCCCCTCGCGGTGATGGTGATGCTTGTTGGCTGCGCCTCCATGCGCCCGTCGGCCGTCGGCCCCGCCGATGACGTCGTCGTTCGCGAGGCTCGGCGCAGTCGTTCCTGCCAGCCGACGAGCGAGCCCTCCGATCCCCTCGTCGAGCTCGCCACCTCACCGGCCCCCGAGCCCGACGAAGGGGACCTCGAAGCTGCGCCCCTCCAGACCGACATGCTCCCAGTGGTGCCCGACGAACCCGAGCTGCCGGAAGCGCCGCCGCGTCCGTGGCGCGAGATCGTGGCCGAGCTCGAGCGCACCGACCCGGACTCCACGGATCGAGATCCGGAATCCGAGCTCACCGAGGTCATGACCTCGATGCCCGCCGAAGCACCCGACTTCGTCGAGGCCACATGTCACGCGAGCCGGTGGATGACCGACGAGTGGCAGATCATGCGTGCGATCTCCGAGGTGCGGCGTCGGGCAGGATCGGATGTCCACAAGCTCTACGGCTCGTTACGCTCCACTTCCAAGGTTGACTGTGCGCGTGCCGATGTCGCGTCGTTTCGCCTCGAGCTTGCCGAGCTTGGCGGGCGCCTCGACGCGGCCATGCGCGTGAAGCTGGAGGGAATCGAGCGCATGCGTCGGTTCGGAGCCGCCCCCCGGATGGACATCACAGCTGTGCGCGAGACCACGAATCGCGCCGCGCTCGAGCTGTCCGGACTGCGGACGGAGGTGGCTGCGGCCGCACCCGGTTCGCTGGAGCTCTCGAACCTCGACGAGATCATTCGCCAGCGTTGCGAGGCCGCCGAGACCGAGGACCAGGTCTGCGCGGCCCCGTCGATCGAGAGCCTCGCGCAGCTCGTGAAGGTCCGCGTGAAAGCGTTCGGGGCGAAGCACACCGAAGTGGCAGCGGCCCGGCTGCGCTATGCCCGCGCGCTCCTGGCGTCGTCGGATGCGAAGCAGCGCTCGCTCGGCGAGAAGCAGCTCCGGACGATCCTCTCCCACGCCGTCTCCGGCTCCACGTCGCGCGCCCTCGCGACCGCGGAGCTCGTCGTGATCCTACGGATCCGTCAGGACACAGCAAGGGCGCTCGTCCTCGAGCGCGCGTTCGTGACCGAGCTGGCGAGCCCGACGCCCGATCGCGATGTCACGCTCCTCGGGGGGGGCCGCGGCAACCATCGCGACCATCGCAATGTCCGATCATCGGGACGACGACGCCTATGCCGTGCTGGTGGCGCTGATGAAGGCGTACGCGGTCTCTCCGCTCGACGTCTGCGGCGCCGAGCACTGCGACGTGCGTGAAGGCCAGATCGAGATGCTGGAGAAGCAGGCCTCGATCCAGCCGGTGCGCGCCTACGAGATCGAGCAGCGCATCGCGGAGATCCAGGCCTCGATCGAGGCCTCGGAGCGTGTCGGATCAGAGCGGTAGGACGCCGAGATCGCGCCGTGGCCCGCGGCGAACCGCGCGCGCGTCGCTGGCCGCGCCGGTCGGATAGATGACGCGGCCCCGGGCCGCAAAGCCCGACCGGTCGGGCTCGTTGGCGCTGTCGTCGCTCCACACGACGGCCCAGGCACCGCCCGGCAGCGCGACGGCGGACGGGCCGGACTGATCGCCGATGGTGGTGGTTGGAACGACAAACTCGCCGCCGCTGAGCGCGCCCGACGCATCGATCAGCTGCCCGAAGACTCCGCAGCCCGTGTCGTCACCGCGCTCGCCGCACGCATGCCAGACGAGCAAGATGGAGCCGTCGTCGGCGGCCGCCACTCCGAAGGACTGCTTCGACGCGAAATCAGAGCCGCTGCGCTCGGTGACGATGAGCGGCGGACCCTGCTTCACGCCCATCTGATTCACGCGCTGCATCTCGATCCGCCCCGGCCCCTCGGTCATGCCGATGAGGCCCCAGCGCGAGAAGATCGCGAAGCCGGAGGCACCGAGGGCGGCGATGCGCACGTGCTCGACCCGCTCGGTGGCCGTGGGCGCGATGACCTGAAAATCGACGGTGACGGGCGCGTTGGTGCTCGACATCACGCGACCGCGCACGGAACCGCTGAGGAGCCAGACGTACATGAGGCCATCGCGACCGGCGGCCACGGCACTCTTCGACGGATTGCCGGGGACCGTGGAGATCTGCGTGGGCGTGCCGATAGGCGAGCAGGTGGGAGAGACGATGGCGCCCTTGATGTTGTCCTCGGTGCCGGTGCCGCTATCCCAGGCGATCGCGAAGTTGTTGCCGATCGCGGTGACGGAGACGATGTTGGGGAAGTCGTCGAGGGCCACCTCGACCTGCGAGCTCTTGGCCGCGCCTTGCGTGTCGAAGGCCCGGCAGGCGACCGAGTAGCCGGCCTCGTCGTCGGCATTCCAGGCCACGAGCGACGTGTCGCTGGTGGCGGCGACGGCGGGGGTGCTGAACGACGAGGTCAGATCCGACGAAGCGGGGAAGGCATTGCGGCCCGCGGCGAGTGACGACTCGACGGCGCTGCCGGTCTCGTCGAAGCGGCGGGCGAAGACGTCGCACGGGTTCGCGCAGTCAGCGCGATACGCGGTGGTCCAGATGCCATCGTCAGTGGCGGCGACCTGAAAGCCGTGCTCGCCGGAGAACTCGGATGGACGCTGATCGCCCGCGACCTCGGTGTTGATGACGAAGTCGACGCTGTCGAGCATGAGTGCTGCGTTGTCGTCCGCGAGGTTCGCCGAGCCGGTGCCATTGCCGACGAGCATGCCGTCGGCGTTGCGCGCCTCCACCGCGATGCCGAGCTCGCCCGTGGCCCCCGCCGGGTCGACGGCGAACGTGACGGGGAAGTCGTCCTCGAGTTCGACGTCCGTCGAGTTCGAGCGGCTCTCGTTCGTCAGCGAGATCTTCAACGACGCCACGTCGTGGACGGCGGGCCGCGCATCGATCTCGACGACAAGATAGTTGATCGCGGGCGGCTCGCTGCAGGCAGCGAGGGCGAACGCGAGAGCGAGCGGGGCCCACCTCACGGGGCCTCGATCACACCGAGGTCCGTCGGCGGCGCCATCATCGCATCGGTCTTCGTGGCGAAGTACACGCCCGCCCCCACGCCCGCGGCGACCACCGCCACGCTGGTCCAGAACCACCACTTCTTGTAGATCGGACTGCTCGACTGGCCCGGCGGGACCTCCCGGATCGGATCCGGCTCGGTCGAGACGATCGGCTTCTCCGTCGGGCCGGGGTCCTCCTCGACGTTGAGGTTCACCGCCTTCGCCTGCTCGATCTCGTCCTCGAGCACGGCGATGAGATCCTCGACCTGATCCCGGTTCTCGGCGTCGGGCGCGAGCTTCAGGTAGCGCTTGAAGCTGAAGATCGCCGCCTCGTTGTCGCCGAGGTTGCGATGCGTCTGCCCGATCATGAACAGGATGCCGGGCAACGGCTTGGTGTCGAACGCCTTCTGGAACAGCTCGAGCGCGCTCTCGAACTTGCGCAGGTTGAACTGCTTCTGCCCCTTGTCGAACAGCTTCTTCGCCGCCTTCGTGCTCGAGTCCTCGGCATACGCCACCTCGGTCGTCGACGCGACGAGCGTCAGCGACGCGCAGGTCAGGCAGAGCGCGAGGAGCAGCGGGCGGGTCATCGTCACTTGAACGGGTCGATCGTCTCGGTCTTGTCGATCGGGCCGTGTTTTTTGCCCTTACCCGTCGGGTCGATCAACTCGGTTCCGGACTTGGGGGGCTTCTTCACCGGCGGATCGGACTTCTTGCCGGACTTCTTCTTGGGACCCCTCTCGGGTGTGTCGGTCTCGGTCTCCGTCGGGACCTCGGTCGCGACGGAGGTCGGCGGCGGCTCCGCCCGGGGCGGTTCGATGCGCACGAGCGGGACGTGGTAGTCGCGCCGGGCGCTGCGGAGATCGATCTCGACGCTGGTGTCGCGATAGCCCTCGGCCCGGACCACGTACGTCCGGGTGGTCATGGATCCGCCGTCGGCGGGATCGATCAGCACGGCGCACGGCGTGTGGCAGAGCTCGGCGGACTTGCCCTGGGCGTAGACACCGCCCGCGGGCAGCGAGTCGAACTTGATCTCGAGCGGCTTGGTCGGCACCGTGACAGCCTCGGGCTCGATCGGCGAAGCGGCCACGGTGTCCTTGGCGGCGGGAGCCAGGCCTGGATCCGTCTTGCCGGCGAACCACACGGCCGCGGCGATGCCGATGCCGACGGCGGCCGCACCTCCGACGAACCACACCCACCACGGCGTCGGCGGCGGCGACACCCCCGTCGCGGGGATGATGTAGCTGTAGTGCTGCGACTGGTAGCCAGCCGAGGGATGGGCCCCGGAGACCTCGGAGCTCGGTTGCGAGCCGAGCGACGGCACGAACGGCAGCGGCGCCGGCACCGGCAGCATCTGGTGCTCGGGGAGGAGGATGCCCGTGCTCGTCGGATACGGCGTCGGTGGCAGGAAGCTGTGCGGTACCGGCGACACGAGCGGCGCGGGGAGCGGCAACACCGTCGAGATCGACGAGGGCAGCGCCCGCACCGCACTGCCCGTCAGCGTCGCGATCGGCGGATGCGTCTCCATCGTGGCGAGGATGCCGAGGAGCGCGTCGCGCAGCTCGAGCACGTTGGCGAAGCGCTGGTTCGGATCCTTGGCCAGGCTGCGCATGATCAGCGCGTCGAGGCGCGGATCGAGCCCGGCGCCCGCCTGGGTCGAGCGCGGCGACGGCGGCATCTCCGTCAGGTGCTTGCGAACGTACTCGCCGAACGAGCGCCCGCGGAACATCGGCTGGCCGCAGAACAGCTCGTACATGATCGCGCCGAGCGAGTAGATGTCGCTGCGCGCGTCGATCTGCATGCCGCCCGCCTGCTCGGGGGACATGTACGCGGGCGTGCCGATCACCGAGCCCGCCGCCGTCTGGAAGCCCACATCCTCGTCGTCGCGGTTCAGCAGCTTGGCGACACCGAAGTCGAGCAGCTTCACCGTCTCGGCGCCGTCCTGCGTCGGGACGACCATGATGTTGTCGGGCTTGAGATCCCGGTGCACGACGCCCACGGCGTGGGCCGCCGCGAGCCCGTCGCAGATCTGCACGAGCACCGCGAGGGCGCGCGGGAGATCGATGCCGGTCCGCGCCCACTTGCCGAGGCTCGTCCCCGACAGCAGCTCCATGATGATGAACGTCGTGCCGTCGGGCAGATCGACGCAGTCGGTGACGTCGACGATGTTGCGGTGGCGGACGCGGTTGACGGTCTTCGCTTCCTGGAAGAAGCGGAGCACGGCGTCGCGACGCTTCGCGTAGTCGGCGCGCAGGAGCTTGAGCGCGACCTCGCGGCCGAGCTTCGTGTGCTCGGCGCGAAACACGTAGCCCATGCCGCCCTTGCCGAGGAGCTCGAGCACGCGGTAGCTGCCGAACATCCGGCCCGTGAAGTCGCCCTCGTCAGCCTTGGGCACCGGTGGCGGCTTGGTGGCCTTGGGCGACGAGGAGACCGGCCGCGGTGGCATCGGCGTGCGATGCCGGGCGTTCGGGGAGTCGACCTTCGTGCGGTCCTCGGGGGGCGGCACCGAGCCTTCGGCCTCGTGGGTACCGAGGGCCAGCGACGGATGGATCGGCTGATCCGAGGGCTCCTCGGGGCCCGCGAACGGGTCGTCGATCGAGAGCGACTGGGTTTGCTCGCGCACACCTCCGGCGCCGGCGCCGACGCCAGTCGGCTCCGTGCCTACATGGCCACGTGAACGCGGGTCGCGAGTCGTCACCGCACCGCGGATTGTACGATCCAAACCAGGGGCGCAGCAACCAAAGGATTTCGAGCGTTTCGGACGGGTGAGACCTGGATCACCGGGGCTGCATGCAGGCGTCGTCGGCGGTGAGCCGGAGGGCCTCTTCGAGGGCGATCTGGACCTGCGGGAGCGGCTCGACGCCCAGGCGGGTGCGCAGCGCCGTGCTGATCTCGCATCGGAGCGTGACGTTGTCGTCCATCTGGGCCTGGCTCGCCGAGAGGGCGCGCACGGCGGTGGTCCGGATGTCGCGGCTCGGGTGGCGGAGGAGCTTGGCGAGGACGTCGATGTCGGTCTCGTCCGTCGTGCCGGTCGCGCCGAGGGCCTCGATCGCCGCCCGGAGCCGGAGGAGCGGCCACTCCACCGTGATCTGGGCCTGCGCCAGCTCGCTGGTCGGGATCAGCGACCGCAACGTGTCCAGCACCCGATCGCAGGGCTTGGGATCGCAGTACGCGGGGAGGGCGCGGATCGCGCGGAGCTGGGCCCCCGGGTCGTAGTCGAGATCCGTCGCGTAGAGGATGACGGTCTCGAGCGGATCGTCGAGGAGCGTGTCGAGATCCTCGCGAGTGAGCGAAGAGTCGATGACGGTGAGCGTGTGGAGCGTCCGCTCCTCGAGGGTCTCGTCACCGCGAGCCGGCAACGCGCAGAGCGCCACGATCCCGACGTAGGCCAGGCCCCTCATCGCAGCACCGGACTCCGCAGGAGGATGTCGATCTGGCCGCGTGACAGGTTCGTGCCGCCGAGCTCCGAGAAGAACATCAGGTTGCGCCCGGTCGCCGGATCCGTCGCGCTCGACGGGCTGTCGGCGATGGGATCCTCGAGGTTCGCGCGCAGCTCGCGGTTGCGATACAGGCCCATGTAGCGCGCGATCTCGTGCCCGGTGAGGCGGGCGACGGTGCTCCACGAGCGGTAGCAGAGCGTGTCGGCCGACACGACGACGCCCGATTGCCGCGTGTCGGCGAGGCCCGGCCCGGGACCCGGGGCGAAGCCCTGCACCCCGACCGGCGACATGGTGCGAACGAAGAAGATGTTCACGCCGTCGGCGTACTTGCCGAGGGTGAGCAGCGAGCCGGCGTCCTTCACGTCGAGCCCGTCGAACTCGGGACGATTCGTGATGTCCTCGTACGTGATCTCGCCGAACGAGATGCCCGTCGGGCTGAAGATCTGGCGCAACGGCTCGAGGTAGTCGCTCTGGAAGAACGAGGCCTCGGCTGCGGTCTGCGCGTTCAGCGTCTGATTCAGCGTCGCGTCGCGGCACGGATGGTCGGTCAGGTCGAGGAAGAAGAAGTGCAGGTTCAAGCGCACCGCCCCATCGAGGCGAATCACGCTCGTGATGCGCGGGATGGTCGTCGTCGACGCGCCGCTCGCCGTCTTCGCGGCGATATCGACGGCGTAGATGCCGGTCTCGAGCGCGACCTCGGGGCGCGACGGCATCGCGAGCACGGACTGGCCATACCCCGGTGAGTGCCGCACGCGCTGGCCGGCGAGCGCCTCGAGCTCGGAGATGAAGTCACCGTTGCACGTCGTGCAGTGGGTGTAGAGAGGGTCGCCCCCGCTTGGCGCGCGCAGGGCGTACGCGCCGACGCGTAGCCCCGGATCGTCGACGGACATGACGAGGGAGACCTGCGCCGCTCCGCTCGGTACGGCCAGCGGCGCGGGCCGCATGGACGAGTACGCGACGGGATACGTGATGGTGCCGCGCGATGGCAAGCAGCCCGCGAAGGTCGACCAGTCGGTGGTCGTGCCGAACGGGATCGTGTTGCAGCTGCTCCCGCGCGCGCAGTCCCGCGTGTCCGCGCAGAGGTCGATGCAACGCCCGAGCTCGCAGTTGCCGTTGCGACAGTCCGCGCCCGTCG
>JALHPV010000061.1:0-883 GCA_022842285.1 Kofleriaceae bacterium
CTGCGCCACCTTGCGGTTGGTCGCGTAGGCCCACGTGCGCTCGTCGAAGGGCGGCGTCGTGGCGTTGCCCGAGCGGACCACCGCGATCGCATCGACGCGGGTGCCATCCTCGGCCATGTAGACACTGGCGAGGTAGTTACCGGCGGTGGCGGTGGTCATGTTCGCCGCGCGCACCCAGACCCAGACGTTGTTCTGGGGGGGCGCTACGGTCGCCGTCGCGGCACCGGCGGTGTTGAGGTTCAGGCCGACGTGGACCGAGTTGCCAGCGTTGTTGACGCCCATCATGCGGACCCACACCGCGTAGGTCGTGGTCGCCGCGAGCGTCAGCTGGAAGTCGAGGCGCGGCGAGTTTGCGAGCGCGTTGCCCTGGGTGACGTTGACGCCCGAATCCGTCAGCGACTGGAGCGCCGACTGGCCGGAGAAGTCCTGCGTGTTGTTCACCGACCACGTCTTGCCGCCGAGCCCCGTGTTCGCGAAGGCATCCTCGGCCTCGAAGTAGACGAAGTCAGCGTTGCCCGTGGGTCCGGCGACCGGATAGGTCGGGCGCGGATCGCACATGCGCTGCCACTCGGTCTCGCTGCAGAGGCGCGCCCCCATCGAGAGGCACACCGCCTCGGCCTGGGGCTGCGTGATGTTCGTCCACGGCTGCACGCTGGCGCGCGAGCACGCGTGGGTCGCCAGGGTACCCTGCACACCGGCGCGCGCATCCGGGTGCGACGCCTCGTATTGCATGATCTGCGTGGACGAGCCGGGGATGGTCACCCAGTTCTGACCGGCGAGGTTGCCGGTGCTGGCGCCGTCGTCGACGATGCCGTTGCAGTTGTCGTCGAGACCGTTGCACGTCTCGGTGCCCGGCGCGGGCCCGGCCGGGGCGTTGCAGACG
>JALHPV010000061.1:893-29367 GCA_022842285.1 Kofleriaceae bacterium
GGGCCGGTGCCGCCCGCGGGGCAGGCGAACACGCCGGTGGTACGGCAGGTGCCGATCGCGCCGTTGTCGCAGGCCTGGTTGAGATTCGGCTGACCTTCGTCGGTCGCGCCGTCGCAGTCGTTGTCCCTCGCGTCACAGACGGTCTCGGGCAGGATGTTGCCCATGCCGTCGTCGGAGACGTCGGGATCCGCGTAGACGCAGCGGATGCCCGTCAGGCCCGTGCACTGGACGGTGGTCCCGGTCGCGCACTCGCCCTGCGTCCGGCAGAACGCGCCCACCGGCGGGAGGGTGATGCCTTCGTCGATCCGCGTGTCGCAGTCGTCATCGCGGCCGTTGCAGACCTCGGGGCCGGTCTGCGTGCACATGTACTCGCAGCCGTCGATGGCCATGCCGTTCGGATTGGCCCAGCCCGCGACGCAGCCGGCGACGGTGCAGTTGCCCGCCCCGCACCCTTCGATCGCGTTCGGCAGATCGCAGATGCGACCGCACATCCCGCAGTTCGTCGGATCGGTGTTCAGGTTGTAGCCGTTGGTCGGGTTGCCGTCGCAATCCTGATCGAGCGCGTCGCAGACCTCGAACGTGGGGCCAATCGAGTCCTTGCAGACCGGACCGCCACCCTCGCACTCGAGCCGGCCGATGTTGCACTCGCCGACGTCGGTCGTCGAGCCGCAGGCGCCGAGGTTGGTGAGGCCTTCATCGAAGATCGAGTCGCAGTCATCATCGAGCCCGTTGCAGATCTCGGCCTGGCCGCCGACGGAGCCGATGGCCCCGACGCACTCGATCTGACCGGTGGCCGGGTTGCAGCGGTTCGTACCCGCCACGCACTCGCCCGCATCCGTACCGCAGCGCGCGCCACCGCCCGGATCGCCTTCATCGGTCAGCCCGTTGCAGTCGTTGTCCTGCATGTCGCACGCCTCGGGCTGCGGATCGTACGTGCAGCTCGGCACGCCATTCACGCACTCCTTGGTCGAGCCCGCGCAGAGGCCCATCTGGTTCGTGCACAACTCGCCGATGTCGGCGATGTTGTCGTCGATCTGGCCGTTGCAGTCGTTGTCGCGGCCATCGCAGACCTCGGTGCCCGACGGCACGCAGACGCCACCGTCGCCACCGTCCGTGCTGTCGTCGGCATCGATGACCATGTCGCCGCCGTCTCCGAGGTCGCCGCCGTCTCCGGACATGTCGCCACCGTCGCCGACGGCGCAGTTCAGGCAGAGCTCGTTCACCTGACAGGACAGAGCGGAGGCGCTGCCAACCGCCAGCAGGGCGAGGACCGCATAGCTACGGAAGCGAATCACGCGCGACCTCCCGTGCGGCGCATGCGCCGGCGGCGCAGGGCCAGCAGGGCGAGCAGGGCGCCAAACCCGACGTCGCTGCCGCCCGTGGCGCAACCACCACCGCCGCCGCCACCCGTGGTGACGACGATCGGCACGCCCGCGTCAGGCGCGAACGTCGACGGATCGTAGCAGTCGCCGAGGAGGCAGACATCGGTCGGGTCGGGGCACATCGTCGTGATACACGCGTCGGGCTCGCACTCGAAGTTGTTGTTCGGGTTGCACGCCTCGCCCTGCGGGCAGACGACGACGTCGCAGTTGTTCTCGATGCAGGTGCCGCTATCGTCGTCGCAGACCTGACCGAACGGACACGGACGACCACACGGATCGGCCTCGCACATGCCTTCGCGGCAGCGCTCGCCATCCGCGCAGGTGATGTCGGAGCACGGCTCGCGGCACTGACCCTCGACGCAGAAGCGACCGTCGGTGCAGGTCACGCCCTGGCAGGGGTTATCGATGCAGACGCCAGCAACGCAGTTCTGGGTCGCGGTGCAGCGATCGGGGAACGTCGTGCAGTCGTCGGGGGCACAGTTGCCCGTGGACGGGACACAAACCGTGCCCGGGCCACACGTGACCGTGTCACAGGTGTTCACGCACATCCCGGCGTTACCCATCTGCACGCAGGTCTGCGCGTTGCCGTTCACCGGCGGGCAGTCGACGCCGAAGCACGCGTCGGCGACGCAGAAGCCTTCATCGTTGCAGGTCTTGCCGGCCGGGCACGGGAACTCGCCGGGGCTGCAGCGGAACGCGCACTGGCAATCGACGCACGAGGCGCCCGACGGACAGAGCGAGCCTTCGTCGACCAGCGTGTCGCAGTCGTCATCACCGCAGTTGCAGCTCTCGGGGAGGATCGGATCACCGATGCACTCGATCATGCCGTTGATGCACTGCTCCATCCCGTCGCAGACGGCGCCCACACCGCACTCGCCACCCCCCATGTAGTCCTCGTCGACGTTGCCGTCGCAGTCATCGTCGTTGCCGTCGCACGTGTCGTCGTCGGGCTCCGACATCTGGTTGCACATGAGGACGCCCCCGGTGCAGACCGTCGTCCCCGTGCCACAGTTCGTCGAGCAGTCGGCGCCGCCGGTGCCCTCGTCGATCCGGCCATCGCAGTCGTCATCGAGGTTGTTGCAGACCTCCGTGAGCGGGGTCTGCTCGCCAAGACACGCCCCGAACACGCCCCCGCCGCCGGGCGGGCAGTTCCTGTTACCGGGGCGACAGATGCAGGCCGCGCCGAGCATCGAGCACGCGGACGCCGGGTTGCCGCCGGGGTTGTCCGTCGCCGGACCGCCCGGCGTCACCATGTTCGAACACGCCGACGTCAGACCGTCGACGACGCCGTCGCAGTTGTCATCGAGACCGTTGCACGTCTCCGCCGTCGAGGGCTGCGCGGTGCAGCCGCCGTACGAGCCCGCGACGCAGGTCTCGACACCCAGACAGGTGCCCGAGCCGCAGCTGCGGGTCAGGCCTTCATCGATGCGGCCGTCGCAATCGTCGTCGTCGTTGTCGCACTGCTCGGCCTGGGGCTGGCACATGCAGCTACCGAGGCCTTCGTCGACCTTGCCGTCGCAGTCGTCGTCGAGCATGTTGCACGTCTCGGTGCCCGGAGCCGGTCCCACCGGCGCGTTGCACTGCACGCCCGCGCCGTCCGCACGGCACACGAGCGTACCGGTCGTGCGGCAGACGCCGAGCTGGCCGTTGTCGCACATGCCACCCTTGGCGAAGCCTTCGTCGACGAGCGCGTCGCAATCATCGTCGAGGTTGTTACAGACCTCGGTGCGAATGGCATCATCGAGGATGTTCGAGATCGCGAGCTGAAGGCTTGCCTCGTCGGACGCGTAGAAGCCCTCGTTGCCCGGACCATTCGGCTCGCCACCCGACTGCGCGATCGCTTCGATGTCGCCGTCGCCAGGGGTGATGCCGAAACCGATCGGCTTCGTCTCGATCCGGTACCGACGGGTGACGCCACCGACGGTCACGTCCGTCGTCAGCATCGAGGCGGCCGCCGTGCGCGCGTTTCCGCCACACGTCTCGTCGCCGTCCGTGAGGAGGATCGTGATGTACGGGCGGCACTGGGACACGCAGCAGTTCGAAGTGCAGGTCGGCGAGGGGTTGCAGCCGACGGGCAGGAACTGCGTCGCGAGAGGATCGTTCACGATCGGGTTGAAGCCCGGCTCACCCGCCGGCCAGATCGTGGAGTTGTCGGTCGCCTGGAGCCCACGCCAGTAACGACCAGCCCCGAGCAGCGAGCCACCGAGCGGCGTCCAGCTCCCCGTGCCCCAGATCTCGGGCTGGCTCGTGAGGGGCGTGCTCTGCCCGCCGCACGAACCGCACTCGAAGTCGGTCCACACGCCGGCGGCGTCGTTGCCACCATCGACGAGGCCGGTGAGCATCTCGGCCCGGGCATCGCTGCGCATGGTCGCCGTGCACCCACCTCCGCAACCGCCACCCGCGCCATCGCAGTTACAGGCGCTGCAATCGACGCCGGCCGTCGTGCACTGATCGCCCTCGCCGCCGCTGGCATCTCCGTCGACGTCACACGAGTTGGTGAAGGTACCGCCCCCGGTCTCCCGGAACCGGCCGAGTGCGAACACCATGTCGCCATAGCTGTTCACGATCTTGTTGATCGCGCAGCGGGCGTGGTTGATGCGGTTGTTTGCACCACCGCAGCTCGGCGGTGGTGTGCCCGCCGGCACGCCGTTCGTCATCGAGCCCGATGTATCGAGCATGAACACGACATATGGCTTGAGAGGCTCGCTCGCTTGCGCGTGCGCGACAGTCGTCGAGACGACAGCTCCGAGCATGGCTACCCCTAGCCACGCAAACAGCTTGTTCATAGGCCGCCCATTGTAGGGAAGCGCGCAGAAAAAAGGAATTATCGGTCGGGTACTAGGCGGGCGAGATCACGAATTCGTGATGAGGGCCCTTCCGATGACCTTGAGGGCGAGGATGGGCTTCACCCCCTCGAAGATCGGCAACACCTGGGCATCGGCCACACAGCGGCTGATGGGGTACTCCTCGGCGTAGCCCCACCCGCCATGGAGGAGCTGACCGAGCTGGGTGACCTCGACGGCGACGTCGCAGGCGAAGAGCTTGGACATCGCCGCTAACGTAGAAGCTGCGCGGGGATCCACGTCCATCGCGGTGGCGGCGGCGTAGGTGATCGCCCGGGCGGCGATGAGCCGGCTGACCATGCGACCTAGGTGGTAGCGGGTAAGTCCGAAGTCGCCGATCGGCTTGCCGAACTGCCTTCGCTCGCCCGCGTACCGGGCCGCGTGCTCGATGGCGGCCAGGGCGACGCCACAGGCCCGACCACCGGTCTGGAGGCGACCGGCCGCGAACCCGGCCATCTGCAGGGCGAAGCCCCGCCCCAGGCCGGCCTCCCCCCCGACGAGCTGGGCCGCGGGCACGCGCCAGTTATCGAAGTGCAGGGTGAAGGAGTGCATGCCGCGATACCCGGGGGTGCGGTCGGCCTTGCCCTCCAGCACCCCGCCACCCGGTTGGGAGGCGGAGAACGCGTGCCCGTCGAACCGGGGCTTGTCGACGATGAAGAGCGAGAGTCCCCGCGCCCCCGCGTCATCCGAGGTCCGCGCGAGGACGGCGATGACGTCGGCGCGGCCCGCGAACGTGCACCACGCCTTGGCCCCGGTGATGGCGTAGTCACCGTCGGGCAGACGCGCGGCCCGACAGGCGACAGCGGCGACGTCGGAGCCGGTGTTCGGCTCGGTGACGGAGATGGCGGCCATGATCTCGCCCGACGCGAGCCGCGGGAGCCAGGCCTGCTTCTGCGCCTCGGTGCCGCCGGCCAGCAGTGCCTTCGCGAGAATCTCGGGCCGGGTGATGAGCGAGCCCGCCGCCGCGAGCGAGACGCGCGATAGCTCCTCGGTGGTGAGGATCATGGCGAGGTTGCCGAGATCGTGACCGCCGTAGGCCTCGGGGATCGAGAGGCCGAAGTAGCCGGCCTTCGCCATCTCGGCGATCACGCGCTCCGGTACGAGCTCGTCGTGGTGATGGATGCGCTCGGCGTGCGGTGCGACCTCGCGGTCGGCGAACGCCCGGACGTTCGCGCGCACCTCCCCGAGCAGCTCGTCGAACGGCCACGTCGGAGGTCCCCCGTCGGCGATGGCGGCCGCGCCGAGCGCCTCGATCGGCCCCGGCTCGAGGCCCGCCGGATCGAAGCTGGGGACCTCGAGCTTCAAGGCCGATGCGATGGGCGCGAGACGATGCACCATGCCGGCAGCGAGCTCGGCGGCGGCGATGCGAGCGGCGAGGGCCAGCGACGGCGGGACCTCGGCGAGCGCTTCGATCACGCGGGCCTCGGTGGCGAGGTACGCCACGCGCTCCACGACCACCTGATGATCGTCGAGGGCCGCGCCATGGTCCGTGAGCGAGCGCGTGGCGGCAAGGGCCCGGTCGGCGAGGTCGCGCGCAAAGGTCGTGATGGTCATAGAAGCTCCGCAAGGTTGCGCGTTACCTGGGCACCGTAGCCCGCCCCGAACAAGGCGGCATGCACCGCGAGGGGATAGAGCTGCCAGAGTGAGATGCGCTGCCGCCAGCCCGTCGCGAGCGGGGTCACTTCTTCGTACGCTCCGACGAGCGCATCGGGGAGGCCTCCGAACAGGGCGAGCATGGCGAGATCGATCTCGCGCGGCCCGCCGTACACGGCAGGATCGACGAGCGCCGGCGCTCCCTGGGTGGCGACGACGTTGCCCCACCACAGATCACCGTGCAGGCGGGCGGGTGGCTCCGGCGGTCCGAAGCGGTCGGGACGAGCGCGGAGCTGATCGAGCTGCGCGTCGACCGGCGCCATGCGGCCCGCCGCCGTCGCCTGCGCGCACACCGGGCGGAGCCGATGCTCGACGTAGAGCGTGATCGCATCGGGCGCACGGACCGCGGGCTGCCGCAGCGTGGCGAGATAGTTGTCGTGATCGAGCCCGAAGCCGGGGGCGCCGAGCCGATGGAGCTGCGCGAGCCCGCGCCCGAGCGCTGCATCGAAGCTGCCGCCGCGCGCCGTCGCGTCGACCTGCCCGCGACGCCCTTCGGCGCGCCCGAGCTCGAGCCACTCGAGCGCGAGAAACTGCGGGCCGTACCCGACGACGGCGGGGATGCGGAGCGGCCCCGCGCGCAGCCACTCGAGGCCCCGCGCCTCGGCGGCGAACAGGTCCGGCGCGGCACGGCGATGCGTCTTCACGAACACGACGCGGCCATCATCGAGGCGCGCGCGATACGCGTCATTGATGTCGCCGCCGGCCACCGGCTCGGCGCTGACGACCCGGGCGCCGAGCGTCGCCGCGACCTCGGCCTTCCAGCTCACGCGCGCAGTCTACTCTTCACGTGCTCGAGCAGACCAGCGCACGCGCGCTCGCACAGGTCGAGCACCTCCTCGAAACCGGCTTCACCACCTGAATAGGGATCGGGCACGGGCGCGTCGACGGGCGCCTCCGGATCGAAGCTGCGCAACATGCGGACCTCCGCGGACAACGGCGCGTCGAGGCGCTTCACGTCGCGGAGGTTGTTCGCGTCCATCACCACGATCAGATCGAACCTCGTGAAGTCGGCGCGCGTGAACTGCCGCGCCCGATGCGTGAGCTCGAGGCCACGGCGCTTGGCGGCGGCCCGGGTGCGTGGGTCGGCGAGCTCGCCGACGTGCCAGTCGCCCGTGCCCGCACTGTCGATCGTCACCCGATCGGCGAGCCCGGCGTCGCGAACCATCCGCGCGAACACGCCCTCGGCCGTCGGCGACCGACAGATGTTGCCGAGGCACACGAACACCACTCTCATGGCGTCACGGCCTCGCCCCACCCTGTCGGCGATACCTCGGCCCGGACGCGGGGATCGGCATCGTGGCGCGCCTTCGCGACGAGCGCCTCGGCGTGGCGCTTGCTCGCCACGAACGCGATCGCCGCCCGCACCTCGGGCTCCTCGGTATCGAAGCGGGCGGCGAGGAGCGCGGTCTCGACCTTCGCACGGTGTAGAGCCTCGACGAGCGCGGCGCGAACATCGGGAGCGTCGGTGCGAGCGTCGAGGCGCGCGAGGAGCACCGCGACCGCCCCCGACGCGTGAACGAGTGGCGACGTGAAGCGAACGCGGCCATCGCGCGTGCGGGCCGGGGCCATGGTCGCGAGATCGTCGTCGACCGTCGCGACGGCCGAGGGCCACGGCGTTCGCGACGAGGCGGCCCTCGCCCACCAACCGCCCATCGGCGTGCGGCGGACATTCGTGCCGCAGTGCACCTCGCCGCGGGCGAGATGGTATGTGTTCCAATCATCGAGGTAGTGGAACGTCAGGCCGGTCGGCATGCGGCTCTCGAAGTCGGCGATGACGGGATCGTCCGATTGCGGGGCTCCCCCATCCCGGAAGAACGGGTCGGCGGTGAAGACGTGGGTCGTGCCCCCGACCTGCGCGACGAGCAGGTTCACCATGCCCGGCATCAACGCGAGGACGCGGCCACTGCTGCTGCAGCTGGTGGTGCGTTCCCACAAGGACGGCACGCGGATCACGTCCGCTTCGGTGAGGTCGAGCTCGGCCATGAAGGTGGCGAGGATGCCGTCCACATGGTCGGCTTGCGTCGCGTTGTTGAGCGCGACGAGCTCGGCATCGTCGAGGATCGAGCCGACCGTCGGGTAGCCGTGATCCTCGGCGTAGCGGGAGAGCGGCGCGTCGCGATCGAGGCTCTCGAGGAGAGTCCAGGCCGCGCCGACATCGGCGATGACGAGCTTGAAGCCCTTGGGCGACGCCGGATCGGGGACGAACGACGTGACCTCGTCGACGTGGCCGACGCACAGCCAGCTCGTGGGCACGGCGAACGGTGCCTGGACCGACTGGCTGCCGAGGAACGCACGCAGCTGCTCGTTGAGACCGACGGTACCGCCGGTGAGGCCGTAGTAGACGCGCCCATGGGGATGGCCCGCGATCGGTGGCGACACCTCGAGGTTGCCGAAGGAGTCGAAGGTGGTGCGCTGCTGCGGGTTGCCCCACGTGCCAACGACGGTCCCGGGCCCGACCAGCTCCCGCTCGGGAAACGTGTCGAGACCACGGTTGCGGATCGAGTCGATGATCACGTCGAGGCGCTGGCCCTCGTCACCGGTGACCGTGGCGAGCTCGATCTCGTCCTGGATCCAGACGTCACCGCCATATGTACCGCCGGCGACAGTGGAGAAGGCGGGGCCGAGCACGCTACTCAGCGTCGCGATCATCGAGGCATTGCCACCCACGCTGACGGCCCAGACGTGCTCGGCCGGCTGGAGGTGATGGTTCAGGATCAGGGGCGCGGCCTGGAGCGTCGCCGTGTCCTGGGCATCGCCGGTGGTGATGGTGAGGCTCGCCGCGGACCGATAGTCGCGAAAGGCGACCTGGAGCACGAGCTCGCCGGCCGCTGGGACCGTCGTGGAGGTCCCGGCATCGCCGCCGAGCACGAGCGCCCCATCGAGATAGACCCGGATGTCGGCGGCGGCGTCCACGGCGAGGTCGACGTCGCCGGTAACGGTGATGGTGAGGGTCGAGAGATCGTCGTTGGCAGCGAAGGGCGCCTGCGCGAAGTCGACGATGCCATTCTCGTCGTCGTCGTCGAGATCCGGGACGCCGGCCACGTCGCGCACCGACCAGGCCGGGGCGGCGTCGTCCGAGGTCTGGTCGCCGTCATCGGAGCGCCCGTCACTCCCCCCCACATCGTCTCCGCCGCAGGCGGCGAGAGCGAGGAGCAGCAGGGTCGCGTGCATCCGCATCGCCAGGACCTTACACTGGGCACCGCATGGCCGAGGAGGGAAAGACTCGACGGTGGCAGCGCTTCGAAAGCAGCCTCGACCCGCTGCAAGCACTGCGGTCCTCCATTGCCGAGGTGAAGGCGAATCCGCGCGACCCCGAATCGCGACGCCGGCTGCGGGCGATCGCCGCCGAGCAGGGCATGTGGGACGAGCTCGCGATGCTGCTCTCCGACGAGGCGAACGCGACGTCGTCCGCGGAGCAAGGCGCGGCCTTCCATGAAGAGCTCGCGGACGTCCACGAGAACCTCGACCAGCTGCTCGACGCGATCAGCGCGATGGAGCGCGTCGTCGAGCTCGCGCCGTCGCCGCGACACCACGATCGCCTGGGCCGGCTGTACCACCGGGCCGGCGCGACGCTGAAGGCGGCCGAGGCGTTCGAACAGGTCGGGCTCCTCGGATCGGGCGAACGCGCCCTCGCCGCCCTGCGCGCGGCCGCGACGCTGTTCCGTGATGCGAACCGACTCGATCGAGCCGCGGGCGTGCTGCGCGGCGTCCTGGAGCGGCGGCCCGAGGACGCGATGGCACTCGGCGCGCTCGACGAGGTGCTGCAGGGGCTCCAGCGCTGGCGCGAGCTGGCGGAGCTCCGCGGGGAACGAGCGCGGCGCGCGGATTCGAACATGGAGCGCGCGACGCTCCTCCGTGGGCAGGCGCGAGCACTCGAGCAGGATGGAGATCTGACGTCCGCGGCGGAGGTCGTCGCACGCGCGGCGAAGCACGCCCCGGAGAACGTGAGCGGACTCGTCGACTACGCGGACGTGCTCGCTCGTAGCGGCGAGGGCCGCCAGGCAGCGGACATTCTCACCACCCGCATCGAGGATGCGATCGCCCGTCAGGCGGCGGGGGATGACATCGCCGCGCTGCGCCTTCGCCTCGCCATGATCCTCGACGATGTCTGCGGAGATCCGCCGGCGGCGGCGGCCGTGCTCGAGCTGCTCGTCGCCGACGCGCCGTCCTACTTGCCCGCGCGCGAGTGGATGGCCGCGCGCGCCGCCGCGGATCCCGATCCGCGGGTACATGCGGCGGCGCTCCTGCGGTACGCCGCGGTCTTGCCCGACGCGCAGCGCGGCGCGATCGTGATCGCGGCCGCCCGGCGCTTCCGCGATGGTGCAGATCATCCGTCCGCCGTGCGCGCCTACGAGCACGCGACGGAGCTCGATCCCGACAACGATGACATTCGTGCGGAGCTCGAAGCCGCGCGCGTGGAGATGATCGTCGTCCGTGCGGCCGCTGATCGCGATGCCGGCGATCTCGCGAGCGCGGAACGCAAGCTACGCGCGGTGCTGAAGACGCAACCGCTGCATGTCGAGGCGAACGTCGCTCTCGCCAAGGTGCTCGGC
Organism: Kofleriaceae bacterium; assembly: GCA_022842285.1. Taxonomy (GTDB): domain Bacteria; phylum Myxococcota_A; class Polyangia; order Haliangiales; family Haliangiaceae; genus JABFXX01. Next base: position 11,325 of record JALHPV010000061.1, read on the forward strand.
GTGGCCGGCCGGCATGCCGACGCAGCGGAGCATCTGCGCGGCGCGCTCGGCGACGCCCCCCCGGACCAGCCCGGCGAACGCACCGCGCTGCTCGTGCAGGAGCTCGCGAAGATGATGGCCGCCCTCGGCGAGATCGACGAGGCGCATCAACTCCTTCACGAAGCGCATCGCCTCGATCGCCGCTCGCTCGTGCTCACGCTCGCTCTCGGTGAGAGCTACTTCGCGCGCAAGATCTGGCGCCAGGCCGCGCTGCATCTCGGGGGGCTCGCCGCGCACCCCGACGCGAAGGGTCACTCCGCCGCCGTCGCCCAGGGCCTCGTGCATGCCGCCCTGGCCGAGGTGCGCGCGCTGCGGCCGGCGAACGCGGAGAAGCACTACCGCGCGGCGGTGGAGCTCGACCCGCACTGCGCCCCCGCCTGGCACGCGCTCGCCGAGCTCGCGATGGAGCGCGGGGAGCTGGCTCTCGCCGCCGACCACCTCGAGCGGGAAGCCACGGCGACGACGGCGCCCGCCGACCGGCTCCGCCTGTTCGACGCGCTCGGAGACATGGCGCGCGAGGTCCTCCATGATCCCGCGCGCGCGGAGCGCTGCTGGATGGCGGTCGCCGATGCGGGCAATGCGAGCGTCCTCGAGAAGCTCCTCGGGGTGCTGCGCGAACGCGATGCGGGCATCGAACGCGCCGTGATCGCGGAGAAGCTCGCCGCTGTCACCACTGACGCGAAGACGCGCACGGCCCTCCTCGTGGAGGCGGCCGGAGGACCGAATGGTCGGGCCGTCGCCGAGCGACTGATGGCGGAGTCACCACGCGACATCGATGCGCTCCTCGCCGCGACGGCCATCGCGAGCCGCGACTCGGCGCAGGTGCTGCGCTGGCTCCAGCCGGCGCTGAAGGCGCTCGGGCCGACGGACATCGGGCCGAAGCACAGCGAGCTGTGGCGGCGACTGGGTGATGCCGAGCGCGATCGCGAGAACGAGCTTGCCGCCCTCGCGGCCTACCAGCGTGCCGTCGCGAGCGCGCCCGACTCCGACGGGGCCGTCGCCGCCCGCCGCGCGATGGTCGAGCTCGCCGCGACGACCGGAGAGCAGGCGAAGTCCTCGCTCATCGCCCTCGTCGAGCTCCAGCAGGATCCGTTCGACATCCTCGCGTGGGCGCGTGGATTCGCACGGTCCGGCGATCACGACGACGCCCGCGCTGGCTACGAGCTCGCGCGCGCCATCGATGCCAAGCTCACCGGCGCCGACGAGGACTACCTCGCGTCGCAGCCACCGCGCATCATGGCCTCTGACGAGGCGTACTCGGAGCCCCTCGGCCAGGCGCAGCGCGCCGAGCTCGCCGGCGACGCCGACGATGGCCCTCTCGCGGAGCTCCTCGAGCTCCTCGCCGAGGCGGGTCCGCTCGTGGCCCCCGACACCAAGACCGTGCTCGCGGCCCACGGACTCTCCGACGCGCGCCGCCTCCCCGCCTCGAGTGAGGTCGGCGCCGTGGCCGTCTATCCGCAGATCGCGAAGGCGTTCGGAGGCCCACCCACCCTCCTGCACGCGACGCCTTCGCCCGACGTCGATCTGATGCTCCTGTTCGCGTCGCCGGTCGTGCTTGTCCTCGGGCCGTCGCTCGCCGCCGTGCGCGCCGGGTCCCGCAGCGACCTCGATCTCACCGGTGATGGTCGCCTTCGCTTCCAGCTCGGACGGGTCGTGGAGCTCGCGCGCCCGCGGCGCCTGGCGGCCACGGGCCAGCCCCTGGCCAGCTTCGTCCGCATGCTCGCGCTCGTCGCACGTGCGTGCGGCACGGACACCGGGGATCCGGGGCTCGCCAGCGAAGCCGACAAGCTCCGCTCGCGCCTCCCGATCGGACTCAGGACGAAGCTCACCGATCTGCTGACGACGATCGCGCCGTCCGAACGCGACGAAGCCGCGTGCCGTGCCTACCGCGCGGCGTGCGAGCGCGCCGCCGATCGGGTCGGGCTGCTCGCCTGTGGTGATGCCTCGGTCGCCATCCCGATGGCGGGCGGCCCGGATCGCGCGCCGCACCTCGTCCAGCTCGCCGCGTCCCAGCGGTATCTCGCCGCGCGTCGCAAGCTCCGATCGAAGATCGCCCCGAGCGAAGCGACGGCGCCGTTCGCGAAGTAGGCCACCACCGACGACGGTGTCGGCGCTAGGCGGGCGCGGATGCGTTCGGGTTGAAGCGGTTCGCAGCCCACGAGCCGACGGCGGCGGGGAGGAGCGGCAGCGCCTTCAGATGCGACATGAAGCCGTTGTTCCCCGCTTCCATGTTCGCCTTGACCGCTGCGTCATGCGCGGCGCACTGCGGCGTGTACACGTTGCCCATGATGCCGCCGATGTCCTGCGCGCCCGGGCCGCAGCGACCGAACGCCGGGTTGTTGTACTCCTGGCCTCCGGTCACGGCCGCGAGGTCGATGCTGCTGAGCGGCGTCACGCTCGTACGCTAGATCACGCTTCATGCCAATCGAGACGCGCGTGGCGACCCGACTTGCCGTCTCCTCGACGAGACGAAGCGACTCCCAGGGGATGCGATCCGCTACCCGCGGGATGCAATCAGACGGAGTTCAGCCGAGTCCGGCGAGCGTGTCGTGCGCTTCACGCGCAAGGTCCTCCACGATGGCGCCGATCGGCTTGATCGCGTGGATCTGCCCGACGCCCTGCCCCGCGCTCCAGATGTCCTTCCACCGCTTCGCACCTTCGGGCGTGCGCTCGGGCGTCATGCCGGCCGGGACCGTCTCTGCGATGAAGCTCGCGTGGATGCCCGACACCGCGTCCGTGTAGACGATGTCCTCCGGTCCGCACGACACGACGCGGTCTTTGTACGCGTCGGTCGCGCCGCACTCGGTGGAGGCGATGAACCGGGTGCCGAGGTAACAGAGCTCGGCGCCAAGGGCGAGGCTCGCCACGACCTGGCGCCCCGTCGAGATGCAGCCGGCGGCCAGGATCGGCACCTTCAGCTCCTCGCGCAGCCAGGGAATGAGCACGAACGGCGAGATGCGCCCTGCATGACCGCCCGCGCCGGCCGACACCGCGATGATGCCGTCGACGCCGGCTGCGACCGCCTTCCGCCCGTGCGCGAGGCCGATCACGTCGTGGAATACCAGTCGGTTCGCCGCGTGCGCCTCCTTCACGAGCGCCGTCGGGTTGCCGTAGCTCGTGAGGATCACCGGCACCTCGAACTCGAGGATGAGCGCCATGTCCGCGGCGACCCGCTCGGGTGCGGTGAGACCGATCGTGACGTTGATGCCGAACGGCCGATCGGTGCGCTGGCGGATCCATTCGAGGTCCGCGCGCAGTTGCTCGGGGGTGCGCGCGTTCAGCGAGGGCATGCAGCCGAGGATCCCCGCCTCCGCACACGCGACGATCATCTCCTTGTTCGAGATGATGAACATCGGCGCCGCGACGAACGGATACTTCAGGCCGAGGCGCTTGCTGAGCGGGGTCTCCAGCTTCATGGGCGAGAGCTTCGCGCGAATTCGAGAGCAAGAGTCGGAGTGTGGCCCTGGCGTCAGCGGCGCAAGGTGGCAGCATGACCACCGCGCTCCTCATGGCTGCCCGTAACGCGCAGACGACCCAAGCGGATCCCCGGTGGGCCCAGGTGCGGGCCCGCGATGCGTCCGCCGACGGGCGCTTCGTCTATGCCGTCGCCTCCACCGGCGTGTATTGCCGGCCGTCGTGCGCCGCCCGCCCCGCTCGCCCCGAAAACGTGTCGTTCTACGCGACGCCGGCCGCCGCCGCCCGCGCCGGATTCCGGGCGTGCCTGCGCTGCAAACCCGACGGCCCCTCGCGCACGGAAGAGCACGCCGCCGACGTGGCCGAGCTCTGCCGCTTCATCGAGCAGGCCGAGACGCCGCCGTCCCTCGACGAGCTCGCCGCGCGCGCCCGCCTCTCGCCGCAGTATCTGCATCGCGTGTTCCGGTCGATCACGGGCGTGACGCCGAGGGCGTACGCGCAGGCGCATCGAGCGCACGCGACCCGTGCGCGCGTGAAGGCCGCGCCCTCGGTGACAGCCGCGATCTACGACGCCGGCTACTCCTCGAGCAGTCGGTTCTACGAGCAGGCGAACGACGTGCTCGGCATGACGCCATCGGCCTACCGCGCCGGGGGCGCCGACGTGGCGATCGACTTCGCTGTTGGCGAGTGCTCGCTCGGCTCCATCCTCGTCGCGCGCACAGACCGCGGTATCTGCGCCATCGCCCTCGGGGATGACGCCGACGCGCTCGTGAAGGAGCTGCAGGATCGCTTCCCGGCGGCCGCGCTGCGCGGCGGTGACCGGGCGTTCGAGAAGCTCGTCGCGCAGGTCATCGGGCTCGTCGAGGCGCCGGGCACACGGCACGAGCTCCCGCTCGACGTGCGCGGCACCGCGTTCCAGCGGCGCGTGTGGGAAGCGCTGCGAACCATTCCCGCCGGCACGACGCTGTCCTATGCCGAGCTCGCCGCGAAGATCGGCTCCCCCGGTGCGGTGCGCGCCGTCGGAGCGGCGTGCGGTGCGAACACGCTCGCCATTGCGATTCCCTGTCACCGCGTCGTGCGCACCGATGGTTCGCTGTCGGGCTACCGCTGGGGTGTCGAGCGCAAGCGCGAGCTCCTGAAGCGCGAGGGCGCGTGACGAGAACAGTGTTTCCACGGAACCGCTGCGCATCCTTGATGGTGGACTCGCGGCGCCCGCGGTAGCTGCCTGGACATGGGAAGCAAGACCATCATCGTCGCGGGCTTCGGGCCCGGAATCTCCAGCGCCGTCGCCCGCCGCTTCGGTCGCGAGGGCTTCACCGTGGCGCTCGTCGCGCGCAATGCCGAGCGCCTCGCCGCCGGGGTGAAGGAGCTCGCGGCCGCCGGCATCCAGGCGGAGGCCTTCACCGCCGACCTCTCCCACGCGGATGCGATCGGTGGCCTCGTCGCGACGATCCGCGGCAAGCTCGGTCCGATCGCCGCGATCCACTGGAACACGTACGGCGCCGGCGCCGGCGATGTCACCACCGCCCCGCTCGCGGAGCTCGCCTCGCAGGTGGGGATGGCCACCGTGAGCCTGACGGCGATCGTGCAGGCGGCCCTGCCGGACCTGCGCGCCGCGAAGGGTGTCGTGCTCGTCACCAACGGCGGGCTCGGCTTCGACAAGCCGGAGCTCCACGCCATCGGCGTCCAGTGGGGCGTGATGGGCCTGTCGGTCGCGAACGCGGCGAAGCGCAAGCTCGTGGCACTGCTGGCGCTGAAGCTGGCGCCCGACGTCTATGTCGGCGAGGTCGTGGTGACCGGCACCGTGAAGGGCACGGCCTTCGACCAGGGCAACGCCACCCTCGATCCGAACGCCATCGCCGAGAGGTTCTGGACGCTGGCCCAGGCCCGCAAAGAATCCACCATCACCATCTGAGGGCCGTGTTATGACGCGGCCCGATGAAGGGCATCATCGGCATCGCCGTGTGGTTGGTCGCGTGCGGTCCCGCTCCACGTGACGGCAGCGACGACGGCAGCGACGAGACCGAGGACCTGGGCGCGGACGACAGCGACATGGGAGGCGACGACGATGGCGTGGTCTCGGAAGAGACGACCTACGTCTACGCGAACACGTCGGACGCGCTGTACCGCGTCGACCCGGCGACGTTCGCCATCTCCATGGTCGGCAACTTCCGGAGCGCCGGGGGCTCGCCTGTCACGGGCATCACCGACATCGCGGTCAACAAGGACCAGGTGATGATCGCCATCGGCTTTGGCTCGACCTACCGCGTCGATCCGATGACGGCGGAGGCGACGTACCTCGCGCCGCTGGGCATCGGTGACTTCAACGGGCTGTCGTTCGTGCCCGCGTCGATGCTCGGCCTCACCGGCGACGACGTGCTCGTCGCGACGCGCAACGCGGACGACGCCGTCTTCCGCATCGATCCGATGACCGGCCAGGGCACGCAGGTCGGCACGATGGGTGGCTATCGCTCGTCGGGCGATATTGTCAGCGTCAACCAGTTCGGCACCGTGCAGACCACGCTCGGCTCGCCGGACGACGTGCTCACCACGCTCGCCCCGAACAGCTTCGCGGGCTCCGCTCCGATGCACTCGACGGGCTTCGATCAGATCTGGGGCCTCGCGTTCTGGCGCGGCATCGTCCTCGGCTTCACGCAGACCGGTCAGTTCCTGACCATCGATCCGGCGACGGGCATCGCGACGCTCGTCGAGTCCAACGGACCGGCCTGGTGGGGCGCGGCCGTCACGACCGCCGCCCCCGTCGTCCAGTAGCCGCGGCCTACTTGCACGAAGTGCACACGCGCGGGCGGGGCGCGAAGTCGACGACCTTGCCGCGCGCGTCGATTGCGATCTCGCAGCAGCGGTCGAAGAGGAGGCGCAGCTGAGCCCGACCGCGCTGCACGCGTGACTTCATCGCCGTCAGGGACACGCCGACCATCTCGGCGGTCTCGCGCGCCGTCAGGCCTTCGAGCTCGACGAGGGTGACGGCCTCGCGATACGGCGACGGGAGCTGGGCGACGAAGAGCGAGATGCAGGAGGACAGCGAGCGGGAGGCATTGCGGTCGTCGTCGCTCAGCGGTGCCGGCAACTCGACCTCGGGCGCGACCGGATGCCGCGCGCGCCCTCGCACGTGCTCGGAGACCGAGCTGCGGGCGACCTGGAAGAGCCACGCCGTGAAGCGCTCTTCGTCGCGGAGTGAACCGAGCCCGCGCTGCAGGCGAAGAAACACGTCCTGCAGCACGTCGTCGACGTCGGTGGCGGGCACCTGACGCGCGATGAACGGCCGGAGGCGCGCGGCCACGTCCTGCCAGAGCGCGGGCGTGGCGTTCACGAACAGCACCCCGGTGGGCAGCACGCCTCGTCGGCGCGCGGGCGGCGGGCTTCGATGGTGGCCGAGGCCACGAACTGCTCGATGCCGGGGAGCCACGACCCGACGATCTCGGCGCTGCGCGGGGCGATCGTGACCGCGATGTCGGTGAAGCCCGCGCGCGCGAGCATGGCGCGGACCTCATCGATCGGGGCGGCACCGGCGACGCAGCCGGCGAGCGCGGCGGCCTGGGTCTGGAGCTCCGCCGGGATCGGGCCCGTCGCGACGACGTCGCTGATGGCGAGCCGACCGTCGGGCCGAAGCACACGGAAGGCCTCGCGGAAGACGGCCTCCTTCTCGGGCGAGAGGTTGATCACGCAGTTCGACAGGATCACGTCGATGGTGCGGTCGGCGACGGGCAGGTGCTCGATCTCGCCGAGGCGGAACTCGACGTTCGTCGTCTTCACCTTGCGGGCGTTGGCGCGGGCGAGCGCGACCATGTCCGCCGTCATGTCGACGCCGATTACCCGGCCGGTCGGCCCCACCTGGTGCGCGGCGATGAAGCAATCGAAGCCGCCACCGGCGCCGAGGTCGAGGACCGTCTGGCCGGGCCGCAAGGACGCGATGGCCGTCGGGTTGCCGCATCCGAGCCCGAGGTCCGCGCCCTCGGGCACGGCCGTCAGCTCGTCGCGTCCGTAGCCGAGGACCCCCGCCGGGGTCCCGCCCGTCGAACCGAGCGTGCCAGGGGTGCAGCAACCCGGGGCGCAGCCGGTGGCTCCGGTCCGGGCAATGCTCGCGTAGTGGTCGCGGACCACGGTCCGCACGTCGTCTGCTTTGATGTCGCTCATACCGGTAGAGACGGGCCTTCGCGCGAAAGGCCGCAGACTTTCTGCGCCAGGTTGATCGTCAGACGATATAACGATATCAGTATATCCATGGCAACCGGCATCCTCTTCCTGTGCGTCGCCAACTCCGCGCGCAGCCAGATGGCGGAGGGGCTCGCCCGCGCGCGGCTCGGGGACCGGGCCCGGGTCCAGAGTGCGGGCAGCCAGCCGTCCCGGGTGAATCCGTACGCGATCGAGGTGATGGCCGAGCTCGGCATCGACCTCGCGGCGCACGCCTCGAAGTCGGTCGACTCGATCGATCCCGCGACCGTGGATGTCGTGATCACGCTGTGCGCCGAGGAGGTCTGCCCCGTATTCCTGGGCCACCACCGGCGACTGCACTGGCCCATCCCCGATCCCGCGAGCCCCGAGCCGCTCGCGCGCGAGGTCATGCTCGATCGCTTCCGGACAGCGCGCGACACGCTGCGCGGGAAGCTCGACATGTTGGCCTCGGAGCTCGCCTGATGCAGTCGACCCTCGTCACCGACGATCATGGCGTGCGGCCGCTGACCAAGCTCTTCCGGGCCCTCGGCGATGAGACGCGCGTCCGCATCGTGGCCCTCCTCGCGCACGGCGAGCTCTGCGTCTGCCACATCGAGAAGGCCCTCGAGCTCAGCCAACCGAACGTCTCGCGCCACCTCGGGATCCTGCGGATGGCCGGGGTCGTCGACGCACGCCGCGATGGCATGTGGGTCTACTACCGGCTCGCCGAGCAGGAGCACGCCGTCGTGGAGCAGCTGCTCGCGACCCTGACGCGGACGTTCGGCGCCGAGAAGGCCATCCGCGCGGACCACGCGAAGCTGCGCAAGAGCTGCGGACCCTCGGCATGCAAGTGACGCCCACCCGCAAGCTCGTCGCCGAGGGGCTCGGCACCGCGCTCCTCGCGGCGGCCGTCCTCGGCTCCGGCATCATGGCGCAGCGCCTGGCCACAGACCCGGCGCTCGCGCTCCTCTGCAACACGCTCGCGACCGGCGGCGCCCTCGTGGCCATCCTGCTCGTCTTCGGCCCGATCTCGGGCGCGCAGCTCAATCCGGCCGTCACGGTACCGATGGCCCTGACGCGCGACCTCTCGCCGCGACTCGCGCTCGGCTACATCGTCGTGCAGTGCGTGGGGGCGATTGTCGGCGCGGTAGCGGCGAACGTGATGTTTGGCCTGGAGGCCGTGACCCTCTCGACAACCATGCGAGCGGGTGGGCCGCTCCTCCTCAGCGAGGGTCTCGCGACCTTCGGCCTCCTCGGCGTCGTGATCTGCGTCGGACGCACGCGCGCCTCGGCCACGCCGTTCGCCGTCGCCGCCTACATCGTGGCCGCGTACTGGTTCACCGCGTCGACGTCGTTCGCGAACCCGGCGATCACGCTGGGCCGCGCCTTCACCGACACCTACGGCGGCATCCGGCTCGTCGACGTCCCCGGCTTCGTAGGAGCCCAGGCCATCGGGGCGGCGGTCGGCTATGCCGTGTTCACGTGGCTGGTGCCGCTGCCGTCCGATCGTCCGTAGGGCCAGAGGGTGACGCTCGTGGGTCGTCGACGAACGGGTGTGCGGGAGAAGCGCGTACCTAGAACGCTTCGAAGGCCAGGCCCGGCAGATCCACGGGGTTCGTGCCAGAGAACACCGCGCGCACGTAGCTCTCGAGATCTTCGAACCGCGCGGACCGGATCAGCGAACCGCGCTTCGCGGGCACCGGCACATCGATGCTCCACGCGCCTGCGCCCTCGCAGTAGAACTGCACCGAGCTCGCGCCCACGTTGATGCCGAGGAAGTTCCCGCGCATCGGCGAGAGCTCGGCGAGCTCGTCCAGCACGCGTTCGAGCGTCCCCTCGACGGCGGCGTCATGCGGGATCTCGAGCTGCCGCGACCGATCGGACAGGTAGTACGTGAGCGCCATCCCGCGATTCTAGCCGACGATCACTCGCCCTCCTCGCCGGCGCCGGCGGCCGCCTCGCCCGATCCGGTGATCACGCCGCAGTCTTCCCAGCTGTAGTCGGCCGGCTTGCCGGACGGGAGATAGACGGTCCACGCGTAGAAGCCCGCGAAGCGCGGATCGAAGGCCACGCGCACCGGGCCCTTGATCGTGCCGTCGGCGGCGAGCTTGGTGACGAGCTGCTTGATGGTGCAGGTCGGGACGGGATGCGGCTCGATGTCCGTCACGGGCTTGCGCCAACCCATCCCCGAGGTCTTGAGGCCCTTCGGGTTACTCGTGTACTTGCGCAGGGAGTTGGCGCGGGTCTTCTTCGCCGACGACGCCGAGTTACCGGGCGAGACGTAGGTGATGTTGACCGGCTGACTCGTGTCGACCGTGCCGTCGGGGCGCACGGCGAAGATGTTGAGCGACCAGAACGTGGCGTCGCTCCGCCACTTCTTCGCGTCGCCGCTCACGCCTCGGTACAGGTCGTCCGCGACGGGGCGCTCGCCGCCCAGCCGGCTCCAGCTGATGACGCCCTTTGTCGCGGTGAACTTTGACTTCACGATCGCGCCGCCGACCGCGAGGACGGCCACGAGCACGACCCCGCCGATGATCTTGAACCGCGAACCGCCGCGCGCGGGGAACGAGAGCTTCAGCCCGCCGACGTTCACGCTCTGGTGCAGGGGCGCTTGCGCCGGTGCGGCCGCGAGCGCCGCGATCGGCGCACGGCAGTGCTGGCACACGGTGGGCGCCCCCGGGTACGCCCACGTGAGGTTACGACAGTTGGGACACGCGACTTGGACCGGAGCGGTTGCCATGACCGGGATAGACCCCGGACCCGTCACTTCGTGACACGCGTCGGAACGTGCTGATCTTTCAGGGCGCCGAAGCCCGCTGCCGTCGCGGGCGCGCCTCGACGGGCAACATCGGCTCCACGTTGGCCGCGAGGGCTTCGACGAAGGTCCGCACCTTCGCGGGGAGATACGCGCGGCTCGGATAGACCGCGTAGACCGGTGGCAGGGCCGGTTCGGCGCCCAGGACGAGCTCGAGCCGCCCGGCGTGCACGGCATCCCGGCACACCAGAGATGGCAAGCGCGCCACGCCGACCCCGGCGATGGCCGCATCGCAGGCCACCTCGAGATCGTTGACCACGAGCACTGGCTCGACCTTCGCCACGACCCCTCCGACCGACCATGTCTCGTACCGACCGAGACCCACGCACCGCGTGGTGCGCAGGTCAGCGGGCTTCGGGGCTCCGTACTCGCGGATGAAGCGCGGGCTCGCGACGTAGTACATGTAGCCGTCGCCGAGCTTCTTCACGGTGAGGTTCGAGTCGTCCATCGCCCCGATGCGGATGGCGAGATCGAAGCCCTCCTCGACCAGGTTCACCCGGCGGTCCGCGAGCACGAGCTCGACGCGGACCTGGGGAAAGCGCTGCATGTAGTCGCCGACGACCCGCGCGAGGAAGCGCCGCCCGTAGAGCACGGGCGCCGAGACCCGGAGCAGGCCGACCGGCTCCGCGTGCCGCTGGGAGAGCTCCGCGTTGGCCTCGTCGATCTGCGTCGCGATCTGCGCGCACCGCAGCGCGTACGCCGCGCCGGCCTCGGTGGGACGCAGCCTCCGCGTCGTGCGCTCCAGGAGGCGAACCTTGGCCGCCGCTTCGAGCTTCGCGATCCGCTCGCTGACCGTCTGCTTCGTGATGCCAAGCCGGGCCGCGGCCCGCGTGAAGCTGCCTTCGCGCACCACGGCCGCGAAGAGGACCATGTCGGCGGGCGAGACCATTGTCAGGTTGTACCTGACCTGTTGTCCGATTTCAGCCTCATTGTCCGAACGCGAGCGCAGGCCCATCGTCTCCGGCATGGACAAGAAGCTCATCGTCGTCGCCGGTGCTGCCGGCAAGCTCGGACGCCTCGTCACGGCCGAGCTCCTCCGTCATCCCCGCGTGCACGTGCGACTCCTGGTGCGCGACCCGAGCAAGCCCGACGTGGCCACGCTCGCGAGCGACCGCGCCGAGCTGGTCGCCTTCGATGCGGCGGCCGCGACCGCGCAGGCCCGGGCCGAGGTCGTACGGGGCGCCTTCGCCGTGATCTCCACGTTGCAGGGCGGGCCCGACGTGATCGTCGATGCTCAGCTCGCCCTGCTCCGGGCCGCCAAGGCTGCCGGAGCCCGTCGCTTCATCCCGTCGGACTACTCCTACAACCTCTTCACCCTCCCCGAGGGCGTCAATCTCAACACCGACTGGCGACGTACCCTCGCCATGCAGGCCCAGCCCGAGACGACCGCGACGTTTCAGACCGTGCATGTCATGCAGGGCATCTTCACCGACGCCTACGTGCTCGGGTTCCTCGGCGTGCTGGACGCGGCCCAGGGCATCGTCCGGTACTGGGGCGACGGCTCCACGCCGATCGACTGGACCACGTGGGAGGACACGGCCCGGTACATCGCCGCGGCCGCGGTGGACGAGGGCACGCTCCCCGAGCGCCTCTTCGTCTCGGGCGAGCGCGCGAGCATCCTGACGTTCGCCCAGACGTGGGAGCGCGTGCACGGACGCACGGTCACCCTCGACCGACGCGGCTCGCTCGAGGACCTCGTGGCCGAGACGAAGCGTCAGCTCGCCGAGCAGCCCCAGAACATGTACGCGTGGCTCCCGCTCATGTACGCCCGCGGCATCTTCGGTGGCGAGGCGCTCCTCGGTGAGAGCCACAACGCCCACTTCCCGTCGATCCGCCCCGAGTCCATCGCGCAGGCCATGGCGCGCGGCGCCGCCTGACCCCCGTCTCCTCACCCATGGAGTGACCCATGAACACCGACAAGTTCCAGATCCTCGAGCTCCTGAACCGCTACATCCTCGCCATCGACACCCACGACGACGCGCAGTTCGCCGACACGTTCCATGACGACGGCGTCTACGTGAGCCCGTTCGGCACCGCGACCGGCCGCTCGCAAATTCTCGCCACGATCCACCAGTGGCACGCCGGCGGCATCACCGCGGGCAAGCGCCACATGATGGGGACCTGGCGGATCGACGTGCAGGGCGACGAAGCCACGTCGACATCGTCATACTGGATCGTGAACGCGAAGGACGGCACGAACATCGTCGCATCCGGCGAGTACACCGACGTCATCACGCGAGTGAATGGAGTCTGGAAGCTCGCGAAGCGCGTCCAGATGATCGATCCCTCCTTCCAGATGGGAGCAGGGTCGTGACGAAGCTCCGCTCTCTCGAGAAACGCCGCGGCCTGGCCGCGCAGCGGATGACCCCGGCCTTCGAGTCGTATGGACTACGCGCGGGCCCCGACTTCTCGCTCGATCCGTTCCTGAACCTCGACGACTTCGTGATGTCCGAGCCCACGTTCCCGCCGCACCCTCACGCCGGGTTCTCTGCCGTGACCTACATGTTCGAGGACAGCGCGGGCAGCTTCGTGAACCGCGACAGCCTCGGGGATCGAAGCCTCATCGAGCCCGGCGCGATCCACTGGACGCAGGCCGCGCGGGGCATGATGCACGAAGAGGTTCCCGAGCGCCCGGGGGCGCGGTGCCACGGCCTGCAGATGTTCGTGAACCTCAAGGACGAGCACAAGCGGGCCGCCCCGGCGGCCTTCCATGCCTCGCGCGCCGAGGTGCCAGACGTACATCCGTCGCCTGGGGCACGGGTACGGGTGCTCGCGGGACACTTCGGCGGCGTCGCGTCGCCGCTCTCGAAGCTGCTCACGCCCATCACGTTTCTCGAGATCCACCTGGCGGCCGGGGCAACGATCGAGGTCGATGCGCCGTCCCATCACAACGCCTTCGCCATGATGATCGCAGGCGGTGGCCGCGCGGCCGGGACCGAGCTGTCCGCGCACGAGGCCGCGCTGTTCGCACATGATGGCGATCGCGTGCGCTTCGAGGGCGGTCCGCGCGGCCTGCAGCTCCTGTTCGGCGAGGGCGCGCCCCTGGGCGAACCGGTGGTCTTCGGCGGCCCCTTCGCGATGACGCGGCTCGAGGACATCCACGAGGCCCGCGCGCGCTTTGCCCGCGGCGAGATGGGCCACCTCGCCCCATCGACCCGCGTTTCGTGACACGACTCGGGCGTGTTGATCTTCAAGATCGCGACGACCGCGCAGTGGCAGGCGGCACAGGCGACCGGCGTCTTCGAAGGCGCCCCGATCGATCTCCGCGATGGCTACATCCACTTCTCGACCGAGGCCCAGGTCCCCGAGACCCTCGCCAAGCACTTCGCCGGGCAGCGTGATCTCCTGCTGCTCGCGGTCGAAGCCGATGGCCTCGGCGAGGCCCTGCGCTGGGAGGTCTCGCGCGGCGGCGAGCGCTTCCCGCACCTCTACGCGGCGCTGCCGGTGAGTGCGGTGGTATCCGTCCAACCGATCTGAGGAGCGAGCGCTCAGCGGCGCAGCGCGCCCCAGACCAGGTGCGGCGAGTGACCGCCCATGCGCACCAGGCGGACCCACATCAGCGTCATGTGCTCGAGGTGGAGTGCCTGCACCAGGCCTCCGACGTCGACGGCCTCGAAGCCCAGGTCGGTGACGAGCGCGGCGACCCGGTCTTTCGCACCGCGGTCATCTCCGCAGAAGAGCATCGCCGGCTTCACGTTGTACGCGGGGTACGACGGGTCCTCCAGGTTCTCGAACCCGTAGATCGTGAACGCCTTGACGACGCTCGCCTTCGGCACGAGCGACTGCACGAGGTCGCTCCCCGAGCGCTCGCTCCGCAGGCCGTGCGTGAGCCCCGGCCCGACGGGGTTGGTGCAGTCGACGAGGATCTTGCCGGCCAATGCGTCCGCGAGCGGCCGGAGCAGCGCTTCGTTGGCGGCGAAGGGCGTCGCGAGAAACACGACGTCGGCGCCCGCCACCGCGTCTGCGACAGGACGCGACGACAGGCGCGGGCTGCGCTGCTTGGCGGCCGCCACCGACGCCGAGCCCTCCTTGCTCTCTGCCAACACCACGGCGTGTCCCGCGTCGGCGAGGCGAACGGCGAGCGCCGCGCCGACCTGGCCGGCGCCGATGAATGCGAGGTTCATGTCATTTCCTTTGTCGGTTCTGGTTCGGGGCATTGTCGAGTCGGGACCGGCACCCGACAACGCACCGGGGTGAAAGTCGTCGTTGCATCGCGTGCAACCTCGCGTGCAGAGGACCTCAGCCCCGGCCCGGATCGCGCGCGAGCCCGACGTGGCCGCCAATATTGCAGCGCATGCAACTACGAGTTCGATTCCGTTGCGTTGCCCGCATGCCAGGTCGGCTCAATAGTGCTTCGCGCTCGGACATCCCCGTCCACACGCAGGAGATCGCGACATGAGCCTCAGAGACCCGAACCCGTCCAGCCAGAGCAAGCCCAAGCGCGTCGCGATCGTCATCGCGAACCCGACGACGTCCACCACGACAGGGTGGCCTGTCGGCTTCTGGTGGTCGGAGCTGACCCATCCGTACTACGCGTTCCACGAGGTGGGGTACGAGGTCGAGATCTTCAGCCCCGCCGGCGGCCCGTGCGCGGCGGACGGCATGTCCGATCCCCGCGACGCGAGCGGCTACTCGGCGTCCGACCTGATCAGCATGGGGTTCATCAATACCCCAAGCCTCGCGGCGCTCGTCGCGAAGACCAAGCCCGTCTCGGAGATCGACGTCGGCCGCTTCGACGCGCTCGTCGTGGCCGGTGGGCAGGCGCCGATGTTCAGCTTCGAGCAGGCCACGGATCTGCACGCGAAGTTCGTCGCGTTTTACGAGGCCGGCAAGCTCGCCTGCGCGCTCTGCCACGGCGTCGCTGTCCTGAGGTACGCGAAGCTCTCGAACGGTGAACCTCTGGCCAAGGGCAAGACCGTCACCGGCTTCGCGAACGTCGAGGAGGACTTCGCCGACAACGCCGTGTGGAGCATGGGCGCGCTGCCGAGGGACAAGCACCTCATGCCATGGCGCATCGAAGACGAGCTCGAGAAGCTCGGCGCGAACTTCGTGCAGGCGGGCCTGTGGCGCGGCTTCGCCGTGCGCGACGGCAACCTCATCACCGGGCAGCAGAACTTCTCGGGAACGGAGACCGCGAACCTCATCATCGAGACGCTCGGCCGCTGAGGTAGAACACTCGAAGAGCGATGGCCCTCCATTTCACCCGCATGCGTCGTGTCGAGGGATGCGAGGACTACGCCTCGCCTACAGCCTGGCTTGGCGGCGTGTCGTTCGATGAACGCGAACGTCGACAGCTGGTGTGGCTGATCCAGCTCATGGATCCATCGCTCGACGAGACCGCGATCCTGACCGGGCCATTCTCCGCGTTCGAGAACGCGAATGGCGTGGCCGAAGTACCGCTCGAGTGGTGGGACGTGACCGACGACCAAGGTCGCGTCGTGTACCACTTCTGGATCGCGTGCGATGGAGCGCAGCTCCTGGAGGCGGACACCACGAACATCGTCGCCACTGCGTCGGGGTACGCGTTCTACGGTGATGGCTGGGAGGATGGTCAGCCCGGATCTCTCGCCGCGATGCTGCGAGACGCGCAAACCGAAGCTTGCGCGAAGGGCGTTCCCTGCGAGCTACGCTCGTTCGCGTTTGTGGCGCAGTAAGACTAGCGACGGGTGCTGGTAAAAGGCTTCGTTCCTAGCCCCACCACGATCTCGACCCGGGCGCCCACATAGCGCCGAGCCTGATCCCTCCCTCTGACCGGTTCAGGCGATCACGAAGCCGAGCGAGCGCGACGTCGACGAGAAGAAGGGCTCGAGCTCTTCGACCCGTTCCTGCTCCGCGGCCTCATCACGTGCGGCACCTACGAGAAGAGGCAATGATACTGACGCTCGTGAAGCATTTGCGGAGGAAGCCGAACGCCGTCCCGCGCTTCTAGTCGGCCGGAGACAAGACGATGTTCCCGGCGAGTCTTCGCCCTCATGGTCAACGGGCTT
Source organism: Kofleriaceae bacterium (assembly GCA_022842285.1). Classification (GTDB taxonomy): domain Bacteria; phylum Myxococcota_A; class Polyangia; order Haliangiales; family Haliangiaceae; genus JABFXX01. The sequence continues at coordinate 27,753 of JALHPV010000061.1, forward strand.
GGCCAGCGCTTGGCTTCGAAACATTCATCCTAGAATCTCCGCGCTTGACAAACATACCCACGGTACGCAACATTGGGTTCGGAGGTCACGCATGAGCACTACCGGCTGTTTCCCCGTGTTGTTGTCGAGCAACGTGCACGAGGCGCGAGGCTTCTATGAGCACTACTTCGGGCTCGTCCCGCGCTTCGAGTCCGACTGGTACGTGCAACTCGGGCACCCGTCTCAGGCTTTCGAGCTTGCCGTCATGACGACGCAGCACGATTCGCTGCCTACCTCGGCACAGACACCGGCGGCAGGTGTGCTTCTCAGCTTCGAGGTCACTGATGCTTCGGCTGAACACGCGCGGCTCGCCAGCCTTGGGGTCGAGTTCGTGCACGGCCTGAGGGACGAAGCATGGGGCCAGCGGCACTTCATGCTGCGCGGACCGGATGGGGTCTTCGTTGACGTCATCGAGCGGATCACGCCCTCCGGCGAGTACGCGGCCGGCTACACTGGAGCGGAGCCGTGACCGACCTCGCCAAGCTTCCGAACTTGGGTTCAACCGTCTGCCGGAGGCTCGCCGAGATCGGGATCAATGACTCGCGTGCGCTCGAACGGATGGGGCCGGCGAATGCGTACATCCGCATGGTTCACGGCGCCGGGCGAGCGTTGCCCGTCTGCTACTACCTGTATTCACTGGAGGGGGCGCTGCGTGGCGAAGACTGGAGATGCCTGAGCGAGCAAGAAAAGGAGCGACTCCGAAACGAGGCCGGCCTGCGGTCCGCCCGAAAGAACAGGCCGTCCCGCGCACGAACGAGCAATGGTCGGCCGCGTCGATCGAAGAGCTAATTCGCCTGGCCCGACGCGAGTTCTCGCGGCACGGCTACGTCGACACGTCGGTTGAACGAATCGCAGCAGAGGCAAACCTGACCAAAGGCGCGGTCTACTACCACTTCGGTAGCAAGGAAGGGCTCTTCGAGGCTGTTCTTCGCGAAGTGCAACGAGATCTCGTGGCCAGGATCGAGGCGCACGCCGACCAAAGCGTAGCTCCCTTGGAAGCGGTGCGAGCGGGCTGCGAGATGTTCCTCGAGCTGGCCACCGACGATGAGCTGCGGCGGATCGTATTGGCCGACGGACCGAGCGTACTTGGCTGGTCGAAGTGGCGTGCCATCGATGCCGAGTACGGCCTCGGTTCCTTGAAGCAGGGCCTCGTCGCATGTCGAGAGGCAGGCGCGATCAAGGCGGACGACGTGGATCTCGACGTGCTTGCGCACTGGATCTCCGGCGCGATGAACGAGGCGGTGTTCGTCATCGCCGACTCATCCAATCGATCACGGGCACTCGAGGAGTCCAAACGTGCGCTCTCGGTCCTCTTGTCAGGTCTTGCCAGCTAGCAGACACCGCAGCTCCGTCGCGACACACGTCGCGCCCGAAACGCTCGGACTTCTGGGCAGAAACGGTGAAGCCCCTCGGGGGCTTCTGTTTACCGATCCTCGCCCCCGCTTGGTGACGAGAGGAAAATGGCTCCGCATGGGGAGCCGCTCACCAACCCGTTCGCAGGGCTCTCGGCGGGACGGCTTCGCTCCGCTCGCACCGTCCCGGAAATGCGAACGCTTGCGAATCCAAGTGGTTGGGC